>NZ_CP107945.1:7533207-7866414 GCF_036057275.1 Streptomyces sp. NBC_00390 | reverse complement strand
TCGGCCTTGACCCACTCCTGGAGCTTCACCAGCTCCGTCTGCAGCCGCAGCAGCTCCTGCTCGTACTGCGCCCGCGGCAGCCTCTCGCGTTCCGACATGCCGCCTCCACGGTTCGACAACGATGCCCATCGACGACGTTACGGAGTCACCCATGCTCAAGGGCAAGCGCCAGAACAGCACCGTACTGAGCGACCAGGAGCTGCGCACCCTGGACGCCCACTGGCGGGCCGCCAACTATCTGGCGGCGGGCCAGATCTATCTGATGGCCAACCCAATGCTGACCGAGCCCCTGCGCCCCGAGCACATCAAGCCCCGGCTGCTCGGACACTGGGGCACCTCGCCGGGGCTCAACCTCGTCCACACCCACCTCAACCGCGTCATCAAGGCACGCGGCCAGGACGCCCTGTGCATCTGGGGTCCAGGGCACGGCGGACCGTCCGTGCTCGCCAATTCCTGGCTGGAGGGCAGCTACACCGCGACGTACCCCGACATCACCCGTGACAAGGCGGGCATGGAGCGTCTCTTCCGCCAGTTCTCGTTCCCCGGCGGAGTGCCCAGCCATGTCGCGCCGGAGACCCCGGGCTCCATCCACGAGGGCGGCGAGCTCGGCTACTGTCTCGCCCACGCGTACGGCGCCGCGTACGACAACCCTGACCTGCTGGTCGCCTGTGTCATCGGCGACGGAGAGGCCGAGACCGGGCCGCTCGCCGCCTCCTGGCACTCCAACAAGTTCCTCGACCCGGTGCACGACGGAGCGGTGCTGCCCATCCTGCACCTCAACGGCTACAAGATCGCCAACCCTACCGTTCTGTCCCGGCTGCCCGAGTCCGAACTCGACGAACTGCTGCGCGGCTACGGCCACGAGCCGATCCATGTCACCGGCGACGACCCGCTCCAGGTCCACCGGGCCATGGCCGAGGCGCTCGACCGGGCGCTGGACCGCATCGGGCAGGTCCAGCGCGCCGCCCGCGAGGACGGCGTGAGCGAGCGCCCGCACTGGCCTGTCATCGTGCTCCGTACGCCGAAGGGCTGGACCGGACCCGCCGAAGTCGACGGCCAACCGGTGGAAGGAACCTGGCGCGCGCACCAGGTGCCGCTGTCCGGCGTGCGCGAGAACCCCGAGCATCTGCGGCAGTTGGAGGCATGGCTGCGCTCGTACCGGCCCCAGGAGCTGTTCGACACCGACGGCCGGCCCCGCGAGCAGGTACTCGCGTGCGTGCCCGAGGGCGACCGGCGGCTCGGCGCCACTCCGCATGCCAACGGCGGCCTGCTGGTGCGGGAACTGCCGATCCCGTCCCTCGACCGCTTTGCCGTACCCGTCGACAAGCCGGGCGCCACGATGCACGAACCCACCCGGGTCCTGGGCTCGCTCCTCGAACAGATCATGGAGGCCACGCAGACCCGCCGCGACTTCAGGGTGGTCGGCCCCGACGAGACCGACTCCAACCGGCTGGGGGCCGTCTTCGGCGCCACCGGCAAGGCATGGCAGGCCGAGGTCCTGCCGACGGACCTGCATCTGTCCCGGCACGGCCGGGTCATGGAGATCCTCTCCGAACACCTCTGCCAGGGCTGGCTGGAGGGCTATCTCCTCACTGGACGCCACGGACTGTTCTCCTGCTACGAGGCCTTCGTCCACATCGTCGACTCCATGGTCAACCAGCACATCAAGTGGCTCAAGACCTCCCGGGCCCTGACGTGGCGCGCCCCCATCGCCTCCCTCAACTACCTGCTCACCTCACACGTCTGGCGCCAGGACCACAACGGCTTCTCGCATCAGGACCCCGGCTTCGTCGACCACGTGCTCAACAAGAGCCCCGAGGTCGTACGGGTCTACCTCCCGCCGGACGCCAACACCCTCCTGGCCGTCGCCGACCACGTCCTGCGCAGCCGCGACTACGTCAACGTGATCGTCGCGGGAAAGCAGCCCTGCTTCGACTGGCTGACCCTGGACGAGGCCCGGGTGCACTGCGCACGCGGCGCCGGGATCTGGGACTGGGCCGGCACGGAGAACGGAGGCCAACCGGACGTGGTCCTCGCCTGCGCCGGAGATGTGCCCACCCAGGAGGTGCTGGCCGCGGCCCAGCTGCTCCGCCGTCATCTGCCGGACCTGGCCGTCCGGGTCGTCAACGTCGTCGACATCGCCCGGCTGATGCCGCGCGAGGAACACCCGCACGGGATGAGCGACTTCGAGTACGACGGACTGTTCACCCGCGACAAGCCCGTCATCTTCGCCTACCACGGCTACCCGTGGCTGATCCACCGTCTCGCCTACCGCCGCACCGGCCACGTCAACCTCCATGTCCGCGGCTACAAGGAGAGGGGTACCACCACGACCCCCTTCGACATGGTCGTCAGCAACGACATGGACCGCTACCGCCTGGTCATGGACGTCATCGACCGCGTCCCCGGCCTCGCCGTCCGCGCCGCCGCCGTCCGCCAGCGCATGGCCGACACCCGCACCCGACACCACGCGTGGATCCGCGAACACGGCACCGACCTGCCCGAGGTCGCCGACTGGACCTGGACCGACTGAAACCCACCACCTCGACTCATCAGCCGGGAAAGGGCAGCCACAGTGAAGTCCCGCAGAGGCAGCACCGCCTGCACACCCACCATCGTGGAGTCGGGCCCTGAAGCAGTGCACGCTTCAGGGCCCGGCGGGCACGCGCCGCCGGGGACGGTGGCAAACGCGCGCCGCCAGGATGAACGACCCACCGGGCAGATGGTCACCCGCCCGCTCCCTGACAGACGGGCGAGCCATCACCGCCCACGGATGATGGCCCGCTCCGAGGTCACCGCCCTGCCACGGCGGCATTGCCGTGAAGGCCCACAGGCCGAGAATGACCCCGCCGGCTGCGTCCTGGACGAGCGCTGCCGGCCGGCGGCAGGAGACTGCTACTCCATGGGGTCCATGCTCTGGCCACCCCTACGGCTCTCCTGCTCCATCTGCTCCTGCGGTCTGCTTGTGGGTGCACACACGCTCCAGCAGGGCCTTTCGTCGCCGTGACCACCGACGCAGGTCCTGCGTGGGCGCGGGCGGCTGCCGCAGTAGGCGGGTTACCGTCCGAGGGTTTCGAGCGTGGCGTTGAGGTCGGTGGTGCGGGGCTGGTTGTGGGGCAGTTTGGCCAGCAGGGCGGCCATGCCGCAGGTGTTGGTGGCGGCGGAGAAGACCAGGCCGCCTCCGATGGCGGCGGACAGCCAGCGGGCGGGCCGGTAGCGGGTACCGAGCGCGAGGCCGGCCATGACGAGGGCTCCGGCGGCGAGGCGAACCTGGCGTTCCATGGGCCAGGCGGCCTTGGCCGTCTCGTCACGCTGGACGGGGTGGCCCTGGCCGGTCCAGGCGGTGGTGCCACCGGTGAGAGTGGTGGCGGGAATGTCGGCGGCGGCGAGCTGTTCGCAGGCGGTGGCGGAGCGGTTGCCGGAAGCGCAGACCATCAGCAGCTCACCGCGGGCGGCTGCTGCCTCGAGGGCGGGCAGGGCGGCGTGGAGGTGGCCGAGAGGGATGTTGTGGGCGCCGGGAATGTGGCCTGCGGCGTATTCGCCGGGGGTACGCACGTCGACGATGGTGTAGCGCGGCAGGCGCTCGGCAGCCTGGGCGGGGTGGATGGCGGCGGGGGTGCTCATGCGGATGGGGTTCCCTTTCGCTTTCTTCGTCCGGGGCTGGGCGTCCCGAATGGACTAGAATACCCTAGGGGGTATCTATGGAGGAGGAAGCGTGGAGCTCGACATGGCGGCCGATGAGCTGAAAGGCGTGCTCAACCGATTGCGGCGGGCGCAGGGGCAGATCGCCGGAATCATCAGGATGATCGAGGACGGCCGGGACTGCGAGGAAGTGATCACGCAGCTCGCGGCGGTCTCCCGGGCGCTGGACCGGGCCGGGTTCGCGATCATCGCGACGGGGTTGCAGCACTGCATGGCTGACGGGGAGCAGGCGGCCGGGGACCGGGAGCAGATGCGGGCGAGGCTGGAGAAGCTGTTCCTGTCGCTGGCCTGAGCTGCAGATCATCTGACGGCGTCGGCGAGCATGAAGGCGGCCACGGCCAGCAGTACAAGGGCAAACAGGCGTTGCAGGCGGGGGCCGGATACCTTTGCGGTGAGGCGTTTGCCGTCCCAGGCGCCCAGGATCGCGGTTGCGGTGAACGGCCCGATGACCGCCCAGTCCAGGGAGACGGCGGCGCCGGAGCGGGTGGCCGGCGAAGCCAGGGAGTGGGCGGAGACGACCAGAAGGCTGGTGCCGACGGCGGCCTGCATCTCGAAGGCCAGGACGGTGACCAGGGCGGGGACGGCGAGGAAGCCTCCTCCCACTCCTAGCAGCCCGGTCAGTGCACCCAGCCCCGCTCCGGTCCCCGCCGCCTTCCCCGGCCGCACCGCGCGGCCATCGGCCATTGCTGTGGCGGGGGCAGGTCGAAGCATCCGGGTCGCAGCCAAGGCGGCAGTGGCGGCGAACGCGATGGTGAGGACGGCCTGGGGCAGCCGGGCGGCGGCGGCTCCGGCCAGGGCCGTGGGCAGGATGCCGGCGGCGGCGAATGCCGCTCCCGCTTTCCAGCGCACGTGTTTGGCCCGCGTGTGCGTACAGGGCGGTCAGGGAGGTGGCGGTGACGATGAGCAGGCTTGCGGTGGTGGCCGCGGCGGGGGTGAAGCCGAGCAGGTAGATCAGCGCCGGCACCGCCAGGACACTTCCGCCTCCGCCGAGCGCGCCGAGCGCCCTCTGGAAGCCGACCGCTCCATCGGCCTGCTCCTGCCCTGCAACGTCGTCGTCCGCCGCGAGAGCGATCATGTCCCCGTCCAGGCTCTGGACCCCGACACCGTGGTCGCCCTCACCGGCCTCGACGCCATGAAGCCTGTAGCCGCGGAAGCCACCGCCCGCCTCGATGCCGCCCTGAGCGCCCTGGCCCCGGCCGCAGGAGGGCGCTGACAGCCCGTCGGCGCCCGGGTCACGGCCGCCCCGGCATCAGACAACGCCGGGCCGCACTCCGGCCCGGTCACCTACGACTGGGAGATCTGGCAGCCCCCTGCCAAGTGACACCTGGACGCTCCCCCTGGTCTTCAGCTACACGCCCTCGATCGACCCCGACCTCGAGCTGGAGGTGGGCAGGGAATCGAGCCGGATCCTCGGCGATCTGCTGCTGCCATGGCGACACAAGTGTCCCGGGGTGACAGTGGTGGAGAAGTCCGTCATCGGTCCGGCGGCGACACAGCTGCTGCATGAGCCGGCAGCGGTTGACGCAGGTCTGGTGGTCGTCGCGAGACACATCGGGAAGTCGCACCTGGGCCCGCGCATCGGTGACCATCACCCACGCGGTGATGCACCACTCCACCACGCCGGTGGCCGTGGTCGTCGCCCACCACTGACCTGTTTCTGCAGGAGGTTCCCGTGTCTTCACGCCCGCCTGACACGGCAACGGTGGCGGAAGTGGTGGAGGACGCCACGACCGCTCCGTCGATGCACAACGCACAGCCGTGGAGTTTCCGCTTCCTACGCGACAGCGGAGTCCTGCAGCTGCGCGGCGATCCCTCGCGCACCATGCCAGTGGAGGACCCCACGAATCGTGCGCTTCACCTCGGATGCGGCGCCGCCCTGCTCAATCTGCGCGTGGCGGCGACGCATGCCGGCTGGTCGGCGGTCACCAGCCTGCTCCCCGATCCGGCAGACCCCTGGCTGTTCGCCTCGGTGGACCTCTCCGGGCCCCCTGGAGCCGACGAGGAGCTGGCTCTCCTCCACCCCGCCGTCCGCCGCCGCCACACCAGCCGCTTCCCGTTCACCGATGAGGAGATCCCGGAAGCCCTCATGGACGGGCTGCGGGGTGCCGCTCTGCTGGAAGGGGCGAGATTGACCTTCCCCCACGCCTGGCACGTGAAGTCGTTGCTCGATCTGGTGCACGACGCCGAAGGACGTGAGGCGCTCACCCCCGAGGTCCGCGAGGAAGTGGCCCGCTGGACGCAGACCGCCGAGGGAAGTGACGCTACGCGGCCGGAGGGAATTCCTGCCGAGGCGTTCGGTCCCCGTCAGTGGGGCGCGAACGCGCCGGTACGGGATTTCGCAGGACGCCGAGCTGTACCCGGGCGCGAAACTGCCAAGTTCGAGAAGTGGCCCCGTCTCGCGCTGCTGGGCACGTCCACCGACCATCCGATGGACTGGCTCCGGGCAGGTCAGGCCATGGAACGCGTCCTGCTCCAGGCAACCCAGGACGGATTGGTCGCGTCCCTGACCTCCCAGGCACTGGAGTGGCCCGAACTCCGCTGGGCCGTCAGGGACCCGAGCTCGGCGGTGGGCTACGTGCACATGGTGATCCGCCTGGGATACGGGCCTGTCGGTCCGGCCACTCCCCGCCGGCCGGTGGGTGAGGTTCTCGACGTCGTATGACGCCGACCGCCTACGTTGCGGCTTCCGGCGAGCCGTACGGCGGCCCGGAGCGGGTCGTTGATCTGGTCGTGGCAAGTCGGAAGCAGCCAGTCCTGAACGAGGCCGGCAAGACAACCGCGTCCGCGGGCCATGCGGATCTACGGGACGGACTGCGTCGTGCACCGGCGCGCAGCGAGGCCGCGTTCGCGCGCCGTCTGGGCGTTGTGGCTGCGCGCGGCCAGCGTGACGAGGTTCTTGTCTCACCGATGAGGGCAGACGCACACAACGGGGACATTGTCGCAGTGGTTGATTCGGCACGGTGAACCGCGATGATTCCGGCACCGGTCGGCAAAGCCGCCGACTGAATGGACGACCTCCGCTATGAGCGGACGGACTACCGAGGTGCGCGGGTCGGCGATCCCGTGACGCCTCCCACGGCGCTCCTCGCATGAGACCAGCCCGGCAAAAGCCCTGGCGATCCCACCGCGACCGCCGACCTGCCTTCATGGCTGCCGCGTCAACCCGCGTCGGCCGGATGATCCGGAGGGCTCGCCGACCATGCAACGGCATCTTCGAGTTCGTCGTAACCGAACCGCCGCACTTCGGCCTGCACGAAGTGGTTCGCAACGTGAGGCATCAGGCCGGCGAGCTTGCTGTCGGCCGCCAGCGCGACCTTCCTGACCTTCCGGTGGTGGTCGCGGACGAAACTCAGATGCCGGAGCAGGCTCCCGACGTTCTCCCAGCCGGGAAACTCTCGAGCACGGACCACGACGCCGGCCAACTCTTCGTGTGTTTCGAGCCAGCTGTCCGCGGTCAGCGAAAGGACATCGAAGTCCTGGGCGTGCAAGGGCTGTTCGACCTCGACCACGACGACATGGGACTCGGGCAGGAGTCGGTGGGAAATTCCGGGACCTTCGGGCAGCGAACTCAACCAGCAGAGGGCCTCGTCGCGTTCCTGGTTGCCGAAGACGCGTACCGGGCAGGGCATCAGAAAGCTCGTGAGCCGAGTCGACTGACGGATCCAGTCGATGTCGCTGACGACCGCGCAGCCTTCGAACAGCCGCAGGGAGGCAATCCCGATCTTGAGGTCTTCCCAACGGCCCCGGGTGTGAACGACCGGAACTCCGGGCCGAACTCGTACAGGAACCGGATACGGCGACAGAAAGGACCGGCCGGCGCGGCCTTGATCCGCACGCGTCCACACCGGCGCGGAACTGGTCGTTACGCCGAGGCCGTCGCCGCCAAGCGGACCAAGCTCACTGGCCGCTCTCCCGAAGCCGGGGGCAGCCGCGTGAGCGGAGCCCTCATCGCTCGACAGCGAAGGTCTCGCAAGAGCCGTGCCGCGAAACTGAGAGGAAGCACCTGGCGCGCGCCGGCGCAGGGCCCATCAGCCCCCTGGTCGGGCCCGGTCGGCCCTGTCCGCGGCGGCCCTCGAATGCCACGCTCGGAGTCACCAAGCATCTACAGCGGGAAGGAACGGTCAGACGCACCGGGCCGTTGGTGGCGAGGTAGTCCACGCGGCGGCCGTCATGAGACGCGACACCCCAGGCCGCCGAGCGTCGGACTCGAGGTGCGCTGACGCCCGCAGGACGAGGCAAGAACCAACGAGTCCGGATGGTGGCAGTCGTGTCCGAGAAGCAGTCGGTTACGCAGGCGGAAACAGTGCACACAGGCTGTGGCCGAACGATCAGCGTCTCCAGGTTCGTGTCCGAGGGGCTCCCTGCCGAGATGGGGCGCGTGGTCCTCGATACCGTGCGCGAGCCGTATGACAGCAGTGAGGTCTGGGCTTCCCTGACGCCTGAAGAGGCCAGACGGATAGCCGGACTTCTGCTGTTCCAGGCCGAAGCGGTCGATCCCCCGCCAGCGGGCAGGGCGGGACACGCGGAGGTCACCCCGATCTCCGGCGATGCCTATGAAGTCACGATGCGAGGCCACGTACTGACGGTTGACCAGCCTGTCCCGGACGGTGGTCATGACACGGCGCCGACGCCGGTGGAACTGTTCGTGGCGGCTGTGACGTCGTGCGTCGCGCACTACGCCGGGCGGTTCCTCGACCGCCACGGCATTGCGCGCAAGGGGCTCCGTGTCGCCTGCGACTACACGATGGCTTCAGAACCCCCGCCGCGCGTCGCTTCGCTGAACATCTGTGTCGACGTCCCCGAGTTGCCACCGTCCCGTGCCGCGGCCATGCAAGCGGTGATCTCACACTGCACCGTCAAGAACACGCTCGAGGCCCCGCCCGAGATCACCATCACGCTGAGCGGGCACCGGGACCCCGAGTCTGCCGCACGGGAGTCGGGGGTCGGCCTCACGCGGTGACACTCACGCACCGCTCAGGTGGTCGATCACTGCGGTCACGTCGTCGAGAGCCTTGATCTGCGCAAGGCGCCGTGGCACATCGGCCTCCGCCATGTGGCCACTGAGGTCGACCACGCCGTTTCGTACGGTGACCTCCACGGCGCTCGGGGCGGCGGCCGGGAAGTGTTCGGCGAGGATCCTGGACTCGATCTCCTCTCGGATTTCGGCGTCATCACGTATCAGGGCGTTGAGCAGGGCGTTCCTGTGCACTACACCGAGGAGGCGCCCGTCGTGGTCCGTCACCGCCAAACGCTTGAGACGGGACAGGGACACCAACCAGGCCGCTTCGGCGACCGTTTGGCCGGGGTACACAGTGACGGCCGGCGTGGTCATCAGCGTCTCGGCGGTCTCGCCGCGTGCCTTGTCGTGCAGCCGCCGTTCCCTCAACCGTCCGAGCGCGCTCGGACGGTGCTCCGACGCCTCGACGGCGGCTTTGGCCAGCAGATCGGACTCCGACACCACACCCAGCACATGTCGCTCGGCGTCGACCACCGGAAGGCACCCGACGTGTTCACGGGTCAGGTGCCGGGCCACGTCCACGAACGGCACGTCTCCGCGCACCGATGCGCCCGGTACGTCCATGACCTCACGGACCAGCAGGGGCGGGGGTTCAGCGCCGGCTGCGTGTGCCGAGGCCTTGCGCGCCAGCTCGGCGGGCGCCGTCCCTGAGGCCGTGGGGCGCGGCGCCGCAACCTGTTTCGCGGAAACCGAGGCTACCGCGCCGAGGTAGCGCAGCAGCAGTTCCTCGCGCCGGGGCTCGTCAGCCCTCAGCCCCTTGCCCGGTACCGCGCGGCGGGCTTCGGCTCCTGCCGCGAAGTTCTCGCGCTCAGTCACGATGGGCTCCTCACTCCGGCCGAGTGGGCTTACTCTCCTGGTCTCCCGCTGCCAGTTCTCAGCGGTCCTCGTAGGCCGATGGGGGCACGGTGGCCACCGGGCAGACGGCCCTGTGCAGCAGACCGTGCGGAACGGAGCCGAGCCACATGCCGGTGAAGCCCTCCCGGCCACGGCGGCCGACGACCACGGCGAGGGCATGCTCGGCGGCCTTCGCCAGCGCCTCGACCGGGTGCCCCCGCAGCACCGTATGGCTCAGCGGCACGTCCCGGTAGGCAGCGGATCGCCCCGCGGTTGCTTCGTGCAGCTGCCGGTGGCACGACTCGAGCGCGGCCTGCTCGTCGAGGAATCCCAGCAGCGGGCGTTGCCACGCCCACACCGCGCGTACCGAGGCACCGCGCGAGGCGGCGGCTTCCAGGGCATGGTCCAGGGCAGCGTCGGCCGACGGGCTCCCGTCCACCCCGACCACGAGGTACGGCGGCTCCTCCACCGTGCGCTCGGTGTCCGGCACCACGACCACCGGACAGGCGGCGTTCGCACTCACCGGTACGGCCGTTGAGGCGGCGCTGAGCACCTCCGCCAGCCGGCCCAGCCGACGCGAGCCGAGAACCACCAGCCCCGCGTGCGCGGACTGTCGCACCAGCGCCTGCGCCGGATTGGCGTCCGTGATGAACGTCGTCACCTCAAGATCAGGCTGCCGTTCATGGGAGCGAGCCATGGCCTTGTCGAGTGCCTCGTCACCCAGCTGCCGCAAGGCCTTGTGATGGGCGGTCTCCTCGACGCCGCGCACGTGATGGGTCACCGGCAGCACCGCGTGGACCAACTGCAGTGGCACCCCGCGGCGGGCGGCCTCGTCGATCGCCCAGTCCAGGGCGGCATTCCGGTTTACGGCGTCGACGCCGAAGACGATCGGGAGTACACGGGTAGGTGCCATAGCTCCTCCGCCGGTCTGCATCCCAGGTGGCGGCAGCCATCGGCTGCGGCCGGCTCATATCAACACGCTACGCCGGGGAGTTCAGCGCGGCAGGGCCGAGTGGTCCCCTCTTCGCGGAGCCGTTCGCCCGTGAATCGGCGAGCCTGGGGACCTTCGGCCCCCGATGCTGCCCGTTCGACCCCTGCGATCTTGAACCTGGTGCGGTGGACTGGACATGCAGTAACCGCGATACCGAGGAGCCTGGTCATGGCTGTACTCGCACGCAAGCAGAAATTCCCGTTTCCCGACCTGCCCGACTGGTTCGAGGCTTTCCCCGCTCGATTCACCATGCCGGCCATGGCGGACCTGTACACGATGAGGCTCGAGGAATACACCGAGGGAAGCCGGTACATCGTCCGTGCCGAACTCCCCGGCATCGACGTCAAGGATCTCGACGTAACCGTCGAGGACGGCGTCCTCACCATCAAGGCCGAGCGCACCGAGCGCGACGTCGACAAGCACCGCAGCGAGATCCGCTACGGATCGATCACCCGCAGTCTCACCCTGCCCAAGAGCACGGACGAGAACGACGTCCGCGCCGAGTACGCCGACGGCATGCTCACCGTCAGCGTCGGCCTCGGCGAAGAGAAGCCGGAACCGAAGCACATCGAAATCACGCACACCACATGACGCGCATCCCTGGACGCCTGGGCGGACTGCGGCACAGCCCGCCCAGGCGCCTCGTGCAGGGAGCTACCTCCTCGTGATCGTGAGCAGGATCGTTCGGCCCCCGCGGGCGACTCTCGGCCTCTGCTGTCACCGCGCGCTGCTGGTGGCGCTGGGAGGGAAGCCGCACACATGGCCCCGAAGGAGATCAGCACCATGACCCGTCATCTGACCGCCGGCGTGGACGGCTCGCCCCAAAGCCGCTGGGCGGCGGCGTGGGCCGCGGACGAAGCCGCGCTGCGCAGCCTGCCGCTGCGCCTCGTCTACGCCGAGGACTGGCCCGCATCGATCACCATGCCGGTGACCGGCCCCGAGAAGCAGCAGCGTTGGTCCGACGACATGCTGACCGAGGTCGCGAACGACCTGCGGAAGCGCCAACCCGGGCTGGAGATCACCACCCGGAGGCTCTCCGCACGGCCCCCGGCGGCCCTGTCCGTCGAGGCGGGCGAGGCGGACCTGTTGGTGCTCGGTTCGCGTGGGCTCAGCCGCATCACGGGGTTCCTCATCGGCTCGGTCGGCATGCCCACGATCAGCGCCACCGAGCGGCCGGTCGTTCTCGTACGAGCGGCCACGCGGGCGGAGGACGTGCCGCCGCCCGCCCGTACCGGCCCCTACCGCGACCTGGTCGTCGGTGTGGACGTCCACCAGCCCTGCGACGCGCTCCTGGCCTTCGCCTTCGACGAAGCCGCACGGCGCGACTGCACGCTGCGCGCCGTGTACGGCTGGTCGCTCCCCCTGGTCGTCGCCCAGGATCCCCTGCTCGATCATGGAGTCCGCCGGGAGGCAGCCGCGGAAGTCGACCGCGCGCTCGCCGACCTGCTGATGCCCTGGCGGCAGAAGTTCCCGTCGGTGGACGTCGTCGAGCAGGCCCTTGTGGGCTCTGCTGGAGAACAGCTGATCCACTGCGCCACCGACGCAGATCTCGTGGTCGTCGGCCGGCACATCCGCAAGTCCCCTCTGGGAGCTCACATCGGCCCGATCACCCACGCGGTGACCCACCACTCGCCGGCGCCCGTCGCCATCGTCGCCCACTCCTGATCGCCGTGCCCGACAAGAGGGTTTCCTGCGCACGGCACTCGGCACGATCGCCGTGGAATCCGCGGAATCCCTCGTGGAGGACACGACACGGCGCGCACAACACGGCATGCCCCGCCCTGCTACGGACCAAGGCCGCATGGGCACACAGCGGGGACCTCCTGGCCCAAGTACGCGGCATTCCGCTGACGCAGCCTGGAGGCGTGGACTGCGACCGCGAGCAGGGCAGGCGGTCCCCCTGGGGATCATCCGGCCCGGGCGGAGGTGGGCACGCCGTTGGAAGTGGGAACCGTTCCTCATTTTCGAGGAGGCTGCTCCCATGGAGGAAACGGCTGCGAACAACACCACAGCACGCCGCGACCGGCGGTCCAGACCGGCGCTCCTGACCTTCCTCGGCGGCGTGGGCACCGTCACCGGAAGCAAGTTCCTCGTCGAGAGCGACCACGCCCGCGTCCTCGTCGACTGCGGGCTCTTCCAGGGCCTTGCCGACCTGCGGCGCCGCAACTGGCGACCGCTGCCCTGCGACGCCGGGGACATCCACGCCGTGGTCGTCACCCACGCCCATCTCGACCACTGCGGTTACCTGCCCCGGCTCGTCCGCCATGGCTTCCGCGGCCCGATCCTGACCAGTGCGTACACGGCCCGGCTCGCGGAGATCGTGCTGTGGGACAGCGCGCGCCTCCAGATGGAGCAGGCCCAGCACGCCAATGAACGGGGCTGGTCCAAGCACCGGCCCGCCAAGCCGCTGTACGACGACGATGACGTCGACACCACGCTGAAGTACTTCGACCCGGTGCCGATCGACACCGAGATCGAGATCATGGCCGGGACCCGGCTGACACTGCGCGGTGCCGGCCACATCCTCGGATCGGCCTGGGCCCACCTCACCCTGGAGGACGGGCACACCCTGGCCGTCAGCGGCGACCTCGGCCGCCCCGGGCACCCGCTGCTCCGCCCGGCCGAGCCCTTCTCCGGCGCGGACATGCTGCTCATGGAATCGACGTACGGCAACCGCCGGCACGACGACGAAGCGGGACGCGCCGGTTTCACCGCCGTACTGACCCGTGCGCTCAACCGCGGCGGCACTGTGATCATCTCCGCCTTCGCCCTCGACCGCACCGAGGTCGTCCTCCACGAGCTCGCCGGACTGCGCCGGGCGGGAGTTCTGCCCGCGTCGGTGCCCGTGTACGTGGACAGCCCCATGGCCTTGGCCGCCCTGGACGTCTATCGTGACGCGATCCGGGCGCAGGCACGAGAGCTGCGTCCCGATGTCGCCGCGCACGGCACGGCCGTCCTCAGCCCCGAACCCTTCCTCGCCACCCGCACGGTCCAGGAGTCCATCGAGATCAACCACGCCCAGGGTCCGGCCGTGATCGTCTCCGCGGCCGGCATGGCGACCGGCGGACGCGTGCTGCACCATCTGCGGCGTCTGCTGCCCGATTCCCGCAACGCCGTGGTGATCGTGGGATTCGCTGCCGAGGGCACACGGGCCCGGGATCTGGTGGACGGCGCACGCACGCTCAAGATGTTCGGCGAGTACGTGCCCGTGCGCGCCGAGATCGCGAACGTCCCGCACTTCTCGGCGCACGCCGACGCCGACCAGCTCCTCGACTGGCTTCGCGGGGCTCCCGCACCGCACACGACGTACCTGGTGCACGGCGAGCCTGACGCCGCCGCAACGCTGCGCGGGCGCATTGACCGGGAGCTGGGCTGGACCGCGGTCGTACCCCGCTCCGGTGAGGCGGTCCTCGTCCGCTGAGACGTGCCGCCCGGGAGTGAACACGGTGCAGTCACCAGCGCGCGTGACCGCTTTCCCCAGGGCCGGAATGCATCAGCCACGCCACGGTGCGGCTGATGTCCGACGCGGAGAGGATGCCGACGAGCCGGGTGCCATCCAGCACCAGAACTCGGTGCGCGGCACCCGGCTGCATGCGTGGCAGAAGATCCGTGAGCGCATCGTCCGGCCGTGCCACGGCGACCTGGGACAGGGGCAGCATCACGTCGCCCACCGTCACGACGCTCTGCCGCTCCCCCTGCACCGCTCTGGCAGCGTCCAGTGTCACCAGGCCGACCGGGGCTCCGCCGTCCCCGGTCACCGGAAACGCCGAATGCCTGAACCGGTACAGCGGGTCGGCCAGGAACCTGTCGACGGGGAGACCGGCCGGTACCGAGACCGGATCCGGGGTCATGGCCTGACGCACCGGGACGCCGGCGAGGGTGGCGCGCAGCGCTGCCTGCCTCCCCTCCAAGGTGGCCGCCGCGATGAGGAACCAGCCGATCACGGCCAGCCACAGCCCGCCGAAGGAACCCGTCCTCATCAGGAGAAGCAGTCCCAGCACCGCAAGGAACCAGCCGAAGATCCGACCCGCCGTCGCCGCCCCCGCCGTCGCCCGCAGCCGGTCCCCCGTCCGCCACCACAGGAAGGCCCGCAGCAGCCGCCCTCCGTCGAGCGGCGCTGCGGGAACGGCGTTGAACACGGCGAGCAGCAAATTGATGCCGGCCAGCCACACCATGCCCTCCACGGCAAGACCTGGCGCGGATACCCGGGCGAGCAGCCACGCCCCTGCCGCGAAGAGGCCGCCGAGCACGAGGCTCACGAGGGGGCCGACACCCGCGATGCGCACCTCGGCGGCAGGGCTGGACGCCTCCGACTTGAGCCGGGCCGCTCCGCCGAGAAGCCACAGCACGATGTCGTCGACTTCGACGCCGTTGCGGCGAGCCACAACGGCGTGGGCGAGTTCGTGGGCGAGCAATGAGGCGAAAAAGACCACGGCCGTTGCCAGCCCGGTCAGCCAGTACACGACCGGGGCGTGTCCGGGGTGCGTCTCCGGCAGCCGGCCCTGTGCGAGACCGAGCGCGATGATGGCGAAGACGAGGAGCACGCTCCAGTGCACTCCGATCCGGACGCCGGCAATGCGTCCCAGCGGAAACGTCGCGCGCACTGTGTACTCCCAGCTCAACCGTGTCGGCACAGAAACGGCGGGGAGGACCATCCACTTCTCGTGGATCCTGATTGCACGGTGCGCGGTCTCGCTCCGCTGCTCCGTGGCCTCGTCCTGTCCTCCTCGTCAATTCCAGTGAAGCGCCACCGGGCTGTGCGGCACAGGCCCACAAGGGGCACATCACAGGGACCATTCGGCCCTTCCTGGTGAGGCCGCGCCCATCCTGGGCCCCAAGGCCTGGCCGCATATGAGGCGAACGAGGTCGAGCACCGATGTCCCGCCGTGTGACAGCCGGCCGGGCACCGCCGGAACTGCCGAACCCCCCACGGCCGACGGCAGGACCGCCAGGAACGCGGCCACGCCCCCTGCCGCGCAGGCTCCCAGCGTGTCACGCTGCGAGCAGCTACCGCGATCGCGAGCATCTGTCGGCCCGCGTCCGCCCTTCGGAAGTTGCTCGTTCTGGCGGGCCGCGGCGGGGAGGTCTCGGCTCACTGCGAACGCCGCCGTCCCCAGCCGGATGGCCCGACGCGCTCGCACGCCGATGCCGGGATGCGGCCCCGGGTGCCTGCCTCCACGATGAGGTCATGGTTCCCGTGGGTCCTGCGGACCGTTTCGATGCGTTTCGGGCCTCTGCCGACCAGCGTGGGCGGCCGGGAGACCGGCTGATCGGGTCACTGGCCGAGACCAGGGCGGGAACGGGACCGGCGGGCAGCCCCGAGGTACAGGCTCCGGCGGTCGCCGTCAGGTTCGGCCTGCCTGCTGCCGCCGCCCCCGGGCCGGCCGCCTACGACGCGGACCTCACCGCCCCACACGGGCGCTGTCGCGTACGGGGGCGGGCCCGGCTCATTGCCCGCATCGGCGAACAGACAGTCCCCGGCCGCTCTTCTGCTCCGTTCCACTTCCCCGCAAGCGGAGTGAACCGCCTCACGTCCGACCCCGCGGACACCGTCACGTCCTGCCCCGGGTACAAAGTCACGGCCGTACGGGCCGCCGCGCCGTGACCGCGTCACTCCAAGGTGGCCTATGGGTACCAGAACCCACTCACTGACGTCCGGTGACGGGGGCCGCGGGCCGGTCCCGAGCGGGGCTCATGGGCCCGCAGCACAGAGCCTGGCAACCCGAGACGTCTTCGCCGCCCTGGACACCTCACCGCGAGGATTGACGGCAGCGGAAGTGGCGGCGCGACGGGACCGGTTCGGGTCCAACGAGCTGCCCCACGCGGGGCGGAGGGGGCTGTGGCGAGACCTCGTCGGACAGTTCGCCGACCTCTTCGCCGTGGTGCTGCTCGTCGCGTCGGCGATCACGTTCCTGGCGTACTGGCTTCAGGAGCCGCCCGACCAGGGCACCTTGCAGCTGGCCGTGGCGATTCTGGCCGTGGTGGTGCTGAACGCGGCCATCGGCTTCGCACAGGAGTACTCGGCCGAGCGGACCGCGGAGTCGCTGCAGGCGATGGTGCCGCATACCTGCCGGGTGCTGCGCGACGGGCAGCGGCAAGAGCTGCCCGCGCGTGACCTGGTGCCCGGAGACGTCGTCGTCCTGGAAGCCGGGGACGCGGTGTCGGCGGACTGCCGACTGGTCGAGGCGCACGAGGTCTCGGTGAACAACGCGGCCCTGACAGGGGAAAGCGACGCCGTCAGGCTGACCGGAGAACCGGTGGCCGGCGGCCCGGTGCTTCAGGCCCGCAACTGCGTCTTCATGGGCACCGATGTCGTCGCGGGCTCCGCGAAGGCCGTGGTGTTCGCCACCGGGGCGGCAACGGAGTTCGGACGCATCTTCCGGCTCGCCGCAGCAGCGCCGCGGCAGAAGACCCCGTTGCAGCGCCAGGTCGCCTCGATGGCCCGCCGCGTGGCGGGAGCGGCGCTGGCGATCGGGGCGGCCCTGTTCGCGGTGCGCGTGCCCACCGGGCAGCCGCTCGTGGAGACCTTCGTGTTCGCGCTCGGAGTGATGGTCGCGCTCGTACCCGAAGGGCTGCCCGCAACGCTGTCGGTGTCGCTGGCGATCGGCGTTCGGCGCATGGCCCGTCGGCACGCGCTGATCAAGCAGCTGCTGGCGGTGGAGGCACTGGGGTCCACCACCGTGGTGTGCACGGACAAGACCGGGACACTCACCCAGGCCGAGATGACCGTCGTCCAGGTGTGGGCCGGCGGCGTGCCCCATGCCGTGTCCGGGGTGGGGTACGCGCCGGCCGGCGAAGTGGCCGATCCCGGGCCGGTGCGCGAACTGCTCCGGGCGGCGGGGCTGTGCTCCAACGCCCGGCTGGTCCCTCCCCCACCTGACGCTGGGAAGTACCCCCAGTCGGACCGCGAGGGCTGGCGGGTGCTCGGTGACACCACTGAGGGGGCATTGCTCGTCGCCGCCACCAAGGCCGGTCTGGACATGGCCGCCGAGGAAGCCGCCACGCCCCGTGTGACGGAGTACCCGTTCGACTCGGCCCGCAAGCTGATGAGCACCGTGCACAAGACCCCCGACAAGTACGGCGCCTACGTCAAAGGCGCGCCTCAGGAGCTTCTCGCCCGCTGCACCGCCGTCGACTGGAGAGGTGAGCGGCGGCCGCTCACCGATGAGCTTCGCGCGGCGGTGACCGCCGCCAGTGACCATCTGGCCGCCCAAGGGCTGCGCGTGCTGGCGGCGGCATCACGGGCCCTGGCCGACGCCCACCCCGTCCAGGACGACGTCGAATCGAAGCTCACACTTCTGGGCATGGTCGGCATGCTCGACCCGCCACGGCCGGAAGTGAGCGCCGCCGTCGACGCCTGCCGTCGGGCCGGGATCCGCATCGTCATGGTCACCGGGGACCACCCGCTGACTGCGGAGGCGGTCGCCCGGCGCGTCGGGATCGTGCGGCAGCCCACGCCCGCTGTCGTCACCGGCACCCGGCTGGACGCGCTCGACGACGACGGCCTGGATGCCCTGCTCTGCGACTCGGGCGAGCTGCTGCTGTGCCGTGTCAGCCCCGAACACAAGATGCGGGTGGTCACCGCTCTGCAGCGGCGCGGCGAGGTCGTCGCGGTCACCGGCGACGGCGCCAACGACGCCCCGGCCCTCAAGCACGCGGACATCGGCGTCGCAATGGGCGCCTCCGGCACCGACGTCGCCCGGGAAGCCGCGGTCATGGTGCTGCTGGACGACTCGTTCGCCTCCATCACCACGGCGGTGAGACTTGGCCGGTCGGTCTACTTGAACATCCGCAAGTTCCTTATCTACCTCTTCAGCCACAACATCGCCGAGCTCGTTCCCATCCTCGCCGCGACCTTCGCCGGGTTTCCCCTGGTGCCGATCACCGCCGTCCAGATCCTCGCGATCGACCTCGGCTCCGATGTTCTGCCCGCTCTGGCGCTCGGCGCCGAGCCACCAGAACCTGATGTCATGGACCGGCCGCCGCGCTCCCGACGTGAACGGCTTTTCTCAAGGGCCGTGATGGGACGCATCCTGTTCCTGGGCGGCATCCAGGCCCTCGGCGTGACCGTCGTGTTCTTCTGGCACATCCACGCCTCCGGAATCCCGTACTCCGACTTCACCGAGGACGACACCGTCTACCGGGAGGCGATCACCATGGTCCAGGCCGGGATCGTGGTCAGCCAGTTCTTCAACGCGCTCGCGGTACGCACCGACCGGCAGAGCGTGTTCCGGATCGGGCTGCTGTCCAACCCGTGGCTGATCGCCGCGGGCTGCTTCGGCATCACCCTGATGGCAGCCATCAGCTACCTGCCCCCGCTGCAGGCCATCTTCAACACCGCGCCGCTGGACGCCGCCGACTGGGCTGTCCTCGCCGGCTTCGGAGCACTACTGCTGGCCGCCGAAGAGACCCGCAAGTGGTGGTTGCGCCGACACCTGGGGCTGCCGAGCACGAAGGGAGGAACGGCATGAGAGTGATCATCGCGGGCTGCGGGCGGGCGGGCTCCACACTCGCAGTCCAGCTCGGAACCGAAGGCCACGACGTACGGCTCATCGACCGCCTGCCCAAGACCCGCAAGCTACTGCCGGCCGGCTTCCCCGGCCAGTTCCACGAAGGCAACGCGTACAGCCGCGCGGTGCTCGAGGCCGCCGGAATCGAACACGCAGACGCATTCGTTGCCGTGACCTCGGGCGACAACAGCAATATCGTCAGCGCACGGACGGCCAAGGAGACCTACCGTGTCCCCATCGTCCTCGCCCGCATCTACGACCCCCGCCGCGCAGACATCTACCGCGAACTCGGCATCCCCACCATCGCCAGCGTCCACTGGACGGTGCACCAGATCCAGCAGATGCTGCTGCACCGCCACCTCACGCCCGAACTCACCTTCGGCAACGGAGAAACCCTCCTGATCCGCTCCGAGCTGCCCGCCTACCTCACCGGCCGGCGACTGACCCAGTTCGACGTCGACGGCGAGATCCGTGTGGTGGAGGTCACCCGCGCCGGGCGCTCTCTCGTGCCCGCCCACAGCACCCCCGCCGAACCCGGCGACCTGGTCACCTTCGCCGTCGCCGCCACCGCACTCGGCCGCCTGCGCGGATTCCTGGACAAGGAGCTGGGGACATGAAGGCCCTCATCGCCGGCGCCGGGCGCCTGGGCACCCAGATCGCCCAGGTCCTCGCCGCCGCCCGCAACGACGTCACCCTCGTCGACATCGACGAGGACCGCATCGCCGAGCTCGAAGGCCGCCTTCCCGTACGCCTCGTCGCCGGGGACGCCTGCGAACCCAGCTTCCTCGAACACGCGGGCGCACACACCGCCGACCTCATCATCGCCGCCACCGGCAACGACGAGGACAACCTCGTCATCAGCCTCCTCGCCAAGCGGCAGTTCGCCGTCCCCCGCGTCGCGGCACGCGTCAACGACGCGGAGAACACCTGGCTCTTCGACCAGAACTGGGGCGTCGACACCGCAGTCCCCGCCGCCACGCCCCTCATCTCCCTCATCGAGGAAGCCACCGGCGCCACGGACACCGTGGCCCTCCTGCGCCTGAGCAAAGCGGGCGTCGACGTGATCGAAACCGCCATCACACCGCAGTCCCGCGCCGCAGGCCGCGCACTCGGCGAGATCACCCTCCCCGCAGGCACCGTCATCGCCACCATCATCCGCGAAGGCCAACCCACCGTCCCCACCCCCGAGATGCGGCTCCAGCCCGGCGACGAACTCCTCATCGTCTCCCACGCCGCCACCGAACAGGAGATCCATGCCGCCTTCCAGTGACGGGCAGCCGCTCGGCCTCGTACTGGCGCCCGACCGACGGGTCCAGTGCTGCGATGGTGTGACGTTCGCCCTCGTGGTTGGCGGTGATCTGGTCGAGGGCGGCCTGCCATTCACCGCGGTCGCGTGTCGCGGTGTCGCTCATCGTCGGCCCTTCCCGGGGGCTCTTCCGGTGGATCATTCCAAGGTCGCCGTCGCAGGTGCCAGCGGCCATGGCCTGGCAGCCCAAAAGAGAGCTGCAGTGCTGCGCGCCGCACGCGCATGCCGGGACGACAACATCGCATTGAGGAGGCGGCAGCGCCGGCACGCCGAGCGGGCCGGTCGCCTTTGGGGGTGTACTGGGAGACGAGGACAGCCACTGATGAGGGGAGCGGTCCGTGCCGCAGTCCGATGCCGTACGCCACCCCCGGCCGGACGGGATGTTCGACCGCGCGGCCGAGTGGGAGGCACTTGTGGCCTTCGCGTGCGCACCTGAAGAGGGTCCCTCCCTCGGCATCGTGTCGGGACGGCGCAGACAGGGCAAGACGTACCTCCTGAAGGCGCTGACCAGGGCCACGGGAGGCTTCTACTTCGGGGCGCAGGAAGTCACAGAGGCGGAATCACTCCACCAGCTCGCCGACCAGCTCGCCCTGCACACCGGCGCATCACCTGCTCCCGGTCCGCACGGCTGGGTGGACGCTGTCGACGCCCTGCTCGCGCTCGGGGACCCAGGACCGTTCCCCGTGGTCATCGACGAGTTCCCCGACCTCGTCCGGCAGAGCCCCGCCCTCCCCTCCATCCTCCATGGTGCCTTCCACCGCCTGCAGGCCCGGAGTCGGCCGGGTCGCCCCCGGCTGCTTCTGTCCGGCAGTACCGTGCCTGTCATGCACAGGCTCTTCAGTGCGTCTTCCCCGTTGCGGGGACTGGCCACGTTGGCGCTCGCGGTCCGCCCGCTGGACTTTCGGCAGGCGGCCGGACTCTGGGGCATCGACGATTCCCGGCTTGCGCTGCTCGTGCACGCTGTCGTGGGAGGAGCCCCCGCATACCGGTACGAGTTCGTCTCCGACGACACCCCGACAGATCCGGACGACTTCGACCGCTGGGTGTGCAGGACCGTGCTCAATCCCCGAAGGCCCTTGTTCTGGGAGGCACGCCATCTGCTCGATCAGGGCGCGGACCACTGGGACCGGGCTCTGTGCCACTCGGTACTGACCGCCATCGTTTCGGGGAACTCGACCCGCGGGGCGGTCACCGAGTCTGTGGCCTGTCCGCTTCCCCAAGTGTCCCGGGCCCTGGGAGTGCTGCAGGACTGCGGTCTGCTGCAGAGCGAGTCCGACGCCTTCCGTCCGGGCCTGACGTGGTACCGCATCGCCGAGCCGTTCCTGGCCTTCGACCACGCGATCGTGTGGCCGCACCGCTCGGCGCTGGAACAATCGGACGCCGCACAAGTCTGGCAACGGGCCCGCTCCGTCTTCGACGCATTGGTGGTAGCACCGGACTTCGCCCAGGTGTGCCGGGACTGGGCTGCGGAATTCGCCGCACCGGACACTTTCGGGGCACCTGCCGGAACCGTGTCCCACGGTTCCATTCCGGGTCCGCAGGGTTCCACGGCATTCGACATCGAGGTGGTCGTGCGCGGTGCGTCGGACCACCAGCAGGGCGCCCTGCTGTCGGTCGGACAAGCGCACTGGAACGAGATCATGGATCTCGACAACCTGCGACGCCTGCGCCACGTGTTGGCACTACTCGCCGACAGCGGCGAAGACGTCGGCCGGGCAATGCCTGCGTGCTACAGCGGTGCCGGCTTCAGCCCTGAACTACGCGCGGCGGAGGCTCGCGGTGAGGTGCTCCTCGTCGGCCTCGATCGCCTTTACCACGGTGCGTAGCCGTAGCGAGCCATCACGCCTTCGACGGGCCGTGTCACGCGGGAATGCGTGCTCAGGAGCCGTGTTGCGCTCCTGGCGGCCTCGCCGTTGGCACCCGGGCCCGATCGAACCGCCTGAGATCACCGCCGTCACAGCGCCGATCGTCCCCGGCAGGCAGCAACGAGGGCTCGGCGCGCCGCCCGGCAGCGGCCCCCAGCCAGTGACCGACATGTCTGCGGACCGAAGACGGGTCGGACCCGGGCTTGAAGCACCGCCCTGATTGCCCTGCACTGCCGAGTTCCCGGCGGCGTATCGGCGCACCCCCCGAGCACCCGCGCACCCGCGCACCCGGGGAGCCGACGTCGACCTCGTCGGGCCCTGATTCGCGACGACGCGGACATCCGTGCGGAGGCCGAGTCGGTGCTCCGGCGGCAACTGCCGACTCCCGGCGCCGCCGAGGTGACGGTCGAGAACGGCGTGCTGACCGTGGCAGGGAGACTGGACACAACACTCGTCCCGCAACTCCTCGAATCGCTGCGGCACATCGAGGACGTGGTCGATGTCGTCGACCACATCGACGCGGCCTGACCTCCGATCCCGCAGGGCCGCCCGGTCGGTGGCAGCACATCGCCAGGGTGAGGCTTGGGGTGAGGGCGTGCGAGTGAGGGAGGTGCGGTGAGCGGTCTGGTGGTCGTGGGAGTGGATGGCTCGGCGTCAAGTCTTGCCGTGGTGGAGGCGGCGGCCCGGGAGGCGCGGGGCGGGACTGTGGTGCGGGGGTCCGGCGAGGGACGATGACGGCCCCCGATCGAGGCGAAGCGGGAAGGGCCGGCCGATGCCGACGGGGGCGCGCTGCCGGTGTGCAGGTCCTCTCCGGGCAGCGGGCCTGAGTCTCACCTGCTCCGGTCCGCCGGACGGATCAACTTGTCGGCAGCACAAGCGTGCACGTCTCTCCCGGTGCGATGGTGACGGCCCGGTCGGCCAGTACCACCCGGATCGGAGATTCCTCCGAGTCGGGCACACCGATCTGCAGCTGCCCGCTCCGCAGCCGTACACCGACACCCCAGTGACCGCGATAGCGCAGCGAGAATCCGTACTCGGACAGTGCCGGGAGCGGCACCGGGTCCAGCCACAGGGCGTCTTCGCGGGTCTCCAGGCCGGTCAGGCCGCGCTGAACCAGGTCGAGAGTCCCTGCCATGGCGCCGAGATGGATGCCTTCACCGGTCGTGCCGCCCTGGAGATCGGCGATGTCCGCTTCCAAAGCTTCCTGGCAGTACTTCCATGCTTCGGCCCGTCTGACGCGGGCGAGGACCCAGCCGTGGACGAGACCGCTGAGGGTGGAGCCGTGGCTGGTGCGCCGAAGGTAGTAGTCGACGGTCCTGCGCCAGACCTCGTCGTCCAGGCCGTATCCGAGGCGGCGGAACAGGTGCTGCAGCTCGGCGGGCGAGAAGAGGTAGCCCAGCATGAGGACGTCGGCCTGTTTGGAGGCTTGGTAGCGGTTGACGGTGTCGCCCTCGGCCTCGAGGATCCGGTCGAGGCGCCGGATGCTGTCGTACCGCGCGCGGTAGGCGTCCCAGTCCAGCTCGGCGAGGTCGCCGTAACCGTCGAACTGGCTGATGACGCCCTGGTGGTAGGGGACCCGCAGCCGCCGGGACACCTCCTCCCATTTCGGGAGTTCGTCGCCGCCCAGCTTCACGCGCTCGATCAGTTCCTGTCGACGCCATGCGGGGAGGCGCTGCAGGAGCTCCAAGGCGCGGCTGAGGACCCAGGCTGCGGTGACGTTGGTGTACGTGTTGTCGTCCAAGCCGGGCCGGGCGGCGCCCGGGTATCTGTCGTGGTACTCGTCCGGGCCGACCACGCCACGGATTCGGTAACGACCCGACTCGGGGTCGAAGACGGCGGTGTCCGCCCAGAAGCGGGCGATCTGCAGCAGCATCTCCGCACCCTTCGTGTGCAGGAACTCGGTGTCGCCGGTGGCCTCGCAGTACTGCCACACGTTGTAGGCGATGGCCGAGCCGACGTGGTGCTGGAGCCGGGAGTGGTCCGGCAGCCAGCGGCCCGAGCGGGGGTTGAGATGGAGCTGCTGGGTCTCCTCGCGGCCGTCGCTGCCGCTCTGCCATGGGTACATCGCCCCCGCCCTGCCCACCTCGCCGGCCGCCCGGCAAGCCTGCGGGAGGCGCCGGTGGCGGTAGTTCAGCAGTGCCCGGGAGACCTCCGGGAGGTGCAGGTTCAGATACGGCAGCACGAACAGCTCGTCCCAGAAGACATGGCCCCGGTA
Source organism: Streptomyces sp. NBC_00390 (assembly GCF_036057275.1). Lineage (NCBI taxonomy): Bacteria > Bacillati > Actinomycetota > Actinomycetes > Kitasatosporales > Streptomycetaceae > Streptomyces > Streptomyces sp. NBC_00390. The sequence continues at coordinate 7,841,974 of NZ_CP107945.1, read as the reverse complement.
CGCCTCACCGTGCAGCCCTCGGGCCGGCACGCCCACATCCAGGTCCGCGGTGTGCGGTGACAGCGTCTGCAGGACATGGAACAGGTGCAGGCGCAGAACGCGACCGGCCTCCCCGGGCACCTGGATGTCCGCGCGCCGCCACAGCTGCGCCCACGCGGCGACATGGGATCCCAGCAGTGCTGAGAAGTCCGCGGCTGCGGACACCCTCTCGACCGCTGCCCCGAGCGGGTTGCTGATCGCCGCATCGCGTGAGGTGTGCAGCGCCACGGTCTTGTCCACGACGACGGGTCGGCCTGGAACGATCGGGATCACCAGGCGGTGGGCGGCTCGATGTCGAGCGGGATGAAGCTCCGATGAGACCGGAGGCTGCCCGGTGACGATTGTCCGGGCCGCCATGGCGATGCTCATGTCGGAGGTGCTGGTGCGGCAGCGCAGCCACACCGTGTCGGTCCCGGCTGCCCCGGTCCGGACATGGGCCAGGTGGCTGCGGTTGAGGGAGCGGTAACGGTGCACGTTGCTGTTGATCACGTCGCCGTCGATGGAGCACTCGACTTCGATCTCTCCCGACCAGTCCTCGGCTGTGAAGACGGTCCGCAGTACGGCCAGGTGGGGGTCCGCCATGTGCACCAAGCGGATCTGTTCCACGCTCAGCACACCGGCCTCGTCGTCCCGGTACCGGAACGTGCGGGTGAGCGTGGCGCGCCGCAGATCCAGCCTGTGCCGGTGGTCGAGGAGGACGCGGGTGTCCGGGGAGAACCACCGGCCCGCCGATCCGTCGGCGGGCCGGAGACGGAACCGCAGGAGCAGCCAGTTCGGGAGATTGACCAGGTCCTCGTTCTCCACCTGTCGCCCTGCCACGGTCGACTCCAGGCGGTTGTAGCACCCGGCAGCGTAGGTCCCGGGGCAGTGCACCAGGCCCGCCCTGCTCTCGGGTACCGCCCCACGGGTGGCGAAGTAGCCGTTGCCGAGCGTGCACAGCGATTCGCGCAACCGCTCGGCAGCAGGGTCATAGCCCTCGTACTCCCAGGTCCACTCCGACATCCGCCGCCCTCCCCTCTGCCTTCAGGTGATCCACTGGAGCGCGGCCCGCATGCCGGATTTCAGGCTCGCTGTGGGATGACGGCAACCGGGCATTCGGAGTGATGCAGCAGGACGTGGGCGACCCTGCCGAACTGCAGACCGAAGTGGCCGTGCCGCCGAAGGGCGCCGACGACCAGCAGGTCGGCATCGGACGACGCATCCAGGAGGACCGTGTGGGCGGGGCCTTCGACCGGCCGGCGGTGTACATCGACCCGGGGGCGATCCCGCACGGCCTCACGCAGCGCGTCGGCGAGGAGGTTTGAGGCCCGTTCCCCGTGTACACGGGCGGCATCGTCCACGAGGTGGGGATCCCCGGCGGGACGCTCGGTGCCGAAGGACGGGTGGCCTGCGTCGTAACGCTCCCACAAGGAGCCATGGAGCAGGCGCAATGGCAGCCGGTGGCGTGCCGCTTCGTCCACCGCCCGGTCCACCGCCTGCAGGCTGGAGTCCGATCCGTCGACGCCCACCACCAAGGGGAGCTCCATCGTCCCCACCGCCTTCCTCTCCGGCCATTGCGAGCAGCCCTGTGAATACCGTCGCACTGCCCTGGATCCACCGCGACATGCGGACCGGCCCTCGGACCGGGACGTTCGGCCGGGTTGCACCGCGCCGGTTTGCGAGAAGGTGGAGTCATACGGCCGGTCGGCCCACCTCCGTGCCCCTTCAGGCCCTGGGCCCGGGCGCCTTTTTGCCGGAGGCTGGAGCTGAGAGCAGGAGAAGTGGCCTGAGATGGCCCCACCTGCGAGAGGGAGCCAGTGATGAAGCACAGCAAGATCGGCAACCTGATGGTGAACGAAGTCGTCTCGGTGACTCCGCAGACCCCGTTCAAAGAGGTCGCGAAGCTACTCGCGGTGCACCGGATCAGCGGTCTGCCAGTGGTCGATACCGATGACAAGGTGCTCGGCGTGATCTCCGAGAGCGACCTCATACTCCGGCAAGCGGGTGTTCCGCCCGAGCCGGGACCCATCCGCAGCGCACGGCTGGCCTGGCGGTCGCCGCCGGCCGGCGGCACCGAGGCCGGACACAACGCTGACACCAAGGCGCACGCGATGAGCGCCCGAGAGCTGATGTCGCAGCCGGCGATCACCGTCCAGGCCAACGACACCATCGCCGTGGCCGCCCGCACCATGGCGCAGCACCGCATCGAGCGGCTGCCCGTGGTCGATGAGGGCAGCCGCCTGGTGGGTATCGTGACCCGTCGCGACCTGCTTCAGGTCTTCCTGCGATCGGACCCTGACATCCGCCGGGAGATCGACGACGAGGTCCTGGACCAGACGTTGGGGCTGTTCCCGGGCGCGGTCCAGGTGCATGTGACCAACGGTGTGGTCACCCTCGAAGGTCAGCTGGAGCGGTTCAGCGAGATCCCGGTCGCTGTCCGGCTGGCGCAGCAGGTGGACGGTGTGGTCACCGTCATCGACAAGCTGACCTACCTCTACGACGACTCCGGTTCTCGGCCGGCGCAGCAGACGCCACTCCCTGCCGCCGACGAAACCGAGGACAGCGGCGTCCATTGGGAGCGGTCACCGTGATCGCGGGGAGCGGTTTCTTCAACTCCATGCCCGAAGACCGGCGCGATCGGCTCATGTCGCTGGCCCGTGAGGTGTCGTTCGCGCCAGGCGAGCGTGTCTTCAACGAGGGCGGCAAGGCCGACCGCTTCTGGATCATCCACACCGGTACGGTCGTTCTCGATCTTCATGTGCCGGACTGGCGCGCAGGGGTCGTCGAGACCCTCCTCGACGCCGGAGAACTGCTGGGCGCCGCCGGACCGGAGAGCGCGTAGTGGCAGGTCGTCGGCGCGCAGTGGGCGGACGACGGGTGCTCGTCGGCCGTGGAGACCGGCTGCACCTCCCGGGCGGTCAGGGCTCACTGATCGGCCGGACTGATGCGGCGGCCGGTGAGGCGCGTGGGCTGGATCAGCACCCACATATCGCGTTCACCCCCCGCCCACGGCCTGGTGTGAGCACGATCGTCGAGCCGCCGCACGGCGTCGGGCTCCGTGACAACCCGGGCAGGGCCGACGACGAGCACGCTCCAGCCCTGGCTTGTCGCCTCGTCCACATGGTCGACCTCGAAGGCGACGTCCGTTCCCACCGCCGCGGCAGGCACTGAGTCGGGCGCGGTCCGAAAGGCGATCGTGTCGTCGATGACCTCGTAGTTCACCGGCACGACCGCCGGGCCATCGGATGTCGAAACCGCCACGCGGCCCAAGCCGTGCGTGGAAAGCCGGGCGCGGCATTCATCAGGGCCGAGGTCCCGCAGTTGAGGGTGGAGGAGCGCCTGGCCTTGGCCGGGCGGCAGATCGATGCCGCCGCCCCGCAGGGCTGCGACGCTGGTGCTCAGCGCGTCGGCCAGTCTGATGAGAGTTCCCAGGCTCGGGTCGGCCTGCCGTTCTTCGAGGTACGCCAGGTAGTCCGGCGCCATTCTGGCGCGCAGGGCTGTTTCCGCCCGGGTCAGCCCCTGTCGCTTGCGCTCGCCGGCCACCCGCCGGCCGATGTCACCAGGATTGGGTGGCCCCTGCAGCGGGGTCGTGTCGGACACGGCACCCGCCTCGTCCCTGCCCGGCCGGGACTCGCGGGTCCCCGGCTCGTGCTCGACGCGCCGGATATGTGCGTCAGGCCCGGGGAACACCAGCGTCACCTCGTCCGTATCCGACCAGCGCACGTCGTAGGGAGGTGTTCCATCCGCATGGTGGAGTCCGACAATCTCGCCGTCGCGCCTGGTAGCGCCGGTCGCCGGGCTTTCGATGACGAGTTGATCGCCGAGGTGAGCTCGCATGATCGCCGCCATTTCCTCACAATGATGCTCTACCCAACGTGCCACGCGCGGCGTGCCGCTGCATGGGAGAGAGACCCTGATCAAGAGGGCGATCGAGCCGGTTCCGGGACCACTGGCCCCGGAACAGGCCCGCAGCTCACCCGTGTGACGGATCCCTGACCCGCTGGACGGGTGACGACGACTGGCTGTCACGCCCCGGAAGGGAGAGGCGACATGCACCACCGAACCGTCGCAGAACTCATGACCCGAGAGGTCGTCCGGGCACGGCGTGACCTGCCGTTCAAGGAGATCGTCAAGCTGTTGGCGGACAACGACGTCACCGCTGTGCCCGTGGTGGATGATCTGGAACGCCCGATGGGTGTGGTGTCCGAGGCGGATCTGCTGCGCAAGTCCGCAGACCAGGCCGACCCGTCCGGTCGGACACCGGTTCCGCATCTGGAGGCGTGGGAGCGGGCCAAGGCCGAGGGGGCCAGGGCCGAGGAACTGATGTCGGCTCCAGCGGTGTGCGCGCGTCCGGAGTGGAGTGTGGTCGAGGCAGCCCGTCTGATGGAGGTCCACGGTGTCAAGCGACTGCCCGTGGTGGACGAGACGGACAGGCTCCAGGGCATCGTCAGCCGCAGCGACCTGCTACGGATCTTCCTGCGCCGTGACGACGCCATCCGCGACGAGATCCACCGGGATCTGCTGCAGCAGACAATGGGCCTCGTTCCCTCAGAGGTGACGGTCGAGGTACGCGAGGGGCAGGTCGCCCTCGGCGGATCCGTCGAGTTCAAGAGCCTGATCCCCATCATTGAGCGGCTGTGCCGGAGCGTTGACGGCGTGGTCTCGGTCTCGGAGCACATCGCGTACCGGACCGACGACGCCCGGAGTTCCGCCACCGGCTCGTGAGTCATCCAGGACCGACGTGGGGAACACGGGCCGACGGCGGGACCCGTCGGTCCTTCGCGGACTTCTGCAGTCCGGCACCCTGCCCATGCTCCGGCCTCCGGCTGTTGCTGGTCGGTCCCCACCACGACCGGACGGCAGCAGACGCGGTCCAGGCCCGAAGGTCCCTGGTGGGCGGCCACCCGGCTCTGACGGCCGGCGGGTCCCATCCCCAGCCGATGGCGGTCATACCTGCGGAACGACCGCGATCGGACATGGCGCGTGATGCAGCAGCGCGTGATTGACCAGGCCCAGTTGCAGACCGAGGTGCCCGCGTCGCCTGCGGGCTCCGACGACGAGCAGGTCGGAGCCCGACGCGGCCTCCAGGAGCGCCTGTCGTGCCGTCCCCTTGATCACCAAGCGGCTGACCGTGGCGTCCGGGTACCGCTCTGCCTGGCCACGCAACACGTCGTCGAGCACCTGCATCGGCGGGCGCCGATGGGCCTCCGGTGCGAACCCGGACGGGGGCGGAGGCTCGGAGAGAGCGAACGGGGCGCTCCAGGCGTGCACCGCCACCAGCCGACAGCGCCGCACATGGGCCTCACGGGAGGCGAACCGCACTGCCGTGCCGCTCCCCTCGCCGTCCTCGACGCCGACGACGACCCTTCCGAACCGGGCATCCCGGTACTCCGCCCCGCCTCGTACCACGACGACCGGGCAATCGGCGCGGGCTGCCACGGCCAAGCTGACCGATCCCAGGAGCATCCCGGCGAGATCTCCGAGCCCTCTTGACCCAAGGACCAGCGCGAAGGCATTGCGCCCTTCGCTGACCAGAGCGGACGCCGCGTCCGCATGCAGCACCTCGCTCGACAGCCGCACCGTCGGAACGGCCTTCCAGGCCCGTTCCGAGGCAACAGCGATCAGGTCGGCCGCCTCGTGGTCCGGCACGGCCGCATGCACGAGGTGGAGCGGCACTTCGTGCCGGACTGCCTCCTCGGCGGCCCAGTCCACCGCCTCCAGACTCGCCTCGGATCCGTCGATGCCGACCACCAGGGGAATCGTCACGACTGCGACCTCTTCCTCGTGCTGGGATCCGCACCGCTCCGAGCCCTGCCACATGGGCTCCACATGCGCCGCAGCAAGCCCTGCGGTACTCCTCGAATGAGAAGAGGCCGTGCTTGGCGTGCCGCCACGCTGGGACAGGCGGACTCGTTCACCGTCCTTCTTCCAGCTTGTTACGAGACGGAGGCAGCCGCCATGGAGCCAGTCGTCACCGTGGGCCTCGACGGCTCACGCGAGAGCGTTGCCGCCGCCCATTGAGCTGCCGACGAAGCCGAGCGGCGCAAGCTCACGCTGCGCCTGCTGCACGCATGGCCCCTGCTGGTGCCGGAACCGACCCACAGCCCCTCGGAGATGGATCAGAACTACTGGGCCAAGCGGATCGTGCACAACGCTCGGGCGGAGCTCCAAGCACGCCACCCGGGCCTCGCCGTCGTCGGCAACCTGGTCGCCGACGACGCCCAGGACGCGCTGCTGCAAGCGGCATCGGAGTCCGAGATGCTCGTACTCGGTTCTCGAGGGCTGCCGGCGGTCGAGAGCTACTTCATGGGCGACGTCAGCATGCCCGTCGTGGCACGGGCCGAGCGGCCGGTGGTCCTGGTATGCGCCGCAGCGCACGAAGAAAGGCGACGGGCTGCTCGAATTCTCCTTCAGCACCGCCGCGGCCCGGGGCGTGCCTCTTCGGGCCGTCCATGGCCGAAGCGTGCCGGTCCACGCACACGTTCCCTGGGGCATCGACCACGACGTGACCGAGGAGATCACACAGGACGCTCAGAAGCAGCTGAGCCAGGTGCTCCGCCCGTGGAGTGAGAAGTTGCCCGGCGTGCAGACGGTCGACGTGGTCCGGCTCGACAGCCCCGCCGACGCCGTCGTGCAGGACGCCGAGAACGCCGGGCGGAATGCCTGCACCGTGCTGCGGCTCGTCCGATCAGGCCGAGTCAACAGCCCGAGGACCCACCACGGGACCAACCCTGAGGACCGACGTGCCGCACTGAGGCCGGTGGACGGTTGCTGCGGCCCGTCTCGAGTCCCGTGCGAGGCCGGTCGCAATGCGGCCCTGGCCTGGCTCGGCGACTCTGGAGGCAGAGGCAGGCGTCGAGAGGAGCGCCCATGGGCTGGGAGACGGTCCACAAGGACACCGCACCGGGCGTCGCACCGAATCTCGCCGACTACGACCGGACACGTTCCGATTTCACCTGGTCGCAGGCGCGCACCGCGTTGGCCGGGCTGCCCGGCGGCGGGCTGAACATCGCGCACGAGGCGGTCGACCGGCATGCGGGCCCGGGTGAGGGGCACAACATCGCGCTGCGGTGCATCGCCCGTGACAACGCCGTCTCCACTGTCACCTACGCCGAGCTGGCCAGCCGTACGGCTCGCTTCGCGAACGTCCTGCAGTCACTCGGCGTCGGCCGTGAGGACCGGGTGTTCACCCTGCTCGGCCGGTGTCCCGAGCTCTACACGGCGGTGCTGGGCACACTGAAGAACACCAGCGTGCTGTGTCCGCTCTTCTCCGCGTTCGGGCCCGACCCGGTCGAGCAGCGGCTGCGTCTCGGCGACGCCCGGGTCCTGGTCACCACCGCGGCCCTGTACCGGCGGAAGGTGGCCGAGCGCCGGGCGGCGCTGCCCGGGCTCGAGCACGTTCTCATCGTCGGGCCCGGCGCCGATCAGCTGCCCGGCACGGTCTCCTTCGATCAGCTGACGTCCGAGGCCCCGGACACTTTCGTCATCCCGCCGACCTCGCCCGAGGACATGGCCCTGCTGCACTTCACGAGCGGAACCACCGGGACTCCCAAAGGTGCGATCCACGTCCACGAGGCGGTGGTCGCCCACTTCGCCACAGCCGCGTACGCACTCGATCTGCACCCCGAGGACGTGTACTGGTGCACCGCCGACCCCGGCTGGGTCACCGGCATGTCGTACGGCATCATCGCCCCGCTCGTCCACGGCGTGACCGTCGTCGTCGACGAAGGCGACTACGACGCCCGGCGCTGGTACCGGATCCTCGGCGAACAGCGGGTCAGCGTCTGGTACACCGCGCCCACGGCCCTGCGGATGCTGATGCGCGCCACCCCCCGCCAAGGCGCGTACGATCTGCCGCGTTCGTACGACCTGTCGGCCCTGCGCTTCATCGCCTCCGTCGGCGAGCCCCTCAACCCCGAGGCGGTGGTGTGGGGCAAGGACGTGCTGGGCCTGCCGGTGCACGACAACTGGTGGCAGACCGAGACCGGCTGCATCATGATCGCGAACTTCGCGGCATGCGACATCCGGCCCGGTTCGATGGGACGTCCGCTGCCCGGTGTCGAGGCGGCCGTACTGGAGCGGGGTGAGGACGGCCGGACTCTGGTCCTCGACGGCCGGGTCACGGAGGTGGAGAGCCCCGACGTGGAGGGGGAATTGGCGCTGCGGCCGGGCTGGCCGTCGATGTTCCGCGGCTATCTGCACGACAAGGAGCGTTACGAGGCCGCGTTCGCCGATGGCTGGTATCTGACCGGCGATCTGGTCAGGCGGGACGCGGACGGCTGGTACTGGTTCGTGGGGCGCGCCGACGACGTCATCAAGTCGGCGGGGCATCTGATCGGCCCGTTCGAGGTGGAGAGCGCCCTGATGGAGCACTCGGCGGTCGCGGAGGCCGGGGTGATCGGCCGGCCGGACCCTGTCGCCGGGAACATCGTCAAGGCGTTCGTGTCGCTGCGCCCCGGCATCGAGCCGACCCCGGAACTGGAACGGGAACTGCTGGGCTTCTCCCGGCGCAGACTGGGCCCGGCTGTCGCGCCCCGGGAGATCGCCTTCGACCAGAACCTGCCGAAGACCCGGAGTGGCAAGGTCATGCGCCGACTGCTGCGTGCACGTGAACTCGGTCTTCCCACTGGCGACTTGTCGACCTTGGAGGGATCCGCGTGACCCCCGCCCGCGGCGCCCGTACCCGGAAGACCTCCCCGACGACGAAGCCCGCGGAGCAGGCCGCGTCGGAAAAGCAGAGCGCGAAGACCAAGCTTGCCACCACCCGGGCCACCGAGCACAGGGTGGACCTGCTGGAGGCGATGCTGCGCATCCGGCGCTTCGAGGAACGATGCGTCGAGCTGTACAGCGCCGCCAAGATCCGCGGCTTCGTCCACCTCTACATCGGCGAGGAGGCAGTCGCCGTCGGCGTCAGCGAGGCGCTGAGCCCTGAGGACGCGGTCGTCTCCACCTACCGTGAGCACGGCCACGCGCTCGCCCGCGGTATCCCCGCCGAGGCCGTCATGGCCGAGATGTACGGCAGGACGACCGGCTGCAGCGGAGGCCGCGGCGGGTCCATGCACCTGTTCGACGCAAGCCGCCGCTTCTACGGCGGCAACGCGATCGTCGCCGGCGGTCTCCCGCTGGCTGCCGGCCTCGCCCTCGCCGACCGCATGCGTGACGAGCGCCGCGTCACCTGCTGCTTCTTCGGCGACGGTGCCTTCGCCGAGGGCGAGTTCCACGAGACGGCGAACCTCGCCGCCCTGTGGGATCTGCCGCTGCTGCTCGTCTGCGAGAACAACCTCTACGCCATGGGCACAGCCATCGAGCGGCATGAGGCACAGACCGACCTGGCCATGCGCGCCGCCTCCTACGGCATGGTCGCCTGGGCCGTGGACGGCATGGACGTCGAAGCCGTCGAGCGGGCCGCCCGCCGGGCCGCCGAAGCCATCCGGGCAGGCGCCGGACCGCACTTCCTGGAGCTGCGCACCTACCGCTTCCGCGCCCACTCCATGTACGACCCGGACCGCTACAGGGACAAAGCGGAGATCGAGCGGTGGAAGGGCCGGGACCCGATCACCCGCCTCATGGACCGTATGCGCGAGCACGACGAGCTGGGCAACAAGGAACTCGCCGCGGTCGAACTCCGGCTCACGGACGAGATCGACCACGCCGTCGTAACCGCCGAAGAGGCGCCCGAAGAGCAGGTCGAAAATCTGCTGCGCCATGTGACGAGTGCTTCGGCGGAGGTGAGCTGACCATGGGCACCGGACAGCCGCAGGAGCAGAAGACGACCTACCGAGAGGCTATGCGGGAGGCTCTTCGGGATGCCCTGCGGTCCGACGACCGAGTCTTCCTGATGGGAGAGGACGTCGGCCGGTACGGCGGATGCTTCGGCGTCAGCCTCGGCCTGCTGGAGGAGTTCGGGCCGGAACGGGTCCGCGACACCCCGCTGTCGGAGTCCGGGTTCGTGGGCGCCGGCATCGGTTCTGCTCTGGCCGGGATGCGGCCGATCGTCGAGATCATGACCGTCAACTTCAGCCTGCTCGCGCTCGACCAGATCCTCAACAACGCCGCCACCCTGCTGCACATGTCGGGCGGCCAGCTGCCCGTACCCCTGGTGATCCGCATGACCACGGGCGCGGGCCGACAGCTCGCCGCACAGCACTCGCACAGCCTGGAGGGGTGGTACGCCCATATACCCGGCATCCGTGTCCTCGCCCCGGCCACCGTCGAAGACGCCCGCCACATGCTGGCCCCGGCGCTGGCCGATCCCGACCCGGTGCTGATCTTCGAGCACGGAAGCCTCTACAACGCCTCCGGTGAACTCGCCTCGCCCACCGCCCCCGTGGACCTGGACCACGCCGCGATCCGCAGGCCCGGCACCGACATCTCCCTGATCACGTACGGCGGTTCGCTGCCAAAGGCGCTGGCTGCAGCGGACGAGCTGGCCGCCGACGGTATCGACGCCGAGGTGATCGACCTGCGCACGCTCCGGCCACTCGACGACGCGGCCATCGCCGCCTCCGTGGCCCGTACCCACCGCGTAGTGGTCATCGACGAGGCATGGCGCACCGGCAGTCTCGCCGCAGAGGTGTCCGCCCGCATCGCCGAGGGATCGTTCTACGAACTGGATGCCCCCGTGGAGCGGGTGTGCAGCGCGGAGGTGCCCATTCCGTACGCCCGGCGGCTCGAGGAGGCGGCCCTGCCGCAGACTGCCGACATCGTGGCGGCAGCGCACCGGGCGGTGGACTGACCATGGGCGAGTTCACCATGCCGTCCCTGGGCGCCGACATGGATGAAGGCACGCTCCAGGAGTGGCTGGTAGGGCCCGGTGACCCGGTCCGGAAAGGCGATCCCGTCGCGGTCGTCGAAACCGCGAAGTCCACGATCGAGGTGGAGTGCTTCGAGACCGGGATGGTGGGGAAGCTGCTCGTCGAGCCGGGCACGACGGTGCCGGTCGGCACGGCGCTCGCGCTGATCGAGCAGACCGCAGAAGGACAAGAGAAGCGCGAGAAGCGTCGTGAGCCCGAGAAGGCCGAGGCGAAGCGACCGGTCCGGCCATCGCCCCCGACACCCCCCGCCCAGCCCGAACCCGCACCGGTGGGAGTTCCCGCGCCGCCCGCTGCCCACGGGCACGGGCACGGGCACGCCGAAACAGGCCCCCTGCTCCGGCACCTCGCGGAGCGCAGCGGCGTCGACCTCGAGACCCTTCACGGATCCGGGCCCGGGGGGCATGTCACCCGAACCGACGTCGAACGAGCAGCCGCAGCCGCCAGAGGGGTCACTTCGCCGTTGCGGGTACGGGCCACCCCACTCGCCCGACGGCTCGCCGCCGAACTGGACGTCGACCTGGCCGCGGTGACGGGGACGGGCAAGGACGGCGCCGTTCGCGCCGCCGACGTGCGCGACGCAGCCCCTGGACCGGGAAACGCAGCCCCATCCGCGCGCGACATCGCCGCCCCTGAACGTCCTTCCGAGGACCGCGCAGCCGGGATGCGCCGGGCGATCTCCGGACTGATGACCCGCGCCAACCGGGACATCCCGCACTACTACCTGTCCACGACCATCGACTTGACCACCGCCATCGACTGGCTGCACGAGCACAACCGGCGCAGCCCGGTCGGCGAGCGGCTGCTTCCTGCGGCTCTGCTGCTCAAGGCCGCGGCCCGCGCGGCCCGACACGTGCCCGAGCTCAACGGCTTCTGGACCGACGACCACTTCACGGCCGGCGACGGCGTACACCTCGGCGTGGCGATCTCCCTGCGCGGCGGCGGGCTCGTCGCCCCCGCCCTGCACGACGCCGACGCACTCGAACTCCCACAGCTGATGGCCGCCCTGAAGGACCTGGTCGCCCGCGCGCGCACGGGGCGGCTGCGCGGATCCGAAGTATCCGACTCCACCATCACGGTCACCAGCCTCGGCGATCAGGGTGTGGAAACCGTCTTCGGCGTGATCTACCCGCCACAAGTGGCACTGGTCGGCTTCGGACGGGTCGCCGACCGTCCGTGGGCTGTCGACGGCCTGCTGGGCGTACGGCCCGTTGTCACAGCCACTCTGTCCGCAGACCACCGAGCGACAGACGGCGCGGTCGGCGCTCGCTACCTGACAGCAGTCAACCGCCTCTTGCAGAACCCGGAGCAGCTGTGAACCGAACCGAAGCACTGAACCTGGTCAAGGAATCGATCGCCCGTATCATCCCCGACGCCGACTTCACCGCTCTCGGGCCCGACGACAAGTTCCGCGACGCACTCGAAATGGACTCACTGGACTTCCTGAGCTTCATCGAGACCCTCAGCGAACGCGCTGGTATTCACATCGACGACGAGGACACGCCGAGGTTCACCACGCTGTCGGACAGCGCGGACTTCCTCGTCGCCCACACAGAGCAGAGAGGCTCATGATGACCGAGAACATCGTCCCGAACGTGTACGAACGAGTAAGCATCCTGGAGTCCCAGGTGCAGGTCCTGGCCCAGGCTGTCAAGGCACTGGCCGAAGGTCTCGAGAAGATCCCCTCACAGGACACCGAGATGGAGGAGCAGGCAGCCCGAGGTGCCCGGCTGGCACACGAGCTCCTGCTGTCTCAAGGACTGTGAACGGGGGGCGGCCGATGAAGATCTCCGATGCGATGAGCTCTCCGGCGCTGGCCGTTCCGACGCAGACGCCGCTGCCCGGCCCGACCTGAAGATCTGCGTCTGCGGCGAACACGGAGGCGACCCCGACTCGGTCCATTTCTTCCACGCCTCCGCTCTCGACCATGTTTCGTGCTCACCGTTCCGCGTCCCGGTCGCCCGCCTCGAAGCCGGACGGGCCGCTCTCCCCCAGACCGAAGCGGGCGAAAGCAGGTGACGGCAGTCGCCACGACGACCCAGCGGCTCAGGCCGAGGCCACGCCGGGCGGGCGGGACGGCGCGGACCGTGCACGCTTCCCTGTGACGCCACGAGCAACGGTTCTTTGGTCATGACCACGCCGTCCGCTGGTGGCGGCTGACCGCGTGTGCGACGCTCGAAAGAGAGCCGCCACGTCCTGACGGCCTGACGGCCGGCCCGCTGCGCGTCAGTCTTGTGAATGAGGGCACCTGTCATGGCTCCTGCTCCGTACACCGTGAACGATGTGATGACCGAGACCGTCGTGGCAGTGGGGCCTGATGCCGAGTTCAAGGAGATCGTCGCCGCCATGGCGCAGTGGAAGGTCACAGCTGTGCCGGTCGTGGAGGGTGAGGGCCGCGTGGTGGGCGTGGTCTCCGAGGCAGACCTTCTGGCCAAGGAGGAGTTTCACGACTCCGACCCCAGCCTCATCGAGCAGATGCAGCAACTCGATGAGATGGCGAAGGCAGGTGCGGTGTGTGCGAGGGACCTCATGACGACACCGGCAATCACCGTGCGCGCGGATGCCTCAGTGTCGCAGGCCGCCCGGCGCATGGCCCGACAGAAGGTCAAGCGCCTACCGGTCGTGGACGACAGCGGCGTGCTGCAGGGCATCGTCAGCCGGTTCGACCTCTTGAAGGTCTTCCTGCGCCCGGACGACGACATCGCCGCCGAAGTGCGCCGTGAGGTCGTCGACCGTCTGTTCCGGGTTTCCCACAGCGGTATTGGTGTCGACGTCACGGACGGCATGGTGACACTCACCGGCACGGTCCGCGACAGCCACCTCATCCCCGTCGCCGAACGCCTTGCTTTCGGTGTCGAAGGGGTGGTCGATGTGGCCTGTGACCTCACCGGCCCACCGCAGGTCTCCGGCGAGGACCGAGGCTGAGCCCGTCCCGAGCGCCGCTCCCGCCGGCGTCCCAGGGAGCCTGTGCTCCTGACCGGCGTTCACATCTGGCTTCTGTCGTGATCCTCCGCGTAGGCGCGGTAGATGTCCTGCACTGTGCCACCAGTGTGCAGGAAACGCTCGTCGAGGATGTCGGCGAGATCCGCCAGCGCTGTCGTGAGCAGAGAGGCAGCGAGCCGTACCTCGGCGTGCCGGGCACTGCCGCCGCGGGCGGCGAGTTCCGCTGCGTATCGGACTCTCGTGGCCAGCGACGTGTGGTCCGCGCCGTCGTGAAAGTAGTAGGACTCGGCGTACTGGAGGAAGTCGACGCAGATGCGTGCCACTTCAGCGGCGAGGCCGTCCAGAATCGCGGCCCCTGCGGACGAGTCGAGCTCCAGCAGCGACGGGTCGTTGCGCTGCAGCTGCGACAGGCGCAGAGCCAGAGCCCGTCTGCGGGTGAGTGCCGGATAGATCTCCAGAACCCAGGAGACGGTGGCCGTCAGCAGTACGAAGCCGACGAGGGCTTCGGCGGGGGTTACGATGCGCAGCCATGGCTCAGCTGGGGCGATGTCGCCGAGACCGAGCGTCGCCACTGTGACCAGCGAGATGTACAGCGCATCCACCAGCCCGCCGTGCTCGGCGGGCTTCAGGTCGGCGGCGAACAAAAAGGCGTCCGGCAGATGGGGCCAGTAGATCAGCGCCCAGCCCAGGGTGACGGTGCCCGCCCACATGGCCACCACCGTCACCATGGCGAAAGGGCCGGCGAGTCCGGCGGCCCCTTTGCGTAGAGGGAACTGCTGGGACAGTTTCCACAGCACCGACATGACGTGCCGGCTGAGCCCTCCGCGTCGTGTGGGGTGCCACAGGGTGTGGAAGAGATCTCTCAGGGCGACCATGACCAGCGCCGCTCCGATCAATGAGACCAGCCATTTCATACGCGTCTCCCGAGGCCTGGCGTAGGCGCCAGCATGCATGGCTGTCCACGCGGCCCTGTGCAGGCCACGCGTGGAGCGGGGGGAGAACTGACCAGGGTCATCAAGCGTGAATGCGTCCTTGCCCCCATCGACGAGGTCCGGCCCTGACCGTGTGCGCCGCAGGACGCCTACGCCGGGGCGAACGGGGCCTCCCCCTGAGTGGGGGACACGCTGATACTGGATCTGCTTGATCCGGAGGAAGCGAGAAGACCGCCGATGGCGATGAAGGACTACTCGGACGAGTTCAAGGCCGATGCCGTGGGCCTGTACGCGTCCACACCCGGGGCGACCTACAAGAGCATCGCCGCCGACCTGGGCGTCAACCGGGCCACCCTGCGCGAGTGGGTGCTGCGGGACCGCGAACGCCGTGGCATCACCGCCGCTGCTGCGAAGCCGGACGCCCAACCTCGGGAGGCGGCGCCATCCGCCGATCCGAACGAGCGGGTCCGGCAGCTGGAGGCGCGGGTGGCAGAACTCGAGGCGAGTGAGCGCAAGCTCGCCACCGAGCGGGACATCCTCCGCAAGGCGGCCAAGTATTTCGCCGGAGAGACGAACTGGTGAGGGGCCGCTTCCAGTTCGTTGACGACCACCGGGACATCTACGAGGTGAAGCGGCTCTGCCACGTCCTGGACGTGAACCGATCCAGCTACTACAAGTGGCTCGCCGGCGCCGAGGCCCGGGCCGCCCGGCAGCACAAGGACCGGATCCTGGCCGAGGAGATCCGCGAGGTCCACGGCGAGTCCGGCGGCGCCTACGGCTCCCCGCGAGTGACCGCCGAGCTCCGCGAGAAAGGGCGGCGGGTCAACGAAAAGCGGGTCGCCCGGATCATGCGGACGTTCTCCATCACCGGCATCCGCCTGCGCAGACGCGTGCGCACCACCGTCCCGGACCCGGCAGCCTCACCGGTTCCAGATCTGTTCCAGCGGGACTTCACCGCCACCGAGCCGGGGCGGAAGTACATGGGCGACATCACGTATCTCGCGCTCGCAGGCGGGGAGTTCCTCTACCTTGCGACCGTGCTGGACTGCTTCAGCCGCAAGGTCGTCGGCTGGTCCATCGCCGACCACATGCGCACCGACCTGGTCGCCGACGCACTGCGGATGGCAGCCTCGACCCGAGGCGGCCTGGACGGCGCCGTGTTCCACTCCGACCACGGGGCCCAATACGGATCCCGGGCCTTCGCAGGCCTCTGCGACCACCTCGGGGTCACCCGGTCGATGGGCGCAGTCGGCACCAGCGCCGACAACGCGGCCTGCGAAAGCTTCCACGCGTCCCTGAAACGCGAGACCCTCCAGGGCACCCACGACTACGGCGACGCCGACACCTGCCGCAGGACCGTCTTCGCCTGGCTAACCCGCTACAACACCCGCCGCCGACACTCCGCCAACGGCCACCTCAGCCCCAACGAATACGAACACTGACACCACACCGCTACACTCACGCTCGCTGCGTGATCAATAA
This sequence comes from Streptomyces sp. NBC_00390, assembly GCF_036057275.1. Lineage (NCBI taxonomy): Bacteria > Bacillati > Actinomycetota > Actinomycetes > Kitasatosporales > Streptomycetaceae > Streptomyces > Streptomyces sp. NBC_00390. The sequence goes on along the minus strand of NZ_CP107945.1, from coordinate 7,825,788 downwards.
CCGCGTGCCCACCTTCACGGGGGAAGGCCCAACTGCCGTAGGCATGGTTTCACCGGGCAGTGTGCGGTCCGGTGCGACCTCACCGGTGGTTTGCGCCCCGGCGTCGGTTGGGGCGACGGGCGTGGTGGTGGCGCGGGCCCTCGCGGCGGTGCAACAGTCGGTGGGATTCTGAACCGCGGGAGAGGAGCCTCATGTCGCAGCAGGCCGGAGCCCGCCACTCGGGATGGCATCGTTTCGTGCCCGGTCTACCCGGAATCGCTGCGCTCGCCGGCTACGAGCGCTCCTGGCTGCGCGGCGATCTGCTGGCCGGTGTGACCGTGGCGGCGTATCTCGTGCCGCAGGTCATGGCGTATGCGACCGTGGCGGGGCTGCCGCCCGTCGCCGGGCTGTGGGCGATCCTGCCCGCCCTGGTGCTGTACGCGCTGCTCGGTTCGTCCCGGCTGTTGTCGGTCGGTCCGGAGTCGACGACCGCGCTGATGACCGCCACCGTGGTCGGGCCGCTCGCCGCCGGGGATCCGGGCCGGTATGCCGTGCTGGCGGCCGCGTTGGCCGTTGCGGTCGGGCTGCTGTGCCTGGTGGCGTGGGCGGCGAGGCTCGGCTTCGTCGCCGATCTCCTCTCGCGGCCGGTCCTGGTCGGCTATTTGGCGGGTGTGGCGCTGATCATGATCGTGGACCAGCTGCCCAAGATCACGGGCGTGGAGACCACTGGTTCCGGTTTCTTTCCGCAGCTGCTGTCCTTTGCTCAGAACCTGACCGAGGCTCAGTCGGCCACGGTGGCCGTCGCCGTCGGCGCCCTGGCTGTCCTCTTCGCTGCTCCGCGCTTCCTGCACGTCGTACCCGGCCCGCTGCTGGTGGTCGTGCTCAGCACCGCCGCAGTTGCGGCGTTCGGCCTGGACGAGCACGGCATCGCGGTGATCGGAGAGGTCCCGGCGGGGCTGCCCCATCCGGCACTGCCGAGCCTCGACGAACTGCCTCACCTGATGCTGCCGGCGCTCGGCCTCCTCCTCGTCGGCTACACGGATGTGATCCTGACCGCGCGCGCGTTCGCCAAAGGCGGCGAGAGCGGGCGGCTCGACGCCAACCAGGAGTTGCTGGCCCTGGGCGCGGCAAACCTCGGCGCGGGTGCGCTGCACGGCTTTCCCGTGAGCAGCAGTGCCAGCCGCACTGCGCTGGCCGATTCCGCGGGCGCGCGTACCCAGGTGTACTCGCTCACTGCCGGCGCGGCCGTGCTCGCCGTTCTGCTGGTGCTCAGCCCGCTGCTGAGCGCGACTCCCGTGGCCGTGCTGGGGGCTCTCGTCGTCTATGCGGCCGTCCGGATGATCGACCTGGCGGGCTTCCGGCGGCTGGCTTCTTTCCGGCGCCGGGAACTCCTGCTGGCGCTGGGGTGCCTGTGCGGTGTGCTGGCCCTGGACATTCTGTACGGGGTGCTCGTCGCCGTCGGCCTTTCGGTGACCGAGTTGCTGTCGAGGGTGGCCCGCCCGCACGACGCCGTCCTGGGCCTGGTGCCCGGCGTGGCCGGCATGCACGACGTGGACGACTACCCGCAGGCGCGCACCATTCCCGGGCTGCTCGTCTACCGCTACGACTCTCCGCTGTTCTTCGCCAACGCCGAGGACTTCCGGCGCCGTGCACTCGCCGCCGTCGCCGAGCAGAGCTCGCCCGTCAGATGGTTTGTGCTCAACACCGAGGCCAATGTGGAGGTGGACATCACCGCGCTGGACTCCGTCGATGCGCTGCGTCGCGAACTGACGGGACGCGGCATTGTGTTCGCGATGGCGCGTGTGAAGCAGGACCTGCTCGACGACCTGGACGCCTACGGGCTGACGGAGTCCGTCGGCCGCGATCTGGTCTTTCCCACATTGCCCACGGCGGTGGCCGCGTACCGGGACTGGCGTCAGGCCCGTGGCGATGGTTCGGCTGAGTAGGGACGCCGCCGCTCGCTCGTGCATCGCTTGCGACGGTGCGTGCAGATGTGCGCCGAAGTGCCAGACGGCTTCACTCTCACCTTGGTCGGCCGGGAGCGCGGGGCACGAGGGCCTTCTGTCGCCGGGCTGAGACGTCGCAATCCACACCGAGCCAGAAGGGCCCCACCCGTTTCACGATCACTCAACCGTGAACCCCTTCACGCCCCCTGTGGTCTGAACACCTATGGCGTCGCCGCGCCTGGTCCCCCGGGTGCTCGGCAACCGGTGACAGGCACCGTCGCGGACCCGTCCGCTGAGGGTGACGGCACCCTTCACCGCTTCGACTTGAATGGCGCTGCGGGAGGCGGGAAAGAAGCGGTCGACAACCACATGGTGCACCTCCGCAGCGATGTCCTCGTCCGGGCGCAGGAGGACAGGAAGACGTTCAGCAGATCCCGCGGCTCACGATGCCCCTGAGCACGCCGGCTTCGTCGACGAAAGGAGGGCGCTTGACGTGCGGGCGCGCGCCAAAAGTCGGGCCGCGTGGGGCGAGGTCGCGGTGGCCTTGACCGTTGCGGCGGGGCTGGACATGAGGTCCCTCGCACTCACGGCGCCTGCCTTGGCGTAGTCGGTCAGCCGACGCTGCGGATCCATCAACGGTGGCGGGCACCGAGCAGCTCAGCCCCCGCCCACACCGTTACGCACTCTTCGGAACGACGGCCACCGGACATGCGGCGTGGTGCAGCACGGTGTGCCCGACCCTGCCCAGCTGCAGGCCGAACTGGCCCTCGCGCCGTCGCGCGCCGACAACCAGCAGGTCAGCGGCAGCGGAGAGGTCGACCAGAGCCTTGCGCGCAGATCCTTCGGCCGTGGTGGCCTGAAGGAGGACGTCCGGGTTGTCGCGTGCGGCCGCAGCCAATGCCTCGTCCAGCACTGTCTCGGCTCGCACCTCGTAGTAGCGCGCCGGGTCCCCTTCCGGCAGGAAATGGTCCGCGCTCTCGTGCGAGGGCCGGCGCCAGGCACGGACGACGGACAGTGTGCAGCCGCGCGCCTTTGCCTCGCGGAACGCGAAGCGCACCGCTGCCGAATCCACGTCGGCGTCGCCGACGCCGAGCAGCACACGACCGTGTGAGCCTGCCAGAGCGGCATCGTCTCCGCGCACGACGATCACGGGGCAGTGGGCGCGGGCTGCCAGTGCCAGGCTCACAGAGCCCAGCAGCAGGCCCGTGATCTCGCCCCGTCCTCGCGAACCGGTGATCAGAGCGGTCGCCCGCCTGCTCTCGCGCAGCAGGGCCTTCACGGTGTCCTCCGGCAGCACATCGGTCGTCACTTTGACGTCCGGCGCACGCAACTGCGCTCGTTCTCCCGCCATTCCGATGATGTTCTCCCCCAGTACACGCGTGTCGGAACGGCCAAGGCTGGCGGCCAGCGCGGCCCCCTCGTACAGCTCCCACCTCGTCGCGTAGATCAGCCGGAGCGGCAGACCGTGACGCGCGGCCTCGTCCGCGGCCCAGTCCGTGGCTCGAAGGCTGGACTCGGAACCGTCGACGCCTACCACCAAGGGTGACTGCATCATCCTTCCCACCGCCTTTCACCGCCCTGTGAACGGGCTCGCTTCCACCGTCGCACCGGCGCAAGTGGCCCGATAGGGCCGGTCGGACTCCGGCTGTTCCAAAGGGCCCGCTCAGGCCTCCACCTCGACGGTCGGGCGGACGATGACAACAGGGCACGTGGCGTGCAGCGCGCACTGCTGACTCACGGAACCGAGCAGCGTACGGCGGAAGCCGCCCAGTCCTCTGTTGCCCAGCACGAGCGCCGCGGCCCCTTCGGCCTCACTCAGCAGCACCTCGACGGTGTCGCCCCGCACGAGACGCTTTCGCACATGGGCCGCGCCCGACTCACCGAGAACCGTGCGCACCTCGTCGACGAGACCCTGCTCGGCGATCTCCTCGTCGAAATCGGCATCCACCGCGGGAGCGGACCATCCGTGCGCACCCGGGAGGTCCCAGGCCGCCACCGCCACCACATCGGCCCCGATCAGTTTCGCGTGGCTGACCGCCCAGCGAAGCGCTGCATGCGACGAAGTCGAGCCGTCGATACCCACCACGACATGCAAGGCCGAATCCTGGCTCTCCATGGCGTTCACCCTTCTCTTCATCTGCATCCACGCTGCGTGACCTGGGGGCTACCCGCCATATGAGAGCCGCCGACAGATACAACGCCACCCACTTGGGCCCGTGGCTTGGTGGCGAAACGCTCGCTTTGTGGTCGCAGTCCTGAGCAACTGGCTCGACGGCATCGCTCGACCGGTCCCGGCTGGGCGCCGATCCGGTCATGGCTCGTTCTATACGCCTTCCGACCAAGGGCCTCGTTCTTGTGTTGATCGAGTCGCCTCACCGGCAGGCCACAAGGCGGGAACAGGACGCGCGGCCGCAGCCCGGGTGAGGGGCGGGCCGGACCACTCCGGAGATCCGGCGGTGATCGCGTTCAGCAGAACCTCGACCGGGTTGCCCCGCACGGGGTTCATCGTCCCAGCTCAAGGCACTTTCGCGTGTCGGCCAGCATCCCGACCAGCCCCAACCGAAACGGCGACGTCAGGGCTTCAAGATCACCCCATGGCCTCTTTTGGCTGCCAGTTTCGCACCCCTTGACCGCCCGGTGATCCGAACGGAACGGCCTAGCCGCGTACGTTCACGGTGGCCATCATGCCCAGGTCCTCGTGGTCGAGGATGTGGCAGTGAAATACGGTGCGGCCGGGGAAGTCGCTGAACGGGATCCGAAGACGCACCCACCCCCGCGCGGGGACGAGCACGACGTCCTGCAACACGCCGGCTGGCGGCATACCGGCGCTGCCCGCCAGCACGTGGAAGGGCCAGGCGTGCAGGTGGAACGGGTGATCCATGGGGCTGGTGTTGACCACGGTCCACTCCTCGGCGGTGCCAAAGGCGACGCTCTGGTCGTCACGGTTCGGGTCGTAGGTACGCCCGTCGATGGTGAAACTCATCCCACCCATGCCCCTCCGGGCCATGCCCATGGCGAAGGTGAGTCGGCGTTGCCCGGTCACCGGGCCTTGCGGGACGGCCGGGGCCGGCAGCGTCGCGGGTACCGATCGCGGCGTTGTGGCCGGGCCGGCGGCCAGGGTGACCAGGGTGACCGGACCACCAGCGGACGGGCCACCGTCCATCATGCCGAGACCGCCCCGGTCGTAGGGGTCGCTGACCAAGGCGTACCGGCCGCTGCCGGTGGGGCGCACGAGCAGGTCGGCGCGGTTGCCGGGGGCGAGCACCACCTGGTCCCGGTCGACCGGTGCGGGCAGGAACACCCCGTCCAGGGCGACCTGGGTGAGCCGGTGGCCTTCCAGCCGTAGCGGCAGGACTCGGGAGACGCAGCCGTTGATGACCCGCCACCGCTGCACTGACCCGGCTGCGACGGTGATGACGGGCTGGTGCTGGCCGTTGACCAACACCAGCTCGCCCTCGCGGCCCGTCATCCTGGCCATCGTGGTCGGCGAGGCGACCCGGCCGGCCCCGTCCAGGGTGGTGTCGGTGACCAGCAGCAGCCGGTCGCCGCTGACCGGCACGTCCGCCTCACCCCCGACACCCTCGACCAGCAGCGCCCCGACCAGGCCGGCGAAGATTTGATCCGCGACGGTGCCGTGGTGGTGCGGGTGGTACCAGAACGTGCCCGCCGGATGCCGGGCGGGAATCCGTATGGCGTAGTCGTAGCTGTCACCGGGCTCGATGGTGATGAACGGGTTGTCGCTGTTGCCTGACGGGGATACGTGCAGGCCGTGGGTGTGCAGGTTGGTCGGCTGGTCGATGTGGTTGACCAGCCGCAGCTGCATCAGATCCCCGGGCCGCACCCGCAACGTCGGTCCCGGCGAGGTGCCGTTGAACCCCCACCCCGTGGTGTCCCGCCCTGCCAGCCGCACACCCGGGGCGGCGACAAGCCGCACGTTCAGCAGCCCGTCGCGGCTGGCGAGAACCTGCGGCTCGGCCAGCTCCTGGCCCTGGACGGCCGGCTGAAGCCGGCTGTTGGGCGGGGCGCCAAGGCCGGTGGCCCAGCCCGCCGCGCCGGCCGTACCCAACCCGAGCAGGCCCAGCGCCCGGCGGCGGCTGATCGGTTCCCCGCTCATGGCAGCATGCTCCTGCGCTGCCGGCACTCCTGCTCGTTGAGCTCCCCGCGTGCATAGCGCTCATCGCGGATCCGCCGGGCCGCCGACCCGGCCCCGGCCCCGATCTGGGAAGACTTCCGGCCGCCACGCACCAGGTTCATCGTGGCGTAGCCGATGATCAGCAGACCAACCACGACCAGTGCCGACCACACCCACATCCAGCCGATCGCCTGACCGCCCATCAACGCGATCACGCCCCTCGGGCAGTTCCTTCGTCTCAGCGCCAGCCTAGCTCTGGCTCACGCGACGGGCAGCCGGGGAGGACTGGCATCCGCCCGCAGGCGCACGGCGGGCAGCTCAGGGTTCATCGACGACATGGCCGCGTACGCCCGCAGCCTGCGGCCCAAAGGTGTCCCCGTCCGCGAGATCGCGCGCAAGCTCGTCATACCCTCGGGCAAGAACAAGGGCCAGCGCCCTCGGTCGCCACCGTCCACCACATCCTCGCCAAGGACAACCAGGCCGACGGCGCGTGCTCCTCCGGGGTGTTCTCCCCGCCGTGAAGCCCCAACGCGGCCATCGCCGCGGCAACCTGCTCGACCGTGGCCGGAGCCTCGCCCCCATCTACTCGCCCATCCCGGCAGGCCATCGACGCCGCCCACCCCTCGTACGGCGAAGCCGGAGAACCCTCCCCGCACCGCGTACGGCACCTCTCCGCCCCTTCAGAGCTTCAAGATCATCCCAAAGCCCCTTTGGCGCGTATCCGGGTCACACCCCCCACGGGACGCTTTCGCGCCTGGCTCTGCATTCGGCCGTGGACGTTCCTCAGACCCCTGACCGCCTGGGACGCACGCTTGCCGGTGCTCGAAGCGAGGGCCGTTCGGCCCTCGCTTCGAGCACACCCGCAGGCAGATCGTGGACTTAGATGGAGTCGTGGACATGGCTCGGGGCGAGCGGCGACGCGGCGGGCCCTCGGGACGGGAAGAACCTGGTTGCGGTTCCGGCAGGAGGTACCGATATGAGGACCATGACGGTAGGTGGCGTGATGGTCGGCGAGGTCGTCTCGGTCACGCCGCTCACTCCGTTCAAGGAGCTCGCCAAGTTGCTCGCCGAGCACAACGTCAGCGGGCTTCCGGTTGTCGACGACGACAACCGGGTACTCGGGGTCATCTCCCAGAGCGACCTTCTCGTACGGCAGGCCTCGGAATCAGCCGCCGACAGGACAGCCCAGGAACCCCAGCACGCCAGGACGGCGGGTCGAGCCACGGACAAGCAGACCGGCCTCACTGCCGAGCAGCTGATGTCCACCCCCGCCGTCACCGTCCACGCCGACGACAAGATCGCCAAGGCGGCGCGGACGATGCTTCGCCACAGCGTCGAACGACTGCCTGTGGTCGATGCGGAGGACCGCTTGGTCGGCATCGTCACCCGTCGCGATCTGCTCCAGGTGTTCCTGCGCCCCGACCCCGAGATCCGCCGCCATGTGATCGAGGACGTTCTGCTGAACACGCTCCGGCTGACTCCGGATGTCGTCGATGTGCACGTCGTCGACGGAGTGGTCACGTTGGAAGGGCAGCTCGAGCGACGCAGCCAGATCGACGTGATGCTACGACTCACCCAGCAGGTGGACGGCGTGGTGAGCGTGGTGGACCGCCTCTCGTACCGGCTCGACGACGTTGTGATTCCGTCCGAGGACTCGACGTACGGATGGCCCTGGTGAATGCTGCGCACTTCGGCACGTTGCTGCGGCTGTGACCTCGGCTACGCGTGGGGTGCTGGGGGCCGATCCGTCGTACGTCGATCCCGGTCCGCCCGTCGTACGTCGATCCCGGTCCGCGACCCAGGGCGCTGCTTCCGGGCTGACCGTGCGTGCAGCAAGCTCAATGCTCGTCGTGCGGCCGGACTGCCGAGGTCCCGCCGGACGCCACCGCCTCGACGGGTCTGGTCTCCTGCACCGAAGTACAGGGGCAACCCATGCGGCCCGAATCAAGGCCTTGGAGGGCCGGTGTGCAGGGCGTCCAGGCGACGCCGGTACTCCTCCTCGTCGATCTCCCCGCGGGCGAACCGGTCGCCGAGAATCTGCTCGGGTGTGGGCACTGCGGGGGCGTGGGTGTGCTCGTGAGGGCGGTTCAGCGCGCGGAAGAGCAAGACAGCCGCAGTGATGATCAGCGCCCAGAAAAGGATCATGCTGGCTGACATCGCGAACCAGCCCCACCCGCTGACGTTGTGGTCGTACCAGAACATCATCGCCACTCACCTGCTTCGGCTGTTTCAGCGGTCGGGGTGCGAATGTGGAAGGCCCCGCACCCGCAAGAGCTCTTGTCCTACTTGCATGATCCCTCTCATGCCTGTGGCGCGCTGGGGCCGAATGGCCCCGAGGTGGGTGGGCCAACTGGGCCCTACCTGGTCGGAATACCTGGCTGGAGGCTGAAGGCTGGAAGGGCGAGCTGCATGGGGCCCTGACCCCGGATTCTGGACACCGGAGAGACTTGGATCTTGATGGTCCAGGAGAACGGAGTCCCTGTGGGGATGAAGCACTACCCCGCCGAGTTCAAGGCGGACGCAGTCGCGTTGTACCGGTCCCGTCCAGGAGCGACGATCAAGTCGGTCGCCGCCGACCTCGGAGTGAACACCGAGACGCTGCGCTACTGGATCCGGGCCGCCGATGGACGCTGCTCCGGTGCCCACTCCGCAACTGCGGCGGCGCCGCAACCTGGAGGTGACGCGGTTCAGGCGGAGCTGGCCGCCGCACGCAAGAGGATCCGTGAGCTGGAGGAGGAGCGGGACATTCTCCGCAAGGCGGCCCGGTATTTCGCAGGGGAGACGCGCTGGTGAACCGCTGCCAGTTCGTTGACGATCACCAGCGCCGGTTCGGCGTCACGCGGTTGTGCTCGTTGCTGGGGATCGCCCGCTCGAGCTTCTACTACTGGCGCCGCAGCTCGGTCGCACGGACGGCCCGGCAGGCCGCCGAGGCCGAACTCGCGGCCCGGATACGCAAGGTTCACCAGGACTCCGACGGCACCTACGGTGCTCCGAGGATCACCGCGGAGCTCCGCGAGGACGGCGGCCTGGTGGTCAATCACAAGCGTGTCGCGAGGATCATGCGGAGCATCGGCCTTGAAGGCGTCCGCCTGCGGCGCCGGCACCGCACCACCGTCGCGGACCCGGCCGCGGCGAAGGCGCCGGACCTGATCGGCCGCGACTTCACCGCCACCGCGGTGAACGCGAAGTACGTCGGCGACATCACGTACTTGCCGGTCAGCGGCGCGAAGCCGCTCCATCTCGCGACCGTGATCGACCTGTGTTCACGCCGTCTGGCCGGGTGGGCGATCGCCGATCACATGCGCACCGAGCTCGTCATCGATGCCCTCCAGGCCGCCGAGCGGACCCGCGGAAGCGTGGCCGGGGCGGTGATGCACACCGATCACGGCTCTCAATATACGAGTCGAATCTTCACCGAAGTCTGCAGGTCAGCAGGGGTGCGGCAGAGTATGAGCGCGGTCGGGTCCAGCGCGGACAACGCCGCCGCCGAATCGTTCAACGCCAGTTTCAAAAGAGAGACGTTGAAAGGCCGAAAGGGCTGGTCGAGCGAGCGCGCGGCCCGACCTGACGCCTTCCGCTGGCTGACCAGATACAACGCCCGACGTCGGCACTCCCGCCTCGGACAGCGATCACCGATCGCTTACGAGAACACCTTCCAAACAACATCAACTACCCTGGCCCGAGCCGCAAAGACGTGTTCAAGATCTGGGGTCAAGGCCCCCTCGCTCACAGCCCTTTGAGTGAATCATCCGTGTCGTCCGCCATCGACTCCATGACCGTCCGTTAAGCTCGTGGCGCCACACAAGGTTCCGATCTCCACGGAGGGCAGGACGGCGAGGATCAATCGCGAGCGTCTCGTCAGAACGCTGACGTTCTGGCTGCGTCCCGCCTTTGCGTTGAGAGTCATCAACCGGTTTCAGAAGATCGCTGGTTTCGACCGCTCGATGGCCCTGGCGTCCAGCGCTCTCACCGCGCTGGTTCCGCTCACAATCCTCTGCAGCGCCGTCCTGAGCGACTTCGTCCGCTACGACTCCGCGGAGCGGATCATCCAGCGCTACAGCCTCACCGGAGCGGGCGCCGAGGCAGTCAACTCCCTCTTCTCCCCTGTCGAGAGCACAAACGTGAGCGTGGGCATCTTCGGGGTGGTGCTCCTGACGATCTCGGTGCTGAGCTTCGCGCGAGCGTCGCAGCGGCTCTTCGAACAGACATGGGAACTCAAGCCCCTCAGCGTGCGCAACACACGAAACGGCCTGTGGTGGATCCTCACTCTTGGTGGCTACGCAGTGGTCATCGGGTGGCTCTCCGCAGTCGTCGGCGGGAGCGGACGAGGTCTGGTGACCGCGGCCGGTGAGGCATCGGTTACCGCCGTTTTCCTTGTCTGGAGCGGCTGGATCCTGTCAGCGAAGCGGATCACCTGGCCCTACCTGATCCCCTTCGGCGTCACCGCAGCCGTTCTGACAGCGGTCTATTCCGTTGGCGCAACCCTCTACCTGCCGCGTCTCTTCAACGCCTCTGTCTCCCGCTACGGGGTGGTCGGTGCCGTCTTCGCGATGATCTCGGCCCTCTTCGCAGCCATGCTCGTCCTCGTCGCATCGGCTGCACTCGGACGAGAAGTACAAGACGAGCTCAGTCGGATCAGTCAGGGCCGGCGCCCTTCCGACCATGAGGTCCGCCAGCAGTGGGACAGCGTGGTCGAGCAGACACGGTCACGTTGGCGCACGGCACGGGAACACGTCTCTCATCGTCGGATCAACGGCGCGGACCACTGATAGGCGGAGCGCCGGTGCTATGGCTCAGGCCCGCAGGCGGGTCGGGGCTGTGCCGCTGCGCCGCTTGTTCGACCTGCTGCGCGGGCCGGCCGCCGGGGTCCGCACCGTGGGGGCACGGTGGCGGGGTCTTCTCGTTTGCGCTGTCGACGGCACGCTGGTGGCGGTGCCCGACAGTCCGGCGAACCAGGGCGAGTTCGTCAGGCATCGCTGCAACAACGGCGGGGCGGGGTATCCCTCGCTCCGTCTGCTGGTTCTGGTGTCCTGCGGCACCCGTACCGTTCTGGACGCGGTGTTCGGGCCGACCGCGAACGGGGAGACGTTCTATGCCCCGAGCCTGGTCCGCAGCCTGCGCGAGGGCATGATCGTCCTGCTGGACCGGAACTTCGCCGTCCAGGCACTGGTCGAGACGATCACCGGCACGGGCGCGCATGTCCTGGTCCGTGTGAAGGAGCACCGCAGGCTGCCGGTCCTGGGACGTTTCCCCGACGGTTCCTACCTGTCCAGGCTCGGAGCCGTTCCGGTCCGGGTCATCGACTGCGAGATCACCCTCAACACTTCCCAGGGGCGCCGCACCTGCGCCTACCGCCTCGTCACGACCCTGACCGACCCCCACGCGCACCCCGCCGCCGAGCTGATCAGGCTTTACCACGAACGCTGGGAGGTCGAGACCTCCTACCTGGAGATCAAGTCCACCATTCTGGGCGGACGGGTCCTTCATGCCCGGACTCCTGCCGGCGTTGCCCAGGAAGTCTTCGCTCTGCTGGTCACCTACCAGGTCCTGCGACTGGCCATGGCGGATGCCACCGGCATCCGCCCGGACACCGACCCCGACCGGGCCAGTTTCTCCATCGCGCTGAACACCGCCCGCGACCTGCTCGTCCAGGCCGCGGGCGTCTTCAACGGCACGGCCGTCGATCTCGTCGGCACCATTGGCCGCCGGGTCCTGGCCGGCCTCATGCCTGACCGGCGCATCCGCACCCGGCCACGCGTCGTCAAACGCGCCATCTCGAAGTACAACGCCAGAGGCACCGTCGACAGAACCAGCTACAAGGCCACCATCAGCATCGACATTCTGACCACCCGCACCCCTTGACGTCGGACGCTCAACGCTAACTACACGGCATTGGTGCTAGTAGTCCTTTTCGTCGACCGCGTACCAGCAGGTCGACCGGCTGCTCAGTGATCGTTCTCTCCGGGGACGGCAGATCGTCACGCCCCGGTCCCGCCTGTCTCCGACATCTCTGGGTACCGTCGCTCTGACGTCTGCTGTCGGCGCTGGCTGCCTCGAGGGTCCGGATACCGGGTTGGCGGTAACAGGAGGGAGTGGGTGCAGGCCTGCCGTCTGGTGCTGATCGAGGTACGCGCGGGGGGCACGTCGGCCGGCGCTGCGAAGGTTCTGACCGCATCGTGCCGACAGGCTGGCCTCGACGGTGACGGCGCTTCTCTGATCCGCCTGGGCGAGAACGCCCTGTTCCGTCTCGCGGCACATCCGGTGGTGGTGCGCATCGCGCGGTCGACGGAATACCTGGAGTCGTCGCGGCGTGAGGTACGGGTATCACGCTGGCTCTCGGCTGAGGGCTTCCCTGTGACTCGCGTGGTCGACGACCCGGAACAACTCTTGGTCGTCGGCGGTCACCCGGTGACGTTCTGGCATCTGATCAAGGAGTGCGACCGGAAGGCGACGTACGGCGAGCTGGGCGCGGTCCTCCGGGATCTGCACTCATTCAGCCTGCCGGACACACTGGCGCTGCCCCCTATCCGGTTCGGGGCCTCTCAGTGGGCACGGCGCCCAGATGTGTCCTGAGGCTCCCATTGGCTGCTCGGCTGTCCCGGACCTCCTTGCCCTTCCTTCCTTGCCTTCCCACGACGCTGCCCAGCCAGCCGAACAGGAAGCCGGCGGGAATCGACACGAGGACGACCGTCTGCAGCGGGAACCAGTCGATGTGCCACTCCGGGAAGAGCGCCAAGGGGGTGCCGGAGAAGACGGGGCTGATGATCTGCAGTCCGACGCTGCAGACCAGGCCCCCGTACAGCGTCCAGAGGAGCCCGGCCCGGGTGTAGCCGCTCCAGAAGAGGGAGTACACCACCGCCGGAAGCAGGCAGGAGGCCGCCACCGCAAGGCCCGTCTGCGTCAGGAACAGGATGTTCCATCCCTGCACCCAGACCGCCAGCACGATGCTCAGGATTCCGACCCCGGCGGACGCCATGCGGGCGGCGGCCACCTCCCGGCCCTCGGTCGTGCGCCCACGGCGCAGCACCTTCGTGTACAGGTCGTGGGCGATCGATCCCGCGGCGGCCAGGGTGATGCTCGCCACGGCGGTCAGCGTGGTGAGGAACACCGCGGAGGAAACCAGGACGACGAAGAGTGCCCCCTTCGCGTCGGTGGACGAGCCGCCCGCCAGTTCGCCGGTGAGCAGCAGCAGGGCGCTGTTGCCGGCAGGATCGGCGGCCACGATCGCCTGTGCGCCGATCAACGCGGCGCCCGCGAGGCCCATCAGAGCCGTCGTCAGGCAGAACGCGCCGACGATGGTGATGGTGTGGCGCACCGTACGGCGCGCGGTGGCGACGTCGGGTGCGGTGCTCAATTGCATGGCGACGGGTGGCAGGCACGCCACTCCCAGCACGATGGTGATCACCACGCCGATGAAGTCGAGCGTGCCCTCCCATTCGCTGCTGTCGGCGTAGAGGCCGGGACTCATATAGCCGGCGGGCCGGCCGCTGCCCTGTGCGGCGGCGTCGATCAGGGCATCGGCGCTCCAGTGGAAACGATGGAGCAGCACCGCTGCCACCGCCAGGGCCGCGCCGAGCAGCACCACCATTTTGATCACCTGGATCACGATCATGCCGCGCATGCCGCCGAACACCGTGGCGCAGACGACCAGTGCGCCGATCATGACGATGGCTGTCTTCTCGGCGCCGGACCCGGTCATTCCCAGCAGCGCCGTGGTGGTCACGCCCGCGCCGGAGAGTTGCACGACCAGAAAGGGGACGCACACGCTCAAGGTCACGACGGCGGTCGCGATCCTCGCCCCCGGCCCTGGAGCCCGTAAGGCGAACGTGTCGCCCAGGGTGTAACCGGCGTGCTCGCGCAGGGGGCGCGCCAGCAGGAGGAGCACGCCGAGTGACAGCACGGTGCACAAGGCCATGAACAGACCGTCGTAGCCGAAGACCGCGACAATTCCCGTGTTGCCGAGCACCGCGCCCGTGGGCAGGCAGACGCCGGACAGGACGAGGGCCCCGCGCAGGGGCTTGAGCCTGCGGCCCGCTGCGTAGAAGTCGTTGACCCGGTCCCTCCCGGGGCCGCTCAGGACGCAGATGAACAGGATGGGGACGATGAGCGTCAGAAAGGCCACCAGGACGAAGGCCTGCGTGTCGCTGTCCAGGGCGCCGGGCGCGGCGAGCAGGATCCGCTGACTCATCTGTTCTCCTCCCCGTCCTCCTGAGGAGCCGGGCGTCCGTCCGCGCGGCGGTCGAACCGCGCCGCCGTCCACACCAGCAGGAAGCCCTGGAAGAGCAGGGCCAGCACGCCGAAGCTGATCTCTCCCCAGACACGGGTGGCCATCAACCCGGCTGCGGAGCAGGCGAGCAGCACGTGCACGGCGAAGGCCGATCCGTTGACCAGGGCGAAGGACACACCCGGGCGGTGAGGCTGCGGACGATGATGAAGGCGGGAGGCGTGCGGGTGGGCGTGCGGGTAAGTCATGGCAGCTCCGTACGTTGTTGGGCGGCCCAGCGAGGGTCGGGTACTTCGGCCACCGCTTGCAGGCCAGGTAGAGCCCAGGCTGGATCCCGATGTTGCGCCGGCGGGCGAGCCAGAACACCCACGACGTGGGCAGGAACCGGTCGCCACGTGCTCGGCTCGGCCTGCCATCGAAGGCACCACGGTGACCGCGGTGGCGCCGCTGTCGATGACCACGACCTTCTTGCCGTCTAGTCGAGGTCCTCGGGCCAGTGCTGCGGGTGGACGCACTGACCGCCGAAGCGGTCCACGCCCAGAACTCGGGGAGGTAACCCGGGGTTGTAGTTGTAGTAGCCGGTGCAGTTGATGAGGAAGCCGCAGGTGTGGGTGCGCTGCTCACCAGTCGCCTCGTACAGGGCGGTGACAGGCCGGCGACCCTCAGCGGGGAACTCACCGGTGATCTGGCAGGCGGTGCCGATGCCCGAGAGCCCAGCGCCGACGATCAGGGCGTCGAAATGGGTGTCACTCATGGCTTCTCGCGCTCCTTGGTTGCTGCTTGCCAGAGCATCCATTCCGGAGGGAACCGGGGTATTGACAATGTGCGACACACTTTTGTCATTTCCCGACACGTGCGAGGAGCGGATGGGCAGCCTGATCCGGGCCACCACCTTGTGGGGGTACGTCGACCTGGTGCGCGAACTGGGTGGCGACCCGAAGTCGATGCTGGCCCGTTTCGAGATCCCGGGCGGCGTCGACCAGCAGGACGACTCCTTCGTCCGTCTCGACTCCTTCCTTCAGATGCTGGAGGCCAGCGCCGAGGAGCTCGACTGCTCCGACTTCGGACTGCGTCTCTCCCGTTGGCAGGGGCTTGCGATCCTCGGGCCCATCGCCGTGATCGCCCGCAACTCACAGACGTTGCAGGAGGGTTTCGAAGCGATCGCGCGGTACTTCTACGTCCACTCCCCGGCGCTTCACCTGGAGGTGGCGCCGATCACTGACAAGACCGTCAGATTCGACTACCGAGTGTCCGAGCTACCCCTGGCTCGGCTGCGACAGGGCTATGAGCTGAGCTTGGCCAACGGTGCTCGGATCATCCGACTCCTCGGAGGTCCGGAAGCCCGGCCGACCCGCGCGTCGTTCCTGCACGACCAGCTAGGGCCGGACACCTCCTACGCCGAGGCCCTGGGGTGTCCCGTGGTCTTCGAACAGGCATGGTGCGGCTTCGACCTGCCCGCCGACACAGCCGGAGGGCTGATCGACAACGCGGACCCCGAGACCCGCCGCATCGCCACCAAGTACCTCGAGACACAGACCCTCCCGAGCAGCACGTCGCTGGCCGACCGTGTCGCCGAGCTGACCCGACGGCTGCTCCCGACCGGTCACTGCACCGCCGGCACCATCGCCGACGAGGTCGGCATGCACCCCCGGACGCTGCAAAGACGGCTCGTCGCCGAGGGGATCCAGTTCCAGGACATCCTCGACCGCGAACGCCGCGACCTCGCAGCGCACTACCTCGCCGACCCGATGCTGCAGTTGAGCCAGATCGCAAGCCTGCTCGGCTACGCCGAACAGGCTTCCCTCAACCGCTCGTTCCGGCGCTGGTTCGGCACGACACCGGCCCGCTACCGTGCCGCACTCCGGAACACGACGACGAGAAGTTGATCACGCAGCCAACACAGGTGGACGCCACCCGGGCCCTTCGAGATCTCGGCGTCGCCGAGCTGGACGAGACTTCGCGGGAGCGGGCCGAGGGCATCGTCCGCAGCTACCTCGAGCCCACCTTCGGCGACCTGAAGGCCGGCAAGCCGACCGCCGGGAGTTGTACCGGAGAGTCGCCGTCCAGGCTGATCGGCGTGGCTGCCCGGCTCCTGGTGTCGGCAGTCGAGGAGGGCAGGCTGCAACCGGACCGCACAGCAGTCGCAGGCCAGGACGCCGGGACACCGGGACACCGGGACACCGGGACACCGGGACACCGGATGCACGGTGACTGCTGACCCGTGTCCGAAGTTGTTCACCGACTGACATCAGTGGCTGACTGTGAGGATGCCGGTGGTGCCGCCCTGGGGCGGCGAGCTGCCGGTGTCACGTGGGGAGCCCTTCGCGACGGCGCTGAGCCGCCGAAAGGACTTCTCCGGCACCGGTCGGGAACCTCGTAAGACTCGCCGATGTCAGGAGGCAGAGGGACATTGGTGAGGAGGAGTACCAGCAGGCGAAGGCCGAGGTGGTTGTGACCAAGACAGCCGGCCCAAGGGGCGCCGGGCCGTCACGTCGGTCGGCAGCTGACACGCAGAATCGAGGCGGTCATGCGTGCGGTGACGGTACCAGCGTCGGCTCGCTGACGGGCCGGGCCCGCAGGCCGCAGGCCGCATCGAGATCGGGCTCGCCACGTCGGCCGTTCTGCGGAACCTCGCGGTCTTCGGCTCCGTCAACGCCGACCGCCGGCACTACTACCCGGCCGCCAGGGAGTTCGCCCGAGCCGACCGGGGCCGGCTGGAGGGACTTGTGACACGGCGAATCGCCCCCCGCGACATCGAGCAGGCACGAGACCCGGACCAGACCGGCATCACGGTGATGGTGGACTTCACGTCCTGAGGGAGTTGAACGACATGGCCGAGACCGACTATCCGCCGATATCCGACTACGCCTTCCTCAGCGACTGCCACTCCGTGGCGCTGGTGAGCCGGGACGCGTCGGTGGAATGGGCCTGCTTTCACCGCTTCGACGGGCGATCGGTCTTCGCCCGCATACTGGACCGGGACCGTGGGGGCTACTTCCGCATCGCCCCGGTGGGACAGTTCACCACAACCCGTCGCTACCTGCCGGACACGAACGTGCTGGAGACCCGCTTCGACACGGACACTGGATCCGTCACGGTGACGGACTGCCTGCCGGTGCGCGAGGACCTCACCCACCCCGGCCGGGTAGAACGGCGGCCCCCGGACGGACTGCTGCTGCGCACCGTGCGCAGCGAGTCGGGCACAGTCGAGATGGAGCTGGAGTTCGCCCCCAGGTTCGAGTACGGGATGACCGTCCCGTACATGGAACTCACCGACGAGGACCTGGTCGTGGTCACCGGCGGCCCGGACTCCCTGCTTCTGCAGAGCGGGCTGGCACCGCTCGAGGTCGACGACCTCGGCAACTGCACCGCGCGGACGTCCCTGACAGAGGGGCAGGTTGCCCATGTGGCTCTCACCTACGCGCAGGCCGGGGCACTGACCATCGAGCGTCACTCCCCTGTCGACCTGCACGGCAGGCTGGCGGAAACCGTGGCGTTCTGGACCAACTGGGCCGCGCGATGCACCTACCAGGGCCCCCACCGTGACGCCGTGGTGCGTAGCGCGCTCGTGCTCAAGGGACTCATCTACGACGACACCGGCGCTCTGGCCGCGGCCCCCACCACCTCGCTCCCCGAGGAGATCAGTGGAGAGCGCAACTGGGACTACCGCTACACCTGGCTGCGCGACTCCGCGGCCATGCTGGGCGCTCTGGGCGCCCTCGGGTATCTGGAGGAAGCGGAGCGGTTCGGTGACTGGCTGCTGCGCACGACCGCGGGCCGGGCCGAGGACCTGCAGATCATGTACGGCATCGGCGGTGAACGGCTGCTGCACGAGGTCGATCTGGACCATCTGGAGGGCTACCGTGCCTCTCGCCCGGTCCGGGTGGGAAACGGCGCGTGGGACCAGTTCCAGCTGGACACGTACGGCGAACTGCTGGAAGCGACGATGCTCATCCTGAAGCTGCGCGGCCAGCAGATCATCGCCCCGCACGGCGCGCGGTTCCTGCGCGATGTGGTTGACCTCAACATCAAGCGCTGGCAAGAGCCCGACGAGGGCATCTGGGAGATCCGCGGCGGGCGGCGGCATTTCGTCTTCTCCAAACTGATGGCATGGGCCGCCGTCGACTGCGGCATCCGCCTCCTCGACATGGCCCCCGAGCTGGCTCAGGAGCCGGGGTTGCGGGAGCGTTGGGAGCAAGCCCGCCAGGAGATTCGGACGACCTTGGAGACCAAGGGAGTTGACCCCGAGACCGGTGCGTTCCTCCAGGCGTTCGACCACGACGAACTCGACGCATCCTCGCTGCAGGTGAGCCTGCGGGGCTTCCTGCCTCCGAACGACCCCAGGATCCTTGCCACGATCGACCGGACGGAAGCCGAGTTGACCCGCAACGGCCACGTCTACCGCTACCTTGCGGCGGACGGCCTGTCGGGCGAAGAGGGCTCGTTCGTCTTCTGCACCCTGTGGCTTGCGGCCGCCCTGGCACGTGCCGGCCGCACCGAAAAAGCAGAGAAGTACCTCACCGGCGTCCTGGACTGCGCAAACGACCTCGGCCTGCTGGCGGAGGAGATCGACCCCGACACCGGGGAGCAACTCGGCAACTTCCCCCAGGGATTCAGCCATCTCGGCGTCATCTCGGCCGCACTGAACCTCGCCTACGCGCGATCCGGAGCCGACGCCCCCTGGCCTCCCCGGCGGTGGGGCGCAGACGAGGACTGAGCCGCCCGGCGGCTCCAGCCCCTGCGGGTGGGAAGGACAAGGCCATGAGCACGCGCGCCGGGGAGCCCGGCAGGAACACCATGGGGACCCGTGAAACCGTAGTACAGAGCTCAGCGGCCGGCCCTCACGGCGCGGGCTTTCGCAGGGTTCGACGACCGCGCAGCAGTTCCGCGCACACGAAGGACACCACCGAGGCAACGACGAGGACGGGCATCTGCGCCACTGCATCAGGCCCCAGGAGCAGTGTCGCCAGGACCATCCCGGCGATCGGGAGGCGCAGTACCGCCGCGCCGGCTGCTGCCAGTCCCACAGCCAGCCCGGGTGCCAAGCCGAAGCCGGGCAACGGCGAGCAGAGCACGGCCGCCGCCGCACCGATCAACAGTGCCGGAAAGACCGGTCCACCGCGCAGGGCCGCCAACGAGAACGTCCAAGCCAGCCCCTTGAACACCAGCAGCAGAATCAGCGCTGAAACGGGCCAGGCATGTGGTGCAGCCGCCAAGTCGGCCAGCGTCGCCTGGCCCGACAACGCCGCCTCCGCCGGCGAGCGGCCAGTACTCAGCCCGTACCCGGCGGCGAACACCCCGACCGCGACGGCGCAGGCCACCGTCCGCGACGCCGGACGCTTCGCCGTCCACTCGGAAGTCTTCCTGGCGAACGTCATCGCCACCACCGAGCCGACCGCAATGGCCGCAGCAAGTGGGATCCCCCACAGGAAGTCGCCGAGGCTCAGAGCCTCACTGGGAGGCAGTACCGGAAGGGAGAGTGCGCCGGTGCCCAGGCCGGTCCATCGCCCGAAACCCGTGAACACCAGGGCGCCGACCCCGCTCGCGAGCATGCACGGCAGGATCAAGGCAATCAGTTGGGCGCCGCCGATCCCCGCCGCCTCGATGATGAGCACGAAGGCCACCAGCGGGTTTCCGAAGACTGCCGCAATCGCGGCGGTCGCCCCGGCCGTCCCCAGGACTGCCGTCAGCTGTGGCGCCTGCGCGCGGCGGGCCGCCCGAACGGCGAGCAGCGCCAGCCCGCTGCCCAGTGCCATCAGCGGCGCCTCGGGGCCGAGTACCGCGCCCAGCGACAGGCTCGCCAACGCGGCCACCACCACACCGGGCACCGCGGACGGAAGGACCGGGCCCCCGCCCACCCCATCCACAGGGAGGTGACCGCCGTGCCCCGGGAACACGGAGACGACCCAGGCCACGATCAGGCCCGCAACAGTCAGCAACGGAAGGGGCCACCACCATGGAACCGCGGAGTAGCCGAGAGCGTGCGGCAAATCGTCCCAGAGCCAGTGCTGCGCGGCGTGCTCCAGCACGAGGAACCCGAAAGCAGCCAGGGAAACCGGGACACCGACCAATGCGGACAACGCCAGCAGCTTGAGGTAGCCAGGATCGCTCAGCACCTTGTCGAGCTCGCGGGTCTCCTGGGGTTCCGTCGCCCGTTCCTCTGACACAACCGCCTCCTCCGGAGAGGGCCCATCCGCGACTCCCCTGGCCAGGCTGTGTGACACCACAGCACCAGCGCACCCGCAGGCCCCGCGAACTAGGCCGAACGGCGCGTCTGTCCAGCCATCGGCCCTGCTGACGGCCGCCGTTGGATGCGGATCCGATCCACATTTCGGATACTGCCGGTGATCTTCGCTCGGTGGGGTGACGTTCTGCTGGTGCACACCCGACCGGGCCTGGAGAGTGCGCTCGGGACGCGCGGGGCGACGGCGGTCGAGGCAGCCCCGCATGGACATGGCTTCGGTTTCGGGTCGGGTGATTCCGTCAGCTGACGGTTCGGACGGCGCGGGCGAGCCATCCGCAGGGCACGGCAACGAGGGGGTGCGCGACTGGCTGGAAAGGCTCCGACTCCTCGTCCGGCCGTCGAAGCTGTTGCCACTCCCGCCGGCAAGTACGTCGGCGAGGAAAAAGCACTCTCGCGACCCGGCCGCAGCCCGCCAAGCCCCACATACGCCCGGGCGCCGAGCAGTGCATGTCGCCCTGACCTGCTCGCGCCGCGACCCGATCGCTCGGCCGCGCCAGGCGGCCACGCTGTATCGGGTTCCTCTCAGGACGGGCTGCCCAACTGATCAGGCCGAACGGCCTGAGTGAGAACGCGCTGGTCTGACGCGGTGTTCTCGGTCAGAGGGACGGGAGCTGAACCTCGCGAACACATCCGCTGTTGCAGCCCCCGCACCGCAGGGAGACGCTCGATACACGGGTGGCGGCTCCACCGATTCCTGGGAGTGATGGAGATGACGACGCTGAGTGGTCGCGGTGCGGAGGCGATTCCCGCGCCCGCCGGGCTTCCGCTGATCGGGAATCTCCGGGACATCGCGCACCGGGACTTCGTCGAGCACGCGATCCGGCTGGCTCGTCAGTACGGGCCGATCTACCGGCTGGACACGCCGCTCGGTGAGCGGATCTTCGTCTCCGGGACCGATCTCGTCGACGAGATCTGCGACGACGCGCGCTTCGACAAGCTGGTGACCGGCGGGCTGACGCGGCTGCAGAACTCCGCCATCGGCAACGGGCTGTTCACCGCGGACACCGCCGACCCGATGTGGCAGCGGGCGCACAACATCCTGATGCCACCGTTCGGCCTGAAGGCGATGCGCGACTACATGCCGATGATGCTGGACCTGGCCGGGCAGCTGCTCGACAAGTGGGCCCGGCTCAACCCGGACGACGAGGTCGACGTGTCGGACGACATGACCCGCCTCACCCTGGACACCGTCGCGCTGTGTGGATTCGGCTATCGCCTCAACTCCTTCTACCGGGAAACTCCGCACCCGTTCGTCCAGGCCATGACGCGGGTCCTGCTGGAGGCCCAGAACCAGGCCCGGCTGCCCGCCGCCGTCAACCGCGTCCGCAAGCGCGCCCAGCGCCGGTACGAGCGGGACAACGCGTTCATGAACGAGATCGTCGATCAGCTCATCCGGCGGCGGCGGGCGGCCGGGGACAGCGAGACCAAGGACCTGCTCGGCTGCATGCTGGCCGGTGTGGACCGGCAGTCGGGCGAGCGGCTTCCGGACGAGAACATCCGGGCCCAGTGCATCACCTTTCTCATCGCCGGTCACGAGACGACCAGCGGTCTGCTCTCCTTCGCCACGCACTTCCTGCTCAAGCACCCCGAGGTGGTCGAGCGCGCGCGTGCCGAGGCCGACGAGGTCCTGGGCACGGACATGGGAGTCGCGCCGACGTACGAGCAGGTGCACCGGCTCACCTACATCGCGCAGGTGCTGGACGAGTCGTTGCGGCTGTGGCCGACCGCGCCCGCCTTCACCCGCACCCCGTACGAGGAGACGACCATCGGCGGCCGCTACCGGATCTCCCCCGGCACCCCGCTGACCGTCCTCCCCGCCGCACTCCACCGGGACCGCGACATCTGGGGCCCGAACGCCGAGGACTTCGACCCCGAGCACTTCAGCCCGGAGCGCCGGGCGCAGCTCCCGCCGAACGCGTTCAAACCCTTCGGCACCGGACAACGGGCCTGCATCGGAAGGCAGTTCGCGATGCAGGAGGCGCAGCTGGTGCTCGGCATGCTGCTGCAGCGCTTCGACCTGATCGACCACCTCGGCTACCAGCTGAAGATCAAACAGACCCTCACCATCAAGCCGGACGGGCTCAAGGTGCAGCTCAGGCCACTGGCTGGACGGACGGCCGCCGCGCCTTTGCCGCGCGCCGTGGAGGCGGAACCGGAGAAGGCGCCGAAGCCCGAGGCCGCCGTGCCCGCCGTGGAGGTGCACGGTACACCGCTGGCGGTGCTGTTCGGCTCCAACCTGGGCACCGCCGAAGGGATCGCGGGACAGCTCGCACGGGAGGGGACGGAACGCGGCTTCGACGTCACGCTCGGCCCGCTCGACGACCACCTCGGCGATCTGCCCCGCGAGGGTGCGACCATCGTCGTCACCGCCTCGTACAACGGCACAGCGCCGGACAATGCCGCCCGGTTCTGCGGCTGGCTGCAGGACCCGGCGACCCCGGCGGACGCCTGCTCCGCCCTGCGGTACACCGTCTTCGGCTGCGGACACACCGACTGGGCGGCGACTTACCAGACCGTCCCCAAGCTGGTCGACACCGAGCTGGAGGCACACGGCGCCACCCGCGTCCACCCGCGCGGCGAGGGAGACGCCAAGAGCGACTTCGACGGGCAGTACCGGGCCTGGCACGCAGGGCTGTGGCCGGACCTCGCCGAGGCGCTGTCGCTGCCGGCCGCGGTCGGTCAGGCCGCCGCTCCCAGGCCCCGGCTGGCGATCTCGATGGCCAACAGGCGCGAGACCAACCCGGTCGTCACCTCCTACCGTGCCCGTCCCACTTTCGTACGGGTCAACCGCGAGCTGCAGCACCACGACGGCGGGCGGCCGGAACGTTCCACCCGCCACATGGAGATCGCCCTGCCCGAAGGGACGACCTACGAGGCGGGCGACCACCTCGGCGTGCTGCCGCGCAACTCCGTCGACGCGGTATGGCGCGTGTGCCGGCACTTCAAGCTGGACCTGGGCAACTACATCACGATCGCACCCGGCCCCGGGGTGCCCAGCCACCTGCCGACGGGCCAGGCCGTGCCGTTGATCGGCGTACTCGCCAGCTGCGTCGAGCTGCAGGACGTGGCCACCCGCTCCGACCTGGAGGCCATGGCCGCCCACACCGTCGACCCCAAGCAACGTGACGAACTGCTCACCCTCGCCGCCGACGACCCCGAAAGCCGCGAGCACTACCAGGAGCGGGTCTTCGCCCCGCGCCAGTCGGTGCTCGACCTGCTCGGTGAATTCCCGGACTGCCATCTGCCGTTCGACACCTTCCTGGAACTGCTGCCGCCACTGCGCCCGCGCTACTACTCGATCTCCTCCTCGCCCTTGGTCTCCCCGGACGTCTGCAGCATCACCACCGGCGTGCTGGAGGCCCCGGCCCGATCCGGCCACGGACTCTTCCACGGCGTGTGCTCCAACCACCTGGCCCACAGCGACCCCGACAGCACAGTCTTCGCCTTCGTCCGCAAGCCCACGATCCCGTTCCGGCCGCCGGACAACCCCCATCTTCCGATGATCATGATCGGCGCCGGCACCGGCCTCGCGCCCTTCCGCGGATTCCTGCAGGAGCGGGCCGCACAGAAGGAACAGGGCGCGCCAGTCGCCCAGTCGCTGCTCTTCTTCGGCTGCCGCACCCCCGAACGGGACTTCCTCTACGAGGAGGAGCTGCGGCACTTCGAGCAGCTGGGGATCGTACGGCTGCACCCGGCGTTCTCGCGGGTGCCGGGCAGGCCCAAGACGTACGTCCAGCACATGATCACGGAACACGCCGACGAGGTCTGGCAGTTGCTGCAGGAGGAGGCCGTGGTCTTCCTCTGCGGCGACGCCACCAGGATGGCGCCCGATGTACGGCGCGCCCTCACCGACATCTTCGCCAGCCGCACCGGCACATCGGCCGGCGATGCAGATGCCTGGTTCACCGGACTGCGCCAGGCGAACCGCTTCTTGGAGGACATCTGGGGCGCGGACTGACCAGCCCACGGCAACAGGGAGTGCCGCCGTTCAATTGCTTGGGCTGTGCGCAATGACACTTTGGCCGACGACAGCAGGATCCCGGGTGCGTCCTGGTCTCCCGTGGCCGGCTGGACGGAACTCGCGGGTGATCAAGTAGGCTCGGCCTCATTGTGATCGGCCAGGGGGAGGGCCTGCTCGGCCCAGATCGTCTTGCCCCGTGCGGCGTATCGGGTGCCCCAGCGGCGAGTGAGCTGGGCAATGAGGAAGAGTCCCCGGCCGCCCTCGTCGGTCTCGTACGCATGGCGCAGATGCGGGGCGGTGCTGCTGCCGTCGGTGACCTCGCAGATGAGGGTGAGGTCGCGGACAAGGCGCAGATGGATGGGGCCAGTGGCGTAGCGGATGGCGTTGGTGACCAGCTCGCTGACGATCAGTTCGGTGGTGGGCTCCAACTCTTCCAGGCTCCAGTTGGCTAGTTGCCGACGGGCCAGCGTGCGGGCGGTCGTAACGACCGCCGGGTCGTTCGGCAGGGTCCAGGCCGCCACCTGGTCCTCGCCGAGACCTTTGGTGCGTGCCAGCAGCAACGTGATGCTGTCCTGGTGTGCGCGGACCACGGCGTCACAGGTGTCTTCCATGGGCCGGTGGGGGTTGGCCAGGATCTGCCGCAGGCCGCCCGGCACCGTCTGCGGGTCCCCGCCTCGGACGAGGCTGCTGGTGGACAGGACGATGGCGCTTCCCACCGGTAGTTCCACTTCGACGGTCTCGTAGGGCGGACGACCGCTGCCCAGCGGTGGGCCGAACGGGACGTCGGGCAATTCCACCGCGCCTTCGGGCTTGATGATCACAGGTGCCAAGGCGCCGGCTCGGGCGAAGGTGCAGCGTCGGGAGATGGGGTCGTAGACCGCGTACACACAGGTGGCCCCTGTCAGAGGCGTCCCTGCCGAGGTGCCGTCGGGAGGGTGGGCATCGGCCTGGCCGGTCACCAGGTCGTTCAGCTGGGAGAGCAGTTCCTCGGGGGCCAGGTCCTGTGCGGCAAGGGTGTTGATGGCGCTGCGCAGCCGGCCCATTTCCGCCGCTGCCTGCATGCTCTGCCCGACCAGCTGCCCCACCACGAGAGCCACCCGCGCGCCGGAGAGCGGGATGACATCGAACCAGTCCCCGACGTTACTGGAGGGCTCGTGGCGCCAGGCCACCTCCACCGCGTTCTGGGCCGGGACGCGCTGCGGCAGCAGGCTGCGCTGCAGGGTGAGGGCGGCGCTGTGCTCGCGCGTGTACTGCCGCGCATTGTCGATGCACACGGCCGCCCGGGCGGCGAGTTCGGTGGCGAGGGCGAGATCGTCCTCCTCGAACGGATCGGTGGTCCTCGTCCGGTAGAAGCTGGCGATGCCGAGCATCACACCGCGGGCGGTGAGTGGTACGACCATCATGGAGTGCGTGCCGGCCCTGCGTACGAGTTCGGTTCGGTGAGGCTCAAGGGTGGACCACTCGCGGTCAGCCTGCAGGTCACGCAGCAGGCGGGGCTGCAGGTCTGCCAAGCACGCGGTGAAGAACGGCGGGTAGGTCGGGACCAGTTCGTCCGGAGCGTACGCCGGCTGAACGTCCAGCCCTTCGGCGGCGTGGAATGCGGCGCGCCGCACGAGCGCCTCGTCGCTCACCGGCCCGGGCGGGGACGCCTCACCCTGGAACACATCGTCCAGGACATCCACCACCACGACGTCGGCAAGGGCAGGCACCGAGACCAGAGCCAGCTCCTCGGCCGTTGTCGTCACGTCCAGCGTCGTACCGATCCGGGTGCCCGCCTCCACCAGCAGGGCCAGGCGCATCTGTGCCCGGTGCCGCTCGGACACGTCCTCCGAAGTAATACACACCCCGAGGACGCTTCCGTTCTCATCCTTCAGCGGCAGGAGTGTCACCGAGTACATGTGATCGTGATCAGGGTCGGCCGGGGGGCGGCCCATGTGTTCGTAGTCGGTCACCGGCTCACCGGTCTCCAGCACCGATCGGATGATGTGCTCCGCAGCGTCGTCCACCACGCCCGGTGCCACCTCACGAGCGAGGCGCCCGATGGCCTCCTCACCCACCGCCCCCTGTGCTCCCGGCGCGGCAAGGTTCAGCCGGACGACCCGGAGCTCGGGGTCGAGGACCTGCACACCGAGTGGAGATTCGGTCAGCAGTGCCCTCAGCAGCGCCGTATCGAGCTCCTGCTCATCGGTGCCGTCCGCGGCTTTCAGGACCAATGCCCAGCGCACGGTGCCGTCCTGCACGACGAGGCGCACCTGTGCGCGGACATCGAGGAGGTGCCCGTTCCGATGCCGGGCGGTCAACCGTTCACCAGGGCTCGGCGTCTCCTCCGCGGGGCCTGCGGAGGCCGACCGCTCCCCGGCGGACAGCAGGGCCGTCACAGGGCGGCCCAGGGCCTCATCCGCCGGATAGCCGAGCAGTTCCTGGGCCTCCGTACTCCACTCGGCGACGGCACCCTGCTCGTCCAGCACCACCCGGGCACCAAGTGCCGCGGAC
The DNA here is from genome assembly GCF_036057275.1 of Streptomyces sp. NBC_00390. Lineage (NCBI taxonomy): Bacteria > Bacillati > Actinomycetota > Actinomycetes > Kitasatosporales > Streptomycetaceae > Streptomyces > Streptomyces sp. NBC_00390. Next base: position 7,798,809 of record NZ_CP107945.1, on the reverse strand, counting down.
CGCCGTCGGGGCTCAGAGGTGCCCGGTCGCGCGTTCATCGTCGACTCCTAAGGGCCGCTTCCCCTCGCCGTCCGAGGCGGCAAGGTCAACAGGCCCATTTCACCGCAGACGGCGATCAGGCGCCGCTCAGGACAGCCGATCATGCCCACTGGCCGGTGCCGGCAGACTGCGGCCTCACGCACCTCGGCGAGTACGCCCGCATCCGTGGACGGACGACCTGGCCGCTTTGCCGCCGTCGCGAGCACCTGTTCAGCGGCCAGACGGACAGTCTGCGCTGCCCTCACCGGCCGCGCTCCTAGCTGTCCTCCGAGGGCTCCGCCCGTGGACCAGCGCCCTGCGTCTTCCGTGCCCCGGCCTGGTCGCGGACAGCGTCGAACATGGGGGGGAGGGTGGGGCCGGACGCCAACTCGTTCATCATCCGATGCAACGCCTTACGGTCGGCGGCACCGAGGTCGGCCAGGACGTCCGCATCGAGACTGTTGAGCCTTCGGTTGGCACCGGCAAGGATCTCGCGGCCGGCGTCCGTGACCCTCACCACGTAGCGGCGCCGGTCGCGGGCATCCCTCTCCCGTACGGCGTATCCAGCCCGCTCCAGGTCGTCCAGACTGGTGACCATGGTGGCCGGGTCGATGCGCAGGAACGTGCCGAGTGCCAGCTGTGACATGGGGCCGTTGTCGGCCAACGCCTGCAACACGCTGTAGTGGCGCACCCGTAGCCCGAGATCGCCGAGGCCGTCCTCGGCAATCCGGAATGCCACCTGCCCGATCTTGGTCAACAGGCAGATCGTGTGCTCGGCCACAGTCCCGGGGACCAGCGGCGCCTCGGACATCGTTCACCCCACCCATAATTAGCTGTGCATACGATGTGGTCCATCGTACGGGGAACGCATCTCCGTCCGGTGGTGCGCCCGGCCGGCGAGCGGGTGTGCAGCGATGTCCGGGGGCGACCAGACCGTGACGCCGGCAGGACATACGCGGTCTGACCGGCCCGTAGGAACCACTTCGTTCACCAGTGACGTGCCATAGCGATGCTGCGGGCTGTTCAGCCGATGACGTCGCGGCCGAAGATTTGGCGGGCGATGACCCACTTCTGGATTTCGTTGGTCCCTTCGTAGATCTCACCGATCTTGCTGTCCCGGTAGATCGCCTCGACGGGACCGGGGCTGCCGTCGGCGCCCAGTTCGCGCGCGAAGCCGAGACCGCCGAAAGCCTGGACGGCGTCGCGCGCCATGTCCACCGACAGCTTGGTGGCGTAGTACTTCGCCATCGCGGCCTCGGGCTCCGGAGACGGGTTGCCGGCATCCAGGCGCAGGGCGGCCTTGGTGTAGAGGGTGCGGGCGTTCTCGATCTCGGTGGCCCGTTCGGCAAGCAGGAACTGCCAGTGCTGGTTGGCGGCCACCGGCTTGCCGAAGGCGTGTCGCGTCGACAGGTGGGCCACGGTGAGGTCGAAGGCGACCTGTGCCATGCCGACTCCGGCGGCCGCGATGCCGATCCTTCCGTAGGTCAGAGTGGACAGCGCGTGGCGCAGTCCGTGTCCCTCGGCGCCACCGAGGAGATCGTCGTCGGACAGGTGCACATTCGTGAAGCGGATGTCCGCGGTGAGCTGGCCGCGGTTGCCCATCTTGCGGTCGGCGAGGCCGACTTCCACGCCCGGAAGTGCCGTGTCGACGATGAACATGCTCAGCCGCGTGCCGGTCCGGGCGAGAACCACCACGAACCCGGCGACCGGAGCGTTGGAGATCCACCGCTTGTGGCCGTTCAGCACCCAGCCGGCCTCGGTACGTATGGCCTCGGTCTGAACCGCCTGCGGAGACAGGTCGCTGGAAGCATCCGGCTCGGTGGTGGCGAACGCGCCGACCAGCGAGCCGTCGACCACCTTGGGCAGCCAGCGCTTGCGCTGTGCTTCGGTGCCCTGGTTGAGCGCGTTGCCCGCCAGGATGCAGTGCACGTCGAAGACGGCCGCGACGCTGCTGGAGTAGTAGGCCAGTTCTTCGATGGCCACAGCGGTGGCGGTCGCCGGATGGATCAGCCCGTCGCCGCCGACCTCGCCGGGGAAGGGGATCCGGAAGACCCCTGCCGATGCAAGCGCGTCGAACACCTGCCGGGGGAAACCGTCCGTGCGCTCGTCGCCTCCCGCGATCGCCGCGGCGTGCGGAGCCACTTCGTGCTCCGCGATCCGGCGCACGGCGGTACGAACGGACTGCGTCTCTTCGGGGGCGAGGAGCTCGTGGTAGAGCCGGTCGCTCTGGCGTGTGGGAGTGGAAGTCATACCTGGACCGTATCATTAGCACCGCACATCATTAGCTCTGCCAATTGATTTTGGAGGTTCGACCATGACACAGACGCTGGTCGGCAGGACCATCGTGATGTCGGGAGGCAGCCGCGGCATCGGACTCGCCATCGCCCTGCGTGCGGCCCGCGACGGTGCGAACGTGGTGATGCTCGCCAAGACCGCGGAGCCGCACCCGAAGCTCGAAGGCACGGTGTACACGGCGGTCGAAGAGGTTGAGCGCGCGGGCGGCAAGGGACTGGCCGTCGTCGGCGACGTCCGCAACGAGGAGGATGTGCGCACCGCCGTCGACGGGGCGGTCAGGGCCTTCGGCGGCATCGACATCGTGGTGAACAACGCCAGCGCGATCGACCTGTCGCCGTCGGAGCAGCTGGAGATGAAGCGGTACGACCTGATGCAGGACATCAACACGCGTGGCACGTTCCTGCTGAGCAAGACCGCGATCCCGCACCTGCGCGAGGCGGACAACCCACACATCCTCACGCTCTCCCCGCCGTTGAACCTCGCGCCGTACTGGGTGGGGAAACATCTCGGTTACACCCTGGCCAAGTACGGGATGAGCCTGTGCACCATCGGGCTCGCCGAGGAGCTGGCAGCCGATGGGATCGCCGCCAACTCCCTGTGGCCGCGGACCCTGATCGACACGGCCGCCGTACGCAACGTGGTCGGGGGTGCCCGAAATGCCAGGGCCCCCCAGATCATGGCCGATGCCGCGTACGCCATCCTCACCCGCAACGCCCGGGAGTGCACCGGCAACCTGTACATCGACGACGAGGTGCTGGGCGCCGAGGGTGTCACCGACCTGTCCGTCTACACCCCCGCCGACTTCAGCGGCGAGCTCGCACTCGACATCTTTCTCGACTCGGCCTGATCTCCGGTCAGCTCGGTGGGGCGTTCCGTCATGCGGCGAACAGGACGGTCCCATCTGCCCACAGCATGGGCCGGCGCACCCAGCGGTGTGCCGGCCCATGCTGCTGGACCGACTGGGCGTCGGATGTGATGGCCCGCCCGGGCGCCGAATCGCCCCGCAGACCACGTCGCGCGGAGGCTCGCCGTCCAGGTATGCCGTGGTGTTCTCCATCGCGGCCCTGACGATCCGGGGCACGGTGTTGCGAGTGACTCCCGCGATGTGCGGGGTGAGCACCACGTTGGGCGCGCGCAGCGGCCGAAGCTCCGGTCCCGGGGGCTCGGGGGCGAAGACATCGAGGCCGGCCCCCGCGATCCGGCCGGCCTCAAGCGCGTCCGCGAGGGCCTCCTGGTCGACAAGGGCGCCCCGGGCCGTGTTGATCAGAAACGCGGTGGGCTTCACCAGTGACAGCCGGACGGCGTCCAGCAACTGCCGGGTCTCCTCGGGGTAGGGGGAAGAGGTTCTGGCCCCCGCGCGCCGTCGCGGTGCAAGGCGTCGATGGTCCACGTGCGCACGCGCCCGGCGGTTCACGCAGCCGGGCGGACGATGCAGCGGAAGCCCAGGTGGCAGGTCGATGTGTCGATCGGCTGGGGCAGCCGTGCGGCGGGGCGGTAGCGGCGGCAGTAGTTCGACGCGCACAGATGCGAGCCGCCCTTCATCACCTTGCGGGGGATGCGCTGGTGTTGACCGGGTTCGGCGCTGTCCACTTCCTGCCCGCCGGCCGGGTTGACGCGCGGCCGTGGTGCGCCGCAGCAGGTCGGGGTGCTGGTCGCGAGGCGCCGGTGGTCGGCGTACCAGTCCGACGTCCACTCCCACACGTTGCCGATCATGTCGTACAGGCCGTAGCCGTTGGCCGGGAAGGCCCCGACCGGCGAGGTGCCGGCATAGCCGTCCAACTGCAGGTTCTCGTGCGGGAACTCGCCCTGCCAGGTGTTGGCCATGTACCGGCCGCCCGGGTTGAGCTCGTCGCCCCAGGCGAACTCGCTGTCGGGCAGGCCGCCGCGCGCGGCGTACTCCCATTCGGCCTCGGTGGGGATCTGCTTGCCGGCCCACTCCGCGTAGACAAGGGCATCCGGCCACGCCACATGAGTCACCGGGTGATCGGGCCGATCGCGCAGCGACGTGCCCGGACCGCCCGGGTGCCGCCAGTCCGCACCGGGCACGTACGACCACCACTGGTACGGGTAACTCAGGTCCACCGGGTGCGAAGGCGGCGTGAACAACGCCGATGCCGGGGCGAGCATGGCCGGGTCGATACCTGGATACATGGACGGGTCCGCGGGGCGCTCGGCGATCGTCCGGTAGCCGGTGGCTTCGACGAAGGCTTGGAACTGGGCATTGGTGACCGGATGCGGGTCGATCCAGAAACCATCGACGCCCACGGGATGGGCCGGAGCCTCCTCGGGGTAATAGCGGTTCGACCCCATGACGAACCGGCCGCCGGGAATCCACACCATGCCGTCGGGTTGGTGCCGGGGGGTGGGTCGCACGGGCTGGGGGGTGGCCATGGTGTCGTTCACCTTCATTGGGTTGAGCAGGACGAGCTGCGGTACCGGTCCGACTGCGGCGCAAGCCGAAGGCGGACCCGGGACCTGTGTGGATCTCCGTTGAGTGGCTGCCGCGGGCGTCGGCCACCCGCGCAGGGCGGAGGCGAAAATGCCGGGCACGGCTCACCAGCGGGGCCGGGCGGCGAATGCGGTCAGCCGCCGCCCGGTCGTCGCCGCGGTCCGGTTGGTGACGAAACACGGCGGCTTCGGGGTGAGGCTGAACTCGCCGGTCAGGGCCACTCGCCGTCGCGCAGCGCGGCGATCATCTGGTCGAGCTGTGCGACAGCGGCGGTGAAACTCATCGGGCGACGTCCTCGTCGGAGGAGTCGTCCGTAGCGATGCCGGCCTCGACCCGGCGCAGGTCGCGGTCGTAGTGGCGGGAGGCGAACCAGAAGAAGGCCGCGGCGAACCCGCAGAACAGCGGGATCACCGCAAGTGCGGCCCGCAGACCGTAGGTGTCGGACACCGCGCCGACCACGAGCGGGCCGACGGCAAAGCCGAACAGGTTCTGCGCCACTGCCGCCATGGACATGGCAGTGGCCCGCAGCGCGGGGTGCACCACGTCCACGGACACCGAGGCGACCACGCCGAACGGGGCGGTGATGGTGAATGCCGCAACCAGGATGACGAGCAACTGCGGATTGCCCGGCGGCATCGCGGCGAAAGCGGCCGTCAGCAGAACGAGGCTCACCAGCGACAGCACGGCGGGCAGCTGCAGCCGATGGCGCCGGTCACGGCGGGCGAGGCGGTCGGCGGCGAACGACAGCACGATCTGCCCGAAGAAACCGGCGACGACGACCAGTGCCGTCCTGGCCGCGGCCTGGTCGGCCGGCAGTCCCAGGTAGCGGCTGAAGTAGCTGGGCAGCCAGGCGTACAGCGCCGACATGACCACGATCTGGGTTGCCCCGCCGAGGTACGCCCCGACGGCGGAACGCGGCCGCAGCAGCTCGGCCAGCAGCTTGCGCAGGCCGGGCTTCGGCCTGGCCGTCGTGCCGGCGGGCAGCCGGACGGTGGTGTAGTCGCGTACCAGCAGGAACAGCAGCGCCAGGACCAGGCCGGGTATGCCCACGATGACGAACGCGGCCCGCCAGCCCCACCGGTCGGCGAAGACACCGCCGAGCACAACACCCAGCACCGCGCCCAGCGACCCGGCGGAGAGGAGCGCGCCGAAGACGGTGGCCCGCAGACGCTCCGGGAACAGTCGGCTCAGCAGCGCGCCGGCGGCGGGTCCGTACCCCGCCTCGCCAAGGCCGACTGCGGCGCGGGCCGCGAACAGCTGCCCGTAGTTGTGGGTGAAGGCCGCGCTGAGGGTGGCCAGGCTCCAGATACTGCCCATCAGCGCGATGCTCTTGACCCGGCTCCACCGGTCGACCAGCAGCGCGATCGGGAAGGTGCCCAGCGCGATGGTCACCGAGACGACGGAGACCAGACCGCCGAGCTGTGCGTCGGACAGTCCCCACTCCTCTTTGAGGTGCGGGAACATCGACACGATCAGCTGCCGGGCGAGGTAGTCGGACATCATGAGCGCGAACGCCATCGCGAACACGACCCAGGCGTATCTGCGGGTCACGCCCGGTTCTCCGGCTGTCCCGGCGTTGGGCTGCCCCGCAGGGGGCGGTCCGGCCACAGTGGACGCTTCATTCATTCGATGTCGCCTCCTACTCTCGTTGTCGGGGCGCCGGCTGCCGGCGCAGGAGCCGGTACCGGGCTACGGGTCGGTGATAACGGGAAGACCTGGCCCGCCTTCTGCCGTTGCTGCCGACGGCAGAAGGCGGGCTCCAGGGGGGCTCAGCCCGCGGTGTGCGCGTCCGTCACGCTCGCCGGCACCTCGACGCTGCGCCTGAGGATCTTGCCGGTGGAGGTCTTCGGCAGCTCCGCGACGATCCACACGTGCCGCGGGTACTTGTACGCCGCCGCCTGCGCCTTGATGTGCTCGCGCAGTTCCTCGGGGGTGGCGGTGGCGCCGTCCTTGAGCGCGACGGCGGCGCAGACCTCCTCGCCGAGCGCGTGGTGCGGGATGCCAACGACGGCTGCCTCGCGCACCGCCGGGTGGGTGTACAGCAGCTCCTCGATCTCGCGCGGGTAGACGTTGTAGCCGCCGCGGATGATCAGATCCTTCTTGCGGTCGACGATGAAGTAGTAGCCGTCCTCGTCCACCCGTGCCAGATCACCGGAGCGGAACCAGCCGTCGGCGTCGATCGCTTCGGCGGTGGCCTCCGGCCGTCCCCAGTAGCCCTTCATGATGTTGTGGCCGCGGATGGCGATCTCGCCAACACCGTCCGAGACGTCCAGCAGCGTCATCTCCACCCCGTCGACCGACTGGCCGATCGACCCGGGCTTGCGCACCCGGCCGGGGTGGTTGAACGAGGCCACCGGCGAGGTCTCGGACAGCCCGTAGCCCTCCACGATGATGCAGCCGAACTCGGCCTCGAAGGCGCGCAGCACCTCCACCGGCATCGCGGAGCCGCCCGACACGCACAGCCGCAGGCTGTCCATATCGAACTTCGCCCGCTCCGGGTGGCTCAGCAGCCCGACGTACATCGTGGGCACGCCCTGGAAGATGCTGACCCGCTGGCTCTGGATGGTCTCCAGCACCGCGTGCGCGTCGAAGCGCGGCACCAGCGCCAGGCAGGCACCGGCGGCGATCGAGGCGTTGAGACCGCAGGTCTGGCCGAAGACGTGGAACAGCGGCAGCGCGCCGAGCACCACGTCACCGGCGGTGAGCGAGAACAGGTCGATGGAGACGTGGGTGTTGCTGGTCAGGTTGGCGTGGGTCAGCTCGGCGCCCTTGGGCGTGCCGGTGGTGCCCGAGGTGTAGAGGATGACGGCGGTGTCCGCCGGGTCGCGCTCGACGATCGCGGTCTGCGGGGCGGTGGCCGCGAGCAGCGTCTCGAACTCTCCCGGTGTCACCAGCAGGCACTCGGTGTCCGCAGCCGCTGCGCCGGCCACGGCCTCCTCGGCGAACCCGTGCCAGGCCAGCACCAGCTTCGCCTGAGAGTCACCCAGGTAGAATTCCACCTCACGCGCCTTGAACAGCACGTTCATCGGCACCACCACGGCGCCGGCGCGCAGGATGCCGTAGTACACCGCGGCGAACTGCGGCACGTTGGGCAGCATGCAGCCGACCCGGTCGCCGGGCTGCACGCCCCGGTCGCTCAGCAGCCCCGCCACGCGGGCACTGGCTTCGTCGAGCTCCGCATAAGTCAGCACTGTGTCGCCGAGGCGGATAGCGGGGGCGTAGCCGTCGCGTGTCGCCGAGGCGACCAAGCTGTCTGCAAGGTTGGTCATGACCAGGTCTCTCTGCGTGATGTGGTGGATGAGATGTGGGGGCTCAGTTCGCCGTGGGCGCGACGGCGGCGGCGGTGCGCAGCTCGTACGGGGCGGGATCGAAGCGACGGGTCGCGCGGCGGTACTTCCAGGTCGCGTCAGGCCAGTTCCCCGAGGCCAGCCCGTCGGCGTCCTGGTAGAAGCTGTTGCAGCCACCGACCGACCAGACCGTGCTCGCCAGCCGCGCCAGGTGCTGCTCGATGTAGGCGCGCTGCTCCTCGGCGCGGACCTCGACGCTGGTGATGCCGCGGGAGCGCATCAGGCGCAGCGCGTCCATCGCGTACGCCACCTGGCACTCCTCCTGGAACACATGGGAGTTGTGGCCGGTCGCGCTGCCCGGGCCGCCGAGGCGGAACAGGTTGGGGAAGTTGGTCACGGTGACGCCGAGGTAGGTGTGCGGGCTGCCGTTCCAGCACTCGGCCAGAGTCCGCCCGTCGCGTCCGCGCAGGTGCTCCGCGAGCGGCGGGTCGGTGACATGGAACCCGGTGCCGAAGATGATCACGTCGGCGGGGTGCTCGCGGCCGTCGGTGGTGACCACCGAGTGCGCCCGCACCTCGCGGACGCCGGCGCTGACCACCTCGACATTGGGCGCCGACAGGGCCGGATACCAGTCGTTGGAGATCAGGATGCGCTTGCAGCCCAGCTCCCAGTTCGGGGTCAGCCGCTCGCGCAACGCCGGGTCGGTCACCTGCCGGCGCATGTGCCACAGCGCGGCCTTGGTCGCGATCCGCCGCACCCGCGGCGACACCATGATCTTCCACGTCACCAGCTCACGCATCCAGTACTGCCGTCGTCGTATCAGCCGCTGCAGCCACGGCGCGGTTGCGTACAGCCGCCGCTCGAGGCGGGTCGTCGCACGGTCCATTCGCGGGGTGACCCACGGCGCCGTCCGCTGAACCACGGTCATCCGCTCGACGATCGGCTGGGTCGCGGGCACGAACTGGATCGCCGACGCACCGGTGCCGATGACCGCCACCTTGCGGCCGGTCAGATCGAGGTCGTGGTTCCAGCGGGCCGAGTGGAACACCTCACCGGCGAAGCCGTCCAGGCCCGGCAGTTGCGGGGTCGAGGGTTCGGCGATGGGGCCACTGCCGTCGATGAGCACGTCGGCGGTGAGCGATCCGGCGCTGGTCTCGATCCGCCAGCGCTGCGCGGTGTCGTCCCAGGCCGCCTCGAGCAGGCTGCAGCCGAAGCGGATGTAGGGCAGCAGCCCGTGTTCGCGGGCGACCCGGCGCAGGTAGTCGCGGATCTCGGACTGCTGGGAGAAGGCGCGGGTCCAGTGGGGGTTGGGCGCGAAGGACAGCGAGTACAGATGCGACGGGATGTCGCAGGCGCAGCCCGGGTAGCTGTTGTCCCGCCAGACGCCGCCCACCTCCTGCTCGCGTTCCAGCACGGCGAACTCCTCGCCCTGGCCTTTGAGCGCGTGGGCCGCGGCCAGCCCCCCGAACCCGGCCCCGACAACAACGACGCGGAGGTGTTGTGGCTCGAACTCAGCGTTCATGTGTGGAGCTCCTCTAGAAAAGCTAACGTGAGTCGCGTTACGCTCCCACCCATGTCAGGAGTCGTCAAGAGTCCAGAACCCGAGGAATCGCCCCGTGCCGGGCGGGACCCGGACCAGCCCGTTCGCAGCCGCCGTCGACAGCCGGTCCAGGCCCGTAGCCGCGAGACCGTCGAACGGATCCTCGACGCCGCAGCCGTCCTCCTCGAGGACGGCGGCGTCGAGGCCGTCACCACCCGTGCCATCGCCGAGCGCGCCGGCATCACCGCGCCCTCGCTCTACCGCTTCTTCGCCGACCGTGAGCAGATCCTCGACGCGCTGATGGAACAGCACCTGGAACGGCTCAGAGCCTCCCTCTCCGAGGACGAGGCGGGCTGGTCTCCCGCGTCGCTGGCGGAGCTCGTCGGGCGCGAACTCGACTCCTTCGTCGCCTACTTCCAGGCCCACCCCAACGCCGCCCGGCTGTGGCTGGACGGGCGGGTCTCGCCCACGGTGCGGGCCGAGGTGCTGCGCAGCCAGCGCCTCACTGCCGAGCGCCTGCACGACCTGGCCGTCGCGGCCGGCCTGGCCGACCCGCAGACCGATCCGCTCGTCTTCGTAATGGCGGTCGAGCTGGGCGACCGGATCCTGGACCTGGCCTTCCGGGAGCGCCGCGACCCCGACCCCGACGTGATCCGCCACGGCCGGATCGCACTCGCCGCCTACCTGGAGGCCGCGCTGCGGCCGTAGGCCCACCCCCGCCCGATGCCGCGATGCCGGGCGGGGGGGCACCGCACCATCGGCACCCACCAGACTCCGGCGGCGCCGGTCACCGGACACGCGTGGCCTGCGGCGCCAGGCTGTCACCGATCCCAGACAGGAGGGGCCCCATGCCCTTGCATGACGATCTCCCCCGCACCGCCCTGCCCATGCCCGACCGGCCCCGGCCCGGGCTGACCACGTACGACGCCCGGGACCCGGAGACGTCGTTCGAGGCGATCACGCCGCTGCGGCCGCCGGCGGGCGCGCCGAACGTCCTGGTGATCCTGCTCGACGACGTCGGCTTCGGCGCCTCCAGCGTGTTCGGCGGCCCGATCGACACCCCGGTGGCGCAGCGGCTGGCCGACGGCGGGCTGCGCTACTCCCGGTTCCACACCACCGCGTTGTGCTCGCCGACCCGGCAGGCGCTGCTGACCGGCCGCAACCACCACTCGGTCGGCATGGGCGCCATCACCGAACTGGCCACCTCCGCCCCCGGATACAACACGATCCGCCCCAACTCCAAGGCGCCGCTGCCCGAGACGCTGCGGCTCAACGGCTACGCCACCGCGCAGTTCGGCAAGTGCCACGAGGTGCCGGTGTGGGAGACCAGTCCGGCCGGTCCGTTCGACCGCTGGCCGACGGGCAGCGGCTTCGACTACTTCTACGGCTTCGTCGGCGGGGAGACCAACCAGTACTACCCCGCGCTGTACGAGGGCACCACCCCGGTGGACCCCGCTCGCACCCCGGAAGAGGGCTACCACCTGACCGAGGACCTCGCCGACCGCAGCGTGGACTGGATCCGCCGCCAGCACGCGCTCCAGCCAGACCGCCCGTTCTTCCTCTACTTCGCGCCCGGCGCGACCCACGCCCCGCACCACGCCCCCAAGGAGTGGTGCGACCGGTACGCGGGCCGCTTCGACGCCGGCTGGGACGCGCTGCGCGAGGAGATCTTCGAGCGGCAGAAGCAGCTCGGTGTGATACCGGCCGACGCCGAGCTGACCGCGTTCAACCCGGAGATCCCGCACTGGGACGAGATGCCCGACGAACTCAAGCCGGTGCTGACCCGTCAGATGGAGGTCTACGCCGGCTTCCTGGCCCACACGGACGCCCAGATCGGGCGTATGGTGCAGACCCTGGACGACCTGGAACTGCTCGACAACACGCTGATCTACTACATCATCGGCGACAACGGCGCCTCGGCCGAGGGCACCCATCACGGCAGCTTCAACGAGGCGATCAACTTCAACGGCCTCAGTGCGCTGGAGTCGACGGACTTCCTGCGGGCCAAGATGGACGAGTTCGGCTCGCCGACTGCGTACAACCACTACGCGGTGGGCTGGGCGCACGCGATGTGCACGCCGTACCAGTGGACCAAGCAGGCGGCCTCGCACTGGGGCGGCACCCGCAACGGCACCGTCGTGCACTGGCCCGCCGGCATCACCGCTCGGGGCGAGGTCCGCGAGCAGTTCTCCCACGTCATCGACGTCGCGCCGACAGTCCTGGAGGCCGCCGGGCTGCCCGAGCCCACCACGGTGCACGGGGTCACCCAGGCCCCCATCGAAGGCGTGAGCATGGGCTATTCCTTCGGCGACGCCTCCGCGCCCGAGCGGCACCAGACGCAGTACTTCGAGATCGGCGGCAACCGGGGTATCTACCACCGTGGCTGGACCGCGGTCACCAAACACCGCTCACCCTGGGAGCTGGTGGGAGCGAAGCTGGTGGCCTTCGACGACGACGTGTGGGAGCTGTACGGCCCCGACGACTGGACCCAGACCCGCAATCTGGCAGCCGAGCAGCCCGAGACGCTCCACAAGCTGCAGCGGCTGTGGCTGATCGAGGCGACCAAGCACGGAGTGCTGCCGCTGGACGACCGGGCGGCCGAGCGTTTCAACCCCGACCTGGCCGGCCGTCCGCAGCTCATCCGCGGGAACACCCAGGTGCTCTTCCCGGGCATGGGGCACCTCAACGAGAGCTCGGTCATCAACATCAAGAACAAGAGCCACGCCGTCACCGCGCAGGTAGTGGTCCCGGAGCACGGCGCCGAGGGCGTCATCCTCTCCCAGGGCGGCATGTCGGGCGGCTGGAGCCTCTATGCCCTCGACGGCCGACTGCGCTACTGCTACAACCTGGTGGGCCTGCGGCACTTCTACGTCTGCTCGGACGACAAGCTCCCGGCCGGCGAGCACCAGGTGCGGATGGAGTTCGACTACGACGGCCCCGGCCTGGCCAAGGGCGGCACCGTCACGCTCTACCTCGACGGTACCGAGGTGGGCCGCGGGCAGCTGCCGGTGACCCAGGCCATCGTGTTCTCCGGCGACGAGACGACCGACGTGGGGCACCAGTCAGGCTCGCCCGTCACGCCCGACCAGCCGGCGCGCGGCAACGACTTCACCGGCCAGATCCGGTGGGTGCAGATCGATGTGGACGCCGCCGCGGCCAACCAGGAGCACCTGATCCCGATCGAGGAGCGCTGGCGGATCGCCATGTCCCGGCAGTAACCAACCGGTCATTGACGAAGGAGGCGGGCTGCCCGTCCGGCGAGCAGCCCGCCTCCGCACTCCAGGACCCGACCTGACATCGGCTCAGGCGCTCGACCGATAAGGTCCGCACCGCCGCCCATCCCAGCGCCAGGCCCGTCCACTCCGCGCAGACGAGACGGTCGGGCCCGCAACCTGGGTGTGCCACGGCACACCCCAGAAGCCCAAGCGTGTGTGTTCGGCGATGGCACGCGGCGCACCTCCGCCACACGTTGATCCCCCACCGCCAAAGCGGAACGGCAGACACAGCGTGCGCCACGACCGCGGCCCCCGAACTCCCCCGCCCCCACCGCAAACCGACCAGGAGCCCCCACCATGAACGAGATCACCTTCACCAGCGGCAACGACCAGTGCTCCGCCTGGCATCTCCCGGCGACCAGCGACGCGTTCGCAGCCGCGGGCGGACGGCCGTGCGTCGTCATGGCGCCGGGCTTCGGCGGCACCCGTGGCGACGGCCTGCTGGGCTATGCCAAGGGCTTCGCCGCCGCCGGAATCGACGCCCTGCTCTTCGACTACCGCGGGTTCGGCACCTCCGGCGGATCGCCCCGCCAGCTGGTGTCCGTCCGGCGCCAGCGCCAGGACTACCACGCCGCGCTCGCAGCCGCCCGCCGGCTGCCGGGCGTCGACCCCGAGCGCATCGTGCTCTGGGGTGTTTCCTACGCCGGCGGCCACGTGCTCGCGGTCACCGCCCAGGACAAGCGCGTCGCGGCGACGATCTCCCTGACGCCGGCGGTGGACGGCATCGCGGTGCTGGCGCAGCTCGCCCGCAACGGCGGCCTGGGCTACCTGGTCCGCGCGACCGTACACGGACTGCGCGACGCGTCCAGGGCGCTCACCGGCCGCAGACCGCACCTCGTTCCGATGATCGGCGAGCCGGGCTCGAACGCGATCATCCCCCGCGAGGGCGGACTGGAGGCGTACCGCGCCCTCGCAGGCCCGACGTGGCGCAACGAGATCTGTGCGCGCGCGGCGCTCGAGGCGGGGTTCAACCGGCCGATCAGCTCCGCCTCACGGGTCACCTGTCCGTGGCTCGTTCAGGTCGGGATCAGCGACACCATCGCCCCGCCCCACACCGGCCGCCGCGCTGCCGCCAAGGCGGGCGCCCGGGCCGAGCTGCGGGAATATCCCTGGGACCACCTGGACGTCTATGTCGGCCCCGGCCAGGAGAAGGCCCTGGCCGACCAGCTCGACTTCCTGCGCCGCGCCGCCCTCTGAGGGGCGCCGAAGAGACCAGCGAGTCCGCGGCTCCAAGCCGTACCACGCCACCACTGAACCCGGCCGCCGTCGACATACGGCAGGAGGAGACCGCCGAGTCTCCATACGCAAGCAGCGCCCTCGTGCACGGCCGACGCGGACACGGACGAACAGACGAGTTGCAGCCGAGCAGCCTGGCATCCCCACCCGGCCTGTCACCCGGCGCGTCCCACCGGACCGCGTTCCTCACCGGAAACCGGAGTCATCCATGAACGTCAAAGACCTGGACAACCGTGTCGTCCTCATCACCGGCGCCGGCAGCGGCATCGGCCGCACCACGGCGCTGCTCAGCGCACGGCGCGGCGCCACACTCGTCCTCTGCGACCGCAACGAAGCCGGCCTGAACGAGACCGCGGTGGCTGCCCGGGCCCTCGGCAGCAAGGTGTTCGCGCAGACCGTCGATGTCACCGACCCCGCGGCGATGGACGCCTTCGCCGACGCCGTGCACGCCCAGTACGACGCGGTCGACCTGCTCATCAACAACGCGGGTATCGGCGTCCTGGCCGGGTTCATGGAAACCACGCCCGAGGACTGGGACCGGCAGATGGCGGTCAACATCAAGGGAGTCGTGCACGGCTGCGAGCGCTTCATCCCGCGCATGATCGAGCGCGGCACCGGCGGGCAGGTCGTCAACGTGGCGTCGGCCGCCGGGTACAGCGCAACCCCGGTCATGTCCGCGTACTCCGCCACGAAGTTCGCGGCGTTGGGCCTCACCCTGAACCTGCGCCTCGAGCTGCGCCCGCACAAGATCGGAGTAACCGCCATCTGCCCTGGTCTCATCAACACCGCGATCACGCGTACCAGCATCGTCCGCGGGGCCGACGCCGACGCGCATGCCGCCCGGGTTCAGAGCATGTACGAACGTCGCGGCTATTCGCCCGAGCGCGCAGCGGTGGCCATCCTGCGTGCGGCGGGACGCAACCGCGCGATCGCGCCGATCGGGCCCGACGCCCGCGCCCTGTACGTGATCAACCGCCTCTCGCCTGCTGCTGGCCGCTGGGTCGCGACCCGCACGACCAGCCTGTTCGACTGATCATGACGAATGCGACGCCGAATTTCGACGATCTTCAGCTCGAGATCTCGCGACCGCGCGCGCTGCGGCGAAATCGGGCGCGCCGATGGCCGCCTCGACACTCTCGGTCGACCCGCTAGAGGCCGTCGCCGCACAACTCGGTGACACTCCCGGGTTCTTCCAGCTCTACACCCCCAAGGACCGCGAGCTCGCAGAATCCTTCGTCTCGCGCGCCGAGGCGGCCGGCTTCAAGGGCATCGTCGTCACCCTCGACACCTGGCAGCTGGGCCGGCGCCCACGCGACCTGACGCTCGGCAACTTCCCGCAGCTGCAAGGCCACTGCCTGGCCAACTACTTCTCCGATCCGGTGTTCCGGGCCAAGCTCGCCAAGCCCCCGGAGGAGGACATGCCGGGCGCGGCACTCGTATGGGCCTCGGAGTTCGCCGACCCGACGCTCAACTGGGACGACCTGGCATGGCTGCGGTCGATGACCAAGCTGCCGCCGCTGCTCAAGGGCATCTGCCACCCCGACGACGCACGGCGCGCGATCGACGGCGGCGTCGACGGCATCTACGTCTCCAACCACGGCGGCCGCCAGGCGAACGGCGGCATCCCCGCGATCGAGCTGCTCCCCGCAGTGGCGGAGGCCGCAGGCAGCACCCCGGTCATCTTCGACTCCGGTGTCCGCGGCGGGGAACGTCGGTGGCCATCCTGAAGCGAGCGGTAGGGCAGCGGGCTTCAGATACAGGTCACGCTCGGGATCCCCTTGCACGCGGGCCGGGGCCCGCTTCAGCTGGCGCTTCCCGGTGGCGCGGTCGGCGTGCAGCCCGTGCTCGTAGTGGGCCAGTCAGGCATACGCCAGCGCCCACTCGAAGCCTTCGGGGGCGATCTCGAAGGCGAGGACGGCTTCTTGGCCTTCCCTTGGTCCCCCACCCGCAGCGGCACGTCATCCAGAGGAACGATGGCCTGATACATGTCGAGCAGTGTTCACAGTCCCTTTTGACTCTGCCATCCACAGTCGGCGTAACGGCATCGCAATGCGCTGGTCAGGGGCGGTGTGAAGACAGGTACCGCCACCAGCCCAGCCCTCCCCTCAGCAACGATCTCAGGCCGACGCAGCCGACGACATCAAGTCCTCCAGCTTGTTGAGGCTCTGAGTCCAGCCTTCCTCGTGAAGAGCTTGGCGCCGCTCCGTGGCGAATTCGCCATGGGTGAGGTCCAGCTCGGACGATGTACCGCCCAGGTCCCGAAGCGACAGCGCCACCACGGTCTCGCGGTCCTCGGGATCGGGGTCCTCCCACTGAAAGGTGTAGGACAGGAGCTCCGGAGGGGCCACCTCGAGAAATTCGCCCACCAAGTAGAACGGATCACCTTCCGGAGGCTGCATCACAATCCGATAACCACCTCCCGCCCGAAGGTCGCTTTCCACACTCGGGATGGTGAACCCGTCAGGGCCCCACCACATGGCCAGCTCCTGCGGCTCGGTCAAGGCTCGGAACACGACCGAGCGCGGTGCGCCGAGGACACGCTGCATATGCAACTTCAGTCCGCCATCGCGCGTCATCACGAACCTCCTCCAGCCGAAGGCATCGAGATTGACCAACGCCCCTATCGTATTGCTCCAGCAGTAGGGGCGTATTTGGTTGTGCTCAAGGGGTGATCCAGGTGAGGTCACCCGTGATCATCGCGTCGCCCAGACTGCCGCTGGCCATGTCGCCCGCAGTGCAGCCCTAGCTACTCACCAGTCACATGACCTGCGGGGACGGCCCGAGCAGGCGTTGCCACCCTCCGTGCCTTGCTGACCGGATACCGCCGCCTCAGCCCCCGCTACGAACGGCACCCCGCAACTACCTGGCCCTTCTTGGCCTTGCGGCAGCCCTGTGCTGCTACAAGCGACTCGTCCGCCTCACCACATAGGACACCGTCTTGGTCATGCGAAGAGGAACAGGCTGATGGTCGCTGCGCAAACTGCGGCGCACCAAGCCTCAAACAGGGCGCGAAGTACAGTCGGAGCGCGTCGTAGGTCCATGAAATGGAGACCGACGAGCCTGGCCTTGAAAAGCGCGACGACGAGAATGACGACGCTCGCGCGTCGATGGCCGCCAGCACCAAATCCGTGCGTCGTACCCAGCATCCAGGACAGCGTCGTGAGCGCGACCAGGATTGCCCAGACGGCGGTGGCTTTCGTCCGCAGCAGCACGATTGTCACTCACCTCACCAGGAATACGAGCGGGAAGATGATGAGCCAGAGCAGGTCGAGCATGTGCCAAAAGCATGCGCCGCCTTCGAAAATCTTGTATTGACCGGTGGTGAGCTCGCGCTTTCTCGACAGTGTCAGCAGCACCGCGAGCACGATCAGCCCCGCGCACAAGTGCGCGAGATGCAGGCCGGTCAGCGTGAAGTAGTACACGAAGAAGGAGTTCATGTGCGACGTGATGCCGGCAGCGAACAGGTGGTGATACTCGATCGCCTTGATTCCGACAAAGGCCAGTCCGAGCCCGATCGCACCGGCGAGGAGCCGGGGTGCGTAGTGACGCTGTGGGGTGCGCACGACACGCGTAGCAAGGACGACGAGGACGGAGCTGGACAGCAGCACAAGGGTGTTGACCGTGGCGAGATTGCCATTGAGGGTGCTCTGCGAGGCTGCGAACAGAGCAGGCTGCCGGCCGCGCTGCTGCAGGTACACGAGGAACAAGACCGCGAAGACTGTCATGTCGCCGAGCAGCATGATCCAGAGACCGGTCTCGCCGGGAATGCGCCGTGCGGACGAGGCCCGCGGTGGCGGCTCGGCGGGAACGTCTGTCGTGGTCGCCATCTGTGCCCGCACGGTCAGGCCGTTGCGGCGAGGATCGGCGGGGTCGTGGTCGCCTCGTCGTCGTCTTCCTGATGCTTGATCGCGTTGAACAGCAGGAAGACCATGACTGAAAACCACGTGACGATGAGAGCGAGCGGTGCCCAGAAGACCAACAGGCCGTCCCACGCGAATGGCCCGGTTCTGGTCAGGAAGGCGATCGGGCCGGCCTCGAACATCACGGCTACCCAAGCGGTGAAATAGCCGAACCAGCGAGGGAATGGGGAGTGTGGCATCGTCGGTGTGCGGAGGCAGAACACGACGACCGCAACGAACATGAAGATGAAGTACTGGACCGTCGTCGCCAGGGTCAGCATGCCCAGTTCGTGCATCAGGGCGGTGGCCTGTGGATCGCGCGACGGCGTGTACGCGGCGACTCCCCAGAAGATGGGCGGCAGCACCATGAAGATCGAGGACATGACGCCGCTGGCGCCCGCCGCTATCGACCATACCCGGCGACCGCCCTCGAGCCGGCCGAGCTGCACCGCGATCACCACCGACAGCGGCAGCAGGAACGCGCTGGTCCAGGAGGCGATCACAGCGCCCAGGCGGATACGGGTGTGCCGGTGTGCGTACCAGTCCGAGATCTGCTCAATCGACAGCGTGGCCCGCGGCGGCGGGATCATGTTGAACAGGAGCCCGAGGTTCAGGGCGTAGATGAGCAGGAGGGTCACGGCCCACCAGATCAGGATTCGCTGCGCTCGCTTCGACAAGGTACTCACTCCGCTTCCGTTACCGGGACGTTGGTTGAAATGGGGCGCGACGTGGCGCAGTTCGGTGTCCATCGGCTGCCTGATGGCGTCTGTGCGCTGGGGCGGACGCGGACCCGTCAGAGAACGCGGCGCAGGAAATCGAGCTGATCGGCGACTATCTGCTCTTGCGCGGTGCCGAGGTAGACATCCATATGGTCGAGCGGGTACTCCCGCAGCTCGGCGTGTGCACCCGCCTTCGCGGCCGCACGGCGGGCCGTGGCGGCCGGGGCGATGGTGTCGCACGTGGCGACCTGGACGAGCAGCGGGCAGGCAAGGCGCGACGCGAACCTGATCGGCCGGTTGAACCCCGCTTGGAGCGCCACACGCGCGCATACCTCGTTGCGCCAGCTCGGCCCCGCGATCGCGCTGTACAGGTGCTCGCCGCCCTCCCTCGCGAAGATCGCACGCGAGCCCGGTTCGCCCACCACTGCCACGAAGTACGGCGGGCGGCCGGTCAGTGCCCGTAGCCCGTCGCGCAGTCCGTGTGCCGACGAACGAGCGATATGACGCAAGCCGGCGGTGCGGGCGAGCTGCAGCAGCACCGGGATGCCGTCCATCGCGGGTGTCACCGAGATCGTCGCCGCGACGCGTCGGTCCTGGGCGGCCACCGCTACCACGTGCCCGCCCGAGTATGAGAATCCCGATGGCACGATCCGCTCGGCATCGACGCCTGGCAGCCGGCGAGCCGCTGCGATCGCAGCGTGCAAGTCCTCCCGCTGGCGCCGCACCGACACGAGCTGACGGGGGCGCCCACCGGACTCGCCGAACCCGCGGTAGTCGAAGAGCAGGACGTCGATGCCGGCCGCTGCGAACTCCTCGGCATAGCCGAGCAAGCTGTTGTCACGGGTTGCCGCGAAGCCCGGCGCGATAACGACACACGGACGTCCGCCCGGCCCCTCGAAGGCGTCGCTTTTGGCGGGGAGGTGCCAGGCGGAGCAGCGATCGCTGCCGCTGGCGAAAGTGATCTCGTGCATGGTTGGCTTCCTGCTCGATGTGGGCAGACGTCGATGCGTGCGACGCCGGGCCGTGCGCGGGAATGTGGGGCTATTGCGGCAGCGTGGCGTCGAGGTAGGCGATCAGCGCGACTCGGCCGTAGGCGATCACGTCGGAGTCAGGGTCGCTGCGCTCTCGGAACGCGAGTTCGAGAGTCCGGTCCGCGAGTTCGACCGCCACCACGAATACGAGCAGGTCGGTCTGCGGCGTGACCAGTCCGGCTGCGACGGCCAAGCCGTGCAAGCGCTCGGCGGTGCTGCGGTGGTAGCGCAGTACCTCGGCGCGCACGGTCGGCGACACTCTTCCGTCCAGCCACAGCCGGGCGGCATTGGGGTGGTCGCGGTAGTAGCCGGCGTAGGAGTCGAGTTCGCGCTCGACGAATTCCGCGACTGACGTCGGCGCCCAGTCCGCCTCAACCGCGGCCACGTGGGCCGTGAGCCGTTCCAGGTGGCGCTCGACCAGCGCGTCGAGGATCTGCTCACGGTCGGCGAAGAAGCGGTAGAGCGACGCTGCGGTGATGCCGGCGTGATCGGCGATGACACGGGTGGTCACGGCATCGACGCCGCCCTCGTCGATGAGCCCGGCCGCCGCGTCCAGGATGCGCTTGACGGTCTCGCGGCTGCGGGTCTGCACGGGCTCCCGTCGCCGCGGTCGATCGGACCTGGCCTCGTCCACTCCCGGTCGGGGCGAACCGGCGCCCTGACTGCTCTTGACGGATGCTGTCATGGCTGAAAATCTAACGCAACTCGCGTTCGCTTTTCAAGGGGTGCCAGACGTGCCAGCCGGTTCGAGCCGCCGCATCTCGGCGTCGTGGTTGTCGGGGCCGGCTTCGTTGGCCCCGCCGCGGCCCACGCGCTCAAGGGCCGGAAAGAGCCCCTCCTCGTCCTCGAGCGTGAGCAGGAGGTGGGCGGCGTCTGGTGCAACACACCTGTCCCGCCTGCGCGTGCGACATCCCGTCGAACCTCTATTCACTGCCCTTCGCGACCTCAGCAGGGAGAGCAGCATGTCGACCACACTTCCGACCTCGTACCGTCCCACCTCCGAACACCCATCGCTGTGTCAGGTGGCCTTCTCCGTCATAGACCTCGCGCGCACCGAGCGGTGGTTTCGCGAAGGGCTCGGCTTCTGGCCGGCAGGTGGGGCGCGAGCGTTGATGCGCGGTCCGCTCGCGTCGGCGGTGCAGGGCCTGCCGCGCGTGGCCTCGACCTGCCGGTGGCTGGTTGACCGCAACGAGTGGTTTCAGCTTGAGATGTTCCAGTTCGAGCGCCCGCTGGCGCGGCTGATGCCGCCCGACCGGACGCCGAGCGACATCGGGTACTCGCGCATCGGTGTCTGGGTCGCCGACTTCGACGAGACCCTGATTCGGCTGGCGCGGCTCGCCTCACCGCCGCTCACCGCTCCGGTGGGCCCACCCGGTGCGCGGCGAGCCTGCGTGCGCAATCCCGACGGCGTTTTCGTCGAGATCATGGAGGACGACCCGCTGGACGGTGCCGCACGGAGTGTTGCCCGGGCGACATGTTCGGTCGCGCTGCGGTCGGTCACCCTGTCGGTGCCGGATCTCGCCCGCTCGGCCGCGTTCTTCGACGGACTTGGCCTCGCCCGCTCGGCCGCCGCGCTGCGCATACCCGAGCACGAGGCGTTGTGGGGCCTGCCAGGGGCGCAGACCCGCAGTGCCGTGTACCTCGCCGGCGACGTCCTGGTGGAGGTCGTCCAGTACCTCGATCCGGTCGGGCGGGACCGCCCGGCGGACCACCGGATCTCTGATCAAGGCATACTCAACATCGCCTTCGGCGCGCGCTCGCGACGCGACCACGACGACCTGTACCAACGGGCACGCCGTGCCGGAGCGGTGCCGAACACCAAGCCGCGTCACCTGCCCGGCGCCGGCGTCGTCTACGTCAATGATCCTCAGCAGTTCTCCGTCGAGCTGCTGTGGATGTCGGCGAAGTCCGACAAGCACTGGGGATTCACCGCGAAGTCGGCCGACCGGCGACCGAAGGCCGACACCCACGCCGTCGAGCAGACGGTGCGCATCGCCGCACCCGTCCAGGCCACCTGGGACGTCATCACCGACCACGACAACATGGCCAGCTGGCTCGGCATCGGCTCGGCGCGACGCATCGTCGACGGCACGCCCGAACGAGACGGCCGCGGATCGCAACGGCTGCTGAAGCTGCCCGGGACAACAGCGACAGAACAGGTCCTGACGTTCGAGCCACCGACCACATATCGGTACCGCGTGATCAATGGATCGCCGTTCGTCTGCCACCAGGGCGAGATCTCGCTTCGCGCCGATGGAGACGAGACTGACCTCACCTGGACGATCCGCTTCCGGCCAAAGGTGGTTGGCAGCGGACGCCTGCTGCGCATCGCACTGTCGGTTGCGCTCAGCCGCGTGCTGCGCTCCGGTCTGAAGCCGCACGTCGAAATCGGTCACGCAACGCATGCCGGGCACACGACTTCGCCTGAGGACGGACCGTCAGCGCCGACACGATGACCGCAGCGGCCTGCTCCGATGGCTGCTCGACCTTTGCCCCGCCCGCTGGCTGCGGGCGGGCGGGACTCCGGCCCGGCCGACCGCCCAGATGTTTCGGAGGGCCTGTCGGGCCTGGTCATGTGCTGTTTGGCGCGCCTGGGTGTCGAGCGTCGGGGTTGGAGGTTCGGTGGTACGGGCCCAGGAGCAGCGCCGCGTCGTCTTCGCTGGCTGCGACCTCGGCGAATGCGTCAGCTGCTGTCAGCCGGATGACGGTAGGTCGGTCGCCGAGCCGTTTGACCTCATTGTCACGGGCCGGTCGTTGCTGATTCAGCGCGTCGGCGGGGATGAGTACGTTGCGGAACAGGAACGGGGCCTTGGTCCAGACGAGGATGTCGCGAACCCAGCGTCCATACCCCCGGCTCCACTTGGGCCGGAGGCCGTCGACCGCTCCGCTCTCGACCCGGATGGCGCCGCGGAATGCGCCGGGTTGCCGTTTCACCCAGCGCTTGCGGCCGTACACGACCACGGCGACAAAGACGACGACGGCGAGGTCGACACCGAGCACGGCGAGTAGTGCGATCAGCATGTGGGCCTCCAGGGTTCTGCTCGAGTCGTTGCGGGGACGCGCTGAGTGGGTGAATCATCGGCCGTCAGCGAGCAGGCGAAGCGCTCGCAGGCCAGGCAAGAAGGCGTACATCGCCAGCCGCACGGCGACCCTCCCCCGACGCCTACATCAGGTACATGGCGTCCCCGTCGACGTCGAGACCACGCTGCCGAAGTTCGGAACCCAGCTGCCGCACAGAGCGAAACGGTAGACCAGATACTCAACGGTCATTTCGGGACTGAAGATTTCCATGTAACGCCCCGCCATCTCCAGGTAGCGGCGACAGTCACCCCACATTCGTCACATTAGCACCGAATCGGACCGGGGTAGATGCCGGTCCGATTGGCGCAGCACCATCACGTGGTGACGTGTTGTGTATGGCGGCGACGGTGCCCATGCTGGTGCCTGGGCCGACGCCGATGTCAACCAGCCTTCTCTTGTGTCAACTATGATTCTTCGTCACATCAAGTCACCGTCGTACCCGCGGCATCCCCAGTCCGATCCAGGAAATGATCTCGCGCTGGATCTCGTTGTTGCCGCCGCCGAAGGTGAAGATCACGGCGGAGCGGTATCCGCGTTCGAGTTCGCCGTGCAGTACGGCCCCTGCCGAGCCCTCCTTGAGGGGGCCGGCCGAGCCGACGACCTCCATCAGCCAGGCGTAGGCGTCGCGACGGGCCTCGGAGCCGTAGACCTTGACCGCGGAGGCGTCCTGCGGGGTGAGTGTGCCCTGCTGGACGGCGTTCACCATCTGCCAGTTGAGCAGCTTCATCGCGTCCAGCCTGGTGTGGGTCCTGGCGAGGCGGCCGCGTACCCAGCCGAGATCGATGACCCGGCGGCCGTCGGCGAGCTTGGTGTCGGCGGCCCAGCGCTGGACATCGCGCAGCGCGCGAATGGCCATGGTGCCGTGGGCGGCCAGGGTGACGCGCTCGTGGTTGAGCTGGTTGGTGATCAGCCGCCAGCCCTTGTTCTCCTCGCCGACGCGGCGGGACGCGGGAACGCGGATGTTCTCGTAGTAGCTGGCGGTGGTGTCGTGCGAGGCAAGGGTGTTGATCAGGGTGCAGGAGTAGCCCGGGTCGGAGGTCGGCACGAGCAGCATGGTGATGCCCTTGTGCGGCGGGGCGTCCGGGTCGGTGCGGACGGCCAGCCACACCCAGTCGGCGGTGTCTCCGTTGGTGGTCCAGATCTTCTGGCCGTCGACCGTGTACCAGCCGGTGGTCTCATCGCCCTCGCGGACGGCGCGGGTCCTGAGAGCCGCGAGGTCGGTGCCGGCGTCGGGCTCGCTGTAGCCGATCGCGAAGTCGATCTCACCGGCGAGGATCTTGGGCAGGAAGTAGGCCTTCTGCTCCTCGGTGCCGAACTGCATGATCGTCGGTCCGACGGTGTTCAGAGCCATCAGCGGCAGCGGCACCCCGGCCTGGGCGGCCTCGTCGAAGAAGATGAACTGCTCCATGGGGCTCAGGCCGCGGCCGCCGTACTGCTGCGGCCAGCCCACGCCGAGCCAGCCGTCAGAGCCGAGCCGGCGGATCGTCTCGCGGTAGAAGCGCTTCTGGGCGCTCGGCTCGGCGTAGCGGGCGTAGGCGTGGTCGGGGACCAGTTCGGTGAAGTAGGTACGCAGCTGGGAACGCAACTGCTGCTGCTCCGGGGTGTATTGAAGGTGCACGGCCCCTCCAGATGTCTCACGGTCCGTCAGTCCGCGGCGCGGCGCACACAGTAGAACGTGTTGCAAGAATCCGGAAGGGCGGTGACCGGCCGGGCGCCCCGGACTACAGGGCGCGGTACACGGCGTCGATCAGTGCCATCTTGCGCGGGTCGTCGGCGATGTGCGGGCCCATGCGGTTCATGACGTAGCCGAGGCTGACACCCGCTTCCGGGTCCGCCAGACCGCAGGAGCCACCGAAGCCGTCGTGGCCCAGCGCACGCGGGTTGGGGCCGTACGATCCGTTCTCGCCGCTCAGCCACAGACCGAGAGCGACCTCCGTGTCATGCGTGAACCCCATGCCCAGCACCAGGTCACGGCAGCTGCCCTGACCCTCGCGCACGCGTTCGGCGGCTTCGGGGGTGAGCACCCGCTTCTCGCCCAGCTTTCCGCGCCCGGCGAGGATGCCGTACAGGGAGGCGACCGCGCGAGCGGTGCCGTGGCCGTTGGCGGCGGGAATGTGGGCGGCACGCCAGGCAGCCGAGTTGGCGGCGTCCACGCCGGTCATCGGGTTGATCAGGGCGGCCAGGGCGACGGGCTCCAACTGGGCGAAGACCGCGGCCTGTTCACTTCTCGCCTCGGCCGGAGGGTGCACGAGCTCGGCCACGCGCCCGGCCTCCTTCTGCGGCAGTCCGATGGTGAAATCGATGCCGAGCGGCCCGGCGATCTCCTGCTCCAGGAAGTCGCCCGGCATCAGACCGGTGATCCGCCGCACGACCTCGCCGACGAGGAAGCCGTAGGTCATGGCGTGGTATCCGGAGACGGTACCGGGCTCCCACCACGGCTCGGTGGCCGCGAGCCGGGCACAGGTCAGCTCCCAGTCGTAGAGCTCGTCGAGCGAGTGCGGCTCGCGCAGTCCCGCGAGGCCCGCGCGGTGCGAGAGCAGGTGGCGTACGAGGACGCCCTCCTTGCCGGCCGCCGCGAACTCGGGCCAGTACGTGGCGACCGTCGCGTCCAGATCGAGCAGCCCGCGGTCGGCGAGCAGATGGGCGCACAGTGCGGTCGGGCCCTTGGTCGTGGACCACACGTTCACGAGTGTGTCGCTCTGCCACGGCCGGCTCCGCGCGGGATCCGCCCAGCCGCCCCACAGATCGACCACGGCCCGGCCGTCGAGCATGACCGTGACCGCAGCGCCAAGTTCACCCCGCTCGCGGAAGTTCTGCTCGAACGCGGCGCGCACGGCGTCGAAGCGTTCGTCGCAATGGCCTTCGATGCGGATGGGGCGCTCGGTCATGGGTTCCTCCGTCGGCTCGACCTGCCGAGAACATACCGACTGGTCGGACAGCCGGGAAGACGGCGTACCGCAGCGGCGTCGGGACGGGTCTGCCCCCGCCGCGGTCCTCAGCCGACGCTCGCCGCACGACCGCCTGCCAGCGGTGTTCCCCGGTCGGGAGAACGGGCGCTCGGAGATCACCCCGGCGGCTCGTCTCCGTCCCGGCCAGAGCCGTTCTCGCCCAAAAACGCTTTGCCCACGCCGCGGAGAGGTCGCTACCGTCGCGCCGACGCGAGAGGCGCGTGATCACGTGCAGGGGGAGGTTGATGAATATGGCCGCCGTCGGCCTGCATCTGCATGCCCATGACCGGTCCGCGCGACAGCAGAGCGTGGTCCGGGTCGTTCCGACGACCAGGAGTGACACGTGTCTTCCTACCCGACAGCCCACGCCGACCTGACGACCGACCGCCTCGTTCTCCGGCCCTGGACCATGGCCGAGGCCGCTGCCACCCTCGGCAACACCAGGTCGGTTCACTGGGCGGACGACTTTCCCGCCGAAGGCGATCGCGTTGTCGCGGCCCTCTTCGACCAGCACCCCGCCTGGCTCGGCGAACATGGCCACCGCCTGATCATCGAGCGTGACAGTACCTTGGTGGTCGGCTCGATCGGCCTGTTCTGGCCGCCGTCCGAGGGCACCCTCGAAATCGGGTACGGCGTCGTGGCTTCCCGCCGCAGCCGGGGCTACGCCTCCGAGGCCGCCCGAGCCCTGGCGGAGTTCGCCTTCACCGCACCAGATGTCCACACCGTGTTCGCCACCGTGGAGCCGTCGAACCCGGCCTCTGTCCGTGTTCTGGAGAAGGCGGGCTTCCACCGATGGGCCACCGAGGAGAACGTGGCCCGGTTCAGGATCACGAGACCGCACCCCCAGGAGGCGTGATCCGGTGAGGCCGGCGGCATACCGTCGGCCCCACCGCGGCCGCGGGGCTGGTCGCGGGCGCAGGTCCTGCCCCGGGACATACACCGGGAAGCCCAGTCCCGCTCGCGCGCCGCCCATGCCCGGGGAACACTGATCCGCGTGACACAGCCCGAGCCGAACGACACCCAGCCCGGCCCTGTGCGAGTGCTCGTCTTCGGCGCCGCACTACGCACCGAGTCCACCAATGCCCGCCTCGCCTCCCTCGCCGCGCGCCTGATCGCCGATGCGGGAGCCACCGTCGACCTCGCCGCCATGCATGACTTCGCCATGCCCTCGTACGACGGCGACGCGGAGGCCGCCGAAGGGCTGCCGGACGGCGCGCTCGCTCTCCGCGACCGGCTCGAGGCGTGCGACGCCTTCGCCATCGCCTCCCCGGAGTACAACGCCTCGCTGCCCGGAGTCCTGAAGAACGCAATCGACTGGGTCTCACGCGTGCGGCCCCAGCCGTTCAAGGACAAACACGCGCTGCTGCTCTCCGCCTCCCCGTCCATGGTCGGCGGCAACCGAGGGCTGTGGACGCTGCGGATCCCCCTGGAACACCTCGGCACGCGCGTCTATCCGGACATGTTCAGCCTCGCGCGGGCCCATCAGGGTTTCACGGACGACGGTCTGCTCGCCGACCCCGGCCTCCAGCAGCGTCTCGCCGACACCGTCACCGCCTTCCTTCACCTCGTCGAGGCCGACGTGCGATACGTATGCCTGCAGCGCCGGTGGTACGAGTTCCTGGGCGACCGGACCGAGGCGCCCATCACCCAACGGGCGGAGGATTAGGACCTGTTGGGAAAGTTGATGGCCGGGCTTCTGGATGGAGTGGGAATGCCCGGGCACATGCGGAAGTTGGGCACGACATGACTCAAGGTCCCGGACCCCGTTCCCTGTCCGACGATGCCCTCTCCGAGCTGCTGAGCACTCAGCAGTTCGGCACCCTCGCCACCAACAAGAGCAGTGGCCATCCACATCTCACCACCATGCTCTACAACTGGGACGCCGAAGCGCGCATCGTGCGGTTCTCCACCACTGCCGACCGCATCAAGGTCAAGCAACTCCGGCGTGACCCACGCGCGGCCGTACATGTTCCGGGCGGCGACGTGTGGTCGTTCGCCGTGGCCGAGGGTGAGGCCGAGGTCTCCGAGATCACGACCACGCCGGGGGATGCGATCGGGCGAGAGCTGCTCGCGATGGTCCCAGAGGCCGCGAAGCCGCAGGATGAGGATGCGTTCTTGGAGCAGTTGGTCGCCGAGCACCGTGTGGTCGTCCGGCTGAAGGTGTCCCGGCTGTACGGGACGGCACTCGACATCAACGGCTGACACTGGTCAGAGCCGCTTGCTGACAGCTGCGACCAGCACGGTCGCCTCATAGGTGGCGAGGAGGCCGAGCAGTGACCCGAGGAGGACCCCGCCACCGAGCAACAGCAGCAGCGGGCTTCCCGAGCCACCGTCAGTTCCCGACTGCGACCTTCAGGGCACGAGGCAGGACAGTGGCGCCGCGTCTGCGTGCGTGACACCCTGGTGACCGTGATCATCAGGGTGAGTGAGGCACGCGTACGTCCTGACCGTTTCGAGGCATTCCGCGACATGATCGTCTCTGCGGTACGCGAGTTTCCCAGCCGCTACCCAGGGCTGGTGGACCACGAGGTACTGCTCGCGCCGCCTGATTCGCTGCTGTACGTCAGTCGCTGGCGCAGCGAGCAGGATTTGGTCGGCTACGCCGGCGAGCACTGGCGTGACCAGCCCGTGGTTCTGCCGGGCGAGGACGAGTACCTCGTTGCACCACTTCAGGTACGGCACTTCACGCTCGCTTCCCTGAAGCTAGGCCGTGTTTGAAATGTGCTTACAACGCCTGGCGTATCAAGGTGAGTTGAACGGTAGCTTCGTAGCGGACGGCGAGTTTTTCCTAGCGCGTCGCGACCCCTTTCGCCTGCTTGAGGAGCCCAATCCGGCATTCGACTTTGTGCCTGGCCTTGTATCGCTCACGGCCACGAGCCATTCCAAGATCGTTTCAGATCTTGATCAACACCTTGGTCACGCGTCCTAGCTCTGCGTCGGGTTGCTGTGCAGCTTGCGCCGTTCCCGGCGGTTGGGGTGGCGGATGACCACTCCTCCCGAGCCGCCGGACCCAGTGAGCCGGATCAGCGGAGTTCCCGGGAGCCGGTCGGGAGTGGTCTTGTCCGTCAGGCCGCCGACGCCGGGATCCATGCCGCCGGTGTCTGCGGCCCAGGCATCGGGGATGACGATCGTGACGCCAGATGTCTCCCCGTACGCCTCCACTGCGACCTCCGTGAGGCGGCACTGGACCCGAGTGAAGTCAACCTTCACACCCCCCACGCCGCCGTGAGCGATCACATGCCCGGGAACCTCCCAGCGCCCGGGGCCTTGAGACGCGCCATACATACCGCCCTTGAGTACCAGCGGCGGCCGGCTCTCAGAGGAATCCAGCCTCGGCAAGTCGGCGGTCAGGACGGCCAACTCGGCGTGAGTCTTGGACTTCAGAGCCTGCTCCAGGCGTGAATCCAGCTCATCGAGATCGATTCGCCCCTCGGCTGCCGCATCGCGCAGCTGCTCCACCACTGCTTCCCGGTCGTCGTGAGAGGCGCGGAGCTCTCCGGATGGAGCAGGGCGCGGAGAGGGATCCGGAGGCTGGACAGTCATGGCCACAAGGATAAGCCCCATCCCGATCACACCGTCCAGGCCTGGGAGTTGCACCGCTACCTGTGCCGGCGCAACGCCAACGCACAGCACCCCTACGCCCTGGCCGCCCAGCGACGCGAACGCGCCCGAATCCGCAGCGAGAAGGGCGTCCGCCGGGGCGGACGGCCCGTCTCCCACGACACCGGGCTCTACGGCGACTGACACGGTTGAACGCCGCATCAACAAGTTCAAGGAATGGCGCGGACTGGCCACCCGCTACGGCTCTAAGCAGGCGCCCCGTCGGCCCGGCGGGCAGCCGCGGCACGCGCCGGGACGTAGGCCCACAGCGCGATTCCGATGAAGATCACCTGCTCGGGAATCCTGAACCACAGCGGCGTCGCCGGCTCCCCGTTGAACGGTATCTGCTCGACGGCCGCGTGGATGTTGGCCGGGAGCATCGGGACGAACAGCGCGGCGAGGCCGAGCCCGGCCGCCGGCCGGGTGGCCTCCCGGACGAGTCCGGCGGCGCCAAGGAGTTCCAGGACGCCCGTCGCGTAGACCGCGAGGCGGGGGAACGGCACGAACGGCGGAACCATCGCGACCATGTCGTGGTGGCCGGGCATAGGGCCGAGGGCGGACGGGACGAAGTGCGCGCTCGCCGTGAACACCAGCATGACCGCGAGGCCGTGCAGGACGGAGACCCGCCAGGTCGCGAACCGTCCGACGCCGAACGCGCCGAGCAGCCGGAACAGCACGGTAGGAACGGCGATGAGCATGAGGGTGCCGAACATGAGAGGAGAATCCTTTCGGTAGGTCGGTCGTGTTCAGGCCGCGGTGACGAACAGGCCCGCGCCGTACGCCCGGCGGGCGGACAAGACGAGGCCGTCAGGGTCGGCCGGGCCGCCGTCCTCGACGACCTGCCGCGCGCGGGGACTGGTGAGACCCGGGCTGATGTTGTGCGCCGCCGGCGATGATCCCCCGGCTAAAGAGCGGACCCTGGTGACGTCCAACCTGGGAGCGGCGTTCGGGCGCGGCCGTGCCGGCCACTCGGAGACCTTCGGGGGCGTGGGCAGCGCGACGTCGAGCGTCAGACGGGTCTGCCGCCCGTGTCGCCGGCGTCGGCCTGCGTCTTCTCGGCGAGGCTGCGTTTGGCTTCGTCCCAGGTGATCGGCAGGTGCTCGGCGTAGGTTTCCCAGAAGGCGAAGGTCGATTGCCGCATCTTGGGTCGCATGGAACGCATGGCACAGCCGTGCGGGTCGGTGTCGGCGTACGTGGAAAGCGCGCCGCGGTCCTGCCAGGCGGAGAAGTAGAAGATCCGTCGCAGGGGTTGCGCGTCAGCGAGGCGCCCGGTGCGGTCTTCACCTGGCGCCAGGAGGACATGGAGAGCATCAGAAAGCGGGGGCGTCCGTGAGGGACCGCAGTTCAAAACGGGACGCCATGACGAGTATCCGGGCCTGTGACGGCTCGGAGTTCGGGGTGATCCGTCCTAATGTGGGCACGGCGACGGGCCTCTTTCGGAAGGTTGAGCGGATGGACAGTGCAGCAGAATGGATAATAGCGCTATCCATTATCTGTTGCCGAGGAAGTGAGTAGATGAAGGTCTCCGAGCTCAGTCGACGCACCGGCGTACAAGTGCCGCTGATCAAGTACTACCTGCGCGAAGGGCTGCTGCCTCCGGGGCGCCCCACCGCGTCCAACCAGGCTGACTACGGCGAAGACCACGTGCACCGGCTCCGGTTCATCCGCACCCTGATCGGGACACGCGGCCTGTCGACCAGCGCGACGAAAGAGATCCTGGACGCGATCACCGCCGAACAAGAGGATCTGCACCAGGTCTTCGGGATAGCGCTGGGCGTACGTCCTACCAAGAAGGAGGAGGACACCGGCACGGAACGGCCCTCGAAGGAGCCGGAGCCGGCGGGCCTGGCCGACGCACGCAAGCTGATCGCCGAGATGGAGTGGGAAGTCTCCCAGGGCAACCCGGCCGCGCACACCCTTGCAGAGGTCCTGGCCGCACTCGCCGACCTGGGCGCGGACATCGACTGGCGCGGCCTGCTGCCCTACGCCCGACTCGCCGACAGCATCGCCGACGTGGACGTGCAGCAGATGCGCGGCGAGCGCGACCTGCTGGCCCAAGCCGAGCGGGCCGTTCTGGTCTCGATCCTCCTCGAACCCGCCCTGTTGGCTCTCCGCCGACTGGCCCAGGAAGCCAAGTCGGCCCGACACTTCGGCGGCAGCCGGCCCGGCGAGGCGAACTCAACCTGAACGTAGGGGGGCTGGTGCCAGGAAATGTGCCGACCCACTCGTGTACTTCACCCGGTCGTCCCGCGAGCCCGCTGCCAGATCGTCCCGGGCCCGCCAACAGGCCGGCTACGTATATGGGCGACAGCGCCTGTCCCGTCGGCGATTGTCAGCGAGACCACGGATTTGCTGATTCGCTGCTGAAGATTCACCTTCACTGCTGACGAAGCCGCGGATCCTGGAGCCACTGTAGGTTCTGCTGCTTCATGAGCACTGGCTCCTGCGAAAACGCCAGAATCCGCGCACCGTGAGCAGCGACCGTGTCGGTGGATACTGAGCAATCGGTGGCTCTCCACAATCGGGGCCGGTGACAGCGAGTGAGGTATCCATAGTCGTGCCGAACCTCAGTGTCGGTAACCGGACTTCACCGGCTACGTGAGAGTCGCTGGCTCGACGAGCTGCTGCGGCTGGCCCGCGGCGCAGGCTCCTGCCGGGTGTGAATACTCGTTGCCATGGTTGTCGGGAGCACGATCGCCGTCGTCGGGCGGATCTCCGGCCGAGACCAGTTGCGGCATCCCGGCCGGGCCGCCGGTGATGTGTGCGGAGGCGCTGTCGGCCCCGGCGGCGTGGGTGTAGAAGAGGCCGAGAAGCAGGGCGGCCAGCTACAGCAGTCGCAAAGGGGCCGCCATGAAGCGACTCCGTGCTCGCGAGGCCACCGGCCAAGGTGACGATCGTGAGGGCGCGGATGCGGTCGGTGCCCCACCAGCGGGTGATGGCAGCGAACGCGGGTTGGTAGAACGTGGCGGCCATGACGATGCCGGCTGCCATCCAGGCGGCGAAGAAGACCGCCAGGTTCGGGGAAGCGGCGATGGCGACCAGGGAGAGGACCGCGAGGACGGAGCCGGTGGTCATGACAGCGTGCGGGCCGCGCCGGTCCAGGATGCGGCCGACCGGGATCCCGGTGGCCGCCGAGGTCAGAAGCGCCACGGAGAAGCACCGGTGGTCGCTCCTGCGGACCGGCCGGTGTCGGCGGTGATGCGCGACAGCAGTACCGGAAAGGCGTAGTGGACGATTCCCCAACTGGTGATCTGCGTGGCGCACAGGGCGGGGAGGACGGCGTGAGGCCGCGACCAGTCCCCTGTTCCGGTCGCGGCCTCTTGGGTGTGTAGGTCGGTCATCGAGGTCAGCAGCAGCCGCCGGCGGTGACCGGTTCGCGTGCGTCGGTGTCGGCGGTGGCCGGGCCGGCGCAGCAGGTGCTGCCCTGCTGCTTGGCCAGGGTGTCGGCGTCGGCCTTGACGACGTACACCTCCCAGGGTTCCTGGCCGGGGCCGTGGACCCAGACCTTGTCCTGAAGGGCGTAGCAACAGCTGGTGTCGGTCTCCTCCGCGGTGGCCAGGCCCGCCTCGCTCAGGCGGGTGGTGGCCGAGTGGACGGCCTCGGTGCTGTCGACTTCGACTCCGAGGTGATCCATGCGGGTGTCCTCTCCCGCTGTGCCCTCGATGAGGACGAGCTTGAGCGGGGGCTCGGCGATGGCGAAGTTTGCATAGCCATCACGGAGTTTGGCCGGCTCGCTGCCGAAGAGCTTGGTGTAGAAGGCGACGGACGCGGCGAGGTCGGGTACGCGCAGGGCGAGTTGTATGCGGGACATGGAGAGCCTCCTCGGGATGGGTGTGCGTCAGCAGCCGCCGGAAGTGGCCGGACCGCCGACGCCGATCTGGATGGTGGCCGGGGCCGCGCAGCAGCCGCCGCCGTCGCCGGCCTGCGCGCCCTCGGGCTCGTCGAACAGCCCTGCCCCGCCGCACACGCCCGTTTCGGGGAGCGTCAACTCCACGCGTTCGGCGGCTTCCTGGTCGCCTGCGAGTGCGGCGGCGATGGACCTGACCTGCTCGTAGCCGGTCATGGCGAGGAAGGTGGGGGCGCGACCGTAGGACTTCATGCCGACCAGGTACACGTCCTTCTCCGGATGGGACAGCTCGTTGACGCCGTGCGGGTAGACGGTGCCGCAGGAGTGGACATTCGGGTCGATCAGCGGGGCCAGGTCGGCCGGCGCCTGGAGGCGCTCGTCCAGGCCGAGTCGCAGCTCCGCGAGGAACGAGAGGTCGGGGCGCAAGCCGGTCAGGACGATGACCTCGTCGACCGGGTCGAGGCGCCGGCCGTCCTCCGCCGTCAGGACGAGCCGACCGTCGGCATGGTCGACAGCCGCAGTGCGGAAGCCGGTGACGGCATCGGCGTATCCGTCGTCCACCGCGGCCTTGGCCGCGAGGCCGAGTGCACCGCGGGCGGGGAGCTGGTCGGCTTCGCCGCCGCCGAAGGTGGATCCGCCGATGCCCCGGCGCAGGATCCATACGGCGTGGGTGCCGGGGGCGTCCTTGGCGAGGTCGGCGAGGTAGGCCAGGGCAGTGAACGCGGAGGCGCCGGAGCCGATGACGGCGGTGCGCTTGCCCTCGTAGCGGGCGCGTACGGCTGGGTCCTTGAGGTCGGGGACGCGGTAGGAGATGCGGTCGGCTGCGGTGCGTTCGCCGAGCGCGGGCAGGCCGTCGCCGCCGATCGGACTCGGAGTGGACCAGGTGCCGGAGGCGTCGATGACGGCGCGGGCGGTGATCCGCTCCTCGGTGCCGTCGGCGCCCTGGATGTGCAGGGTGAAGGGCTGCTGATGGCGGTCGGCGTCCACGACCCGGTCGCGGCCGAGCCGGGAGACACCGGCGACGCGGGCGCCGAAGCGGACCCTGTCGCCCAGAACGTCGGCAAGCGGGCGGAGGTACTGCTCGGCCCAGTCGCCGCCGGTGGGGTACGTGGCGCCGTCCGGCTTCACCCAGCCGGTGGGGGCCAGGAGCTTCTCGGCGGCCGGGTCGACGAGCTCGGCCCAGGTGGAGAACAGCCGCACATGGCTCCACTCGCGCACGGCACTGCCTGCACCGTCTCCGGCCTCCAGGACCAGGGGCTCGAGGCCGCGTTCGACGAGGTGTGAGGCGGCGGCCAGGCCGATCGGGCCGGCTCCGATCACCACGATGGGCAACGCGGCGGTGGGCACCTCGGTAATCGGCACAGTCACGATGACTCCCCATTCTGTTTCGACATCCGTCGATGGCTTGCGTTGTCAGCATGGCACCTGCTTCGATGAACGTCAACATAGACATGCATCAAAACAGGTGGTGTGAGTGATGAAGCCTCTCGACGTCGTCGTCATCGGTGGTGGACAGTCCGGCCTCGCCGCGGCATACGCCCTGCGCGGCCAGGGCCGGACTCCGGTAGTGCTGGAGGCCTCGGAGAAGGCGGCGGGTTCCTGGCCGCACTACTACGACAGCCTCACCCTCTTCTCTCCGGCGAGGTACAGCTCCCTGCCTGGCCTGCCCTTCGGCGGTGACCCGGACCGCTATCCGCACCGGGATGAGGTGGTCGCCTATCTGCTGCGATACGCGGGCCGGCTGGACGCCGAGATCCGTACCGGCCACCGTGTGAGCGAAGTCAACACCCAGGCAGGCGGGTTCCTGCTGACCCTCGACGACGGAAGCGAGCTGACCGCACGCGCCGTGGTGGCCGCCACCGGCGGCTTCGGCAGCCCCAACCGCCCCGCCCTGCCCGGCCTGGACTCCTTCACCGGCGCCGTCTTGCATGTCACGGACTACCGGGCACCCGGGCCGTTCACCGGACAGCGGGTGGTTGTCGTCGGCGCGGGTAATTCCGCCGTTCAGGTCGCGGCCGAGCTTGCCGCCCATGCACGCGTCAGCCTCACCAGCCGGGCACCCGTGGAGTGGTTCAAGCAGAGTCCGCTGGGCGGCAAGGACCTGCACTTCTGGCTCAAGATCACCGGCCTGGACATCGCCCCGCTCGGTCGCTTCCAGCGCACTCCGGCGACCATGGCCGTCATCGACGACGGCCGCTACAAAGCTGCTGTCGTCGCCGGTATCCCCGATCGCCGCCCGATGTTCACCGGCATCGACGGCTCGAAAGTGACCTGGCAGGACGGGACGGTCGAGCACGTCGACACGATCGTGCTGGCCACCGGCTACCGGCCCGACCTCGGCTACCTCGCACCCCTCGGCGCACTCGACGATCAGGAAAGGCCGCGCCACCGCGACGGAATCTCGCTCACTCACCCCGGCCTGGCCTTTGTAGGCCTGGAGTGGCAGCGCAGCCTGTCCTCGGCATCCCTGCGCGGCGTCGGCCGCGACGCCCGGCGCATCGCATGCCGCCTGGCCGCGGATCTCTCCCGGCGGTAGGAGTGCTGCGGCTGACCCTGGGCGGTTGGTTCGATGTATGTCAACATAGACGTATGTCGAATGCGAAGGTGCTGCCGCTGCTCGAACCCGCCGCCGGGAAGGTCGTTGCGCCGTGCTGCCCGCCGCTGACCGAGCGGCCCATGTCTGCAGAGGAGGCCGAGACCGCCGCGAAGATGTTCAAGGCGCTCGGCGACCCGGTGCGCCTCCGGCTCTTCTCCGCTGTCGCCTCGCACGAGGGCGGAGAGGCGTGCGTGTGCGACATCTCC
Organism: Streptomyces sp. NBC_00390; assembly: GCF_036057275.1. Lineage (NCBI taxonomy): Bacteria > Bacillati > Actinomycetota > Actinomycetes > Kitasatosporales > Streptomycetaceae > Streptomyces > Streptomyces sp. NBC_00390. The sequence goes on along the minus strand of NZ_CP107945.1, from coordinate 7,762,782 downwards.
GATGTGGGCGTTTCCCAGCCCACGGTCTCCCATCACCTGAAGAAGCTCAAAGAAGCCGGGCTGCTCACCTCCGAACGGCGCGGCACCTGGGTCTATTACCGGGTCGAGCCCTCTGTGCTCGCCGCCATGGGGAAACTCCTCACCACCGCCGTAGCGGCCTGACCATCTTCAGCAGCGGGGATACCACCATCGTGCCCTGCCACACCGGCCGATCGTCCATGGTGATCGCGTCCCTGACCGCCGAGCACGCCGATCAGGTTCTGGCCATCTACAAGGCAGGCATCGACGAAGGAAAGGGTTCCGGGTGATCGGCACCCGCGAGCGCATCGGGCGTCACCACGGAGTGTGGCGTGACGTCGTGCTGCTGGAGTGCCGCAGCCCGGCGATCAGCTGAACCTCGCGCCGGTCCGGGGTGGGCGGCCAAGATCAGCGACCGTTCGCGAGGGTGAGCTGTCGGTAGTGGAAGTCGAAGTGCTGGGTCGGATACCGGTAGATGTCCGCGAGCGTCATGAAGTCGCGGAAGAACGGGTCCCACCGGACGGGGTAGTGCATGCCACGCGCAAGGCCGGCCTCGGACTCTGCGGCGAGCCGCCGGAGCAGGGAGGCGATGACGCGGTCGAACGTGGCGGCCATGCGGCGCGGCCCAAAGATCTTCACCGCTCCGACGGGGCCGACATAGTTGACGAAGTCGAACGGGACCGTCGCCGCATTCAGCAGTCGAGCGAACGTCCTGCCGACACCGCGGGGCAACCGCCCGAAGAGGCGTCCCAGGACCAGCAGTGGCCGGAGCAGCATGTAGCCGAAGAGCATGTGCCACAGCAGCTGCTCGTTGGTCCATCGGGTGCCGCAGGTGGGGCGGGCCAAGTCGGCTTCAGAGGCGGTCTCCAGCAGACGGTGGAAGGTCTGCCGAGCGCGCTCGTAATCGTCGTACACGGCCTGCCGGTCCATCGGATACGCGTTCGCCATTGCCTGCTGCTCTCGGTCGACAATCCGGCAGTGATGATGCCCGGTTACGAGGCTGGGCGGCACCCCTCCGGCGCGGGGGGCTCCCCGGCCACATAAGAGCCGGGCAGTCGGATGTTCAGGCGCACTCTGCGCTGCGAGTGTCCAATGGGACCGGTGATTACGACACCCAGTGTTCGCCTGGGCTTCGCCCGACGACTCCGAATATCGCTGACCATCTATTCAACTGGCGAAGAGGCGTCGGCGTGCCTCTCGGGCCGACGCCTCGGCGTCGGCGGTTCGCACGCCATCAGGAGACTGGGGGAGCACGGTGGAGCATCGGCGCAAGGACCGCAGACGATTCCTGCCCATGGGGGCAGCCGTAGCTGCTGTGACGGCGTGCGCGGTGGCGGGTGCGGTCGTAGTGGCGTTGGGCGACTTCGGCGATGCCACCGACAAGGACGACCGCGCCACCCTGCCACCCCCGGCTCGGATCGCATGTGCCAAGGACGGGAAGCTGCCTGGTTCGGGGTCGACGGCACAGGACAACGCGATGGACCGTTGGATCCAGGAGTACCAGCGTGCCTGTCCCTCGGTGCAGATCGCGTACAGACCCGTGGGTTCCGGAGCCGGTGTGGCTCAGTTTCTGCGGCAGGCTACGGCTTTCGGCGGAACCGACAGCGCGCTGAAGCCCGACGACGTCGAGAATTCGAGGCAGGTCTGCCCGGGCGGCAGGGCGATCGACCTGCCGATGGTCGGCGGGCCCATAGCCATCGGCTACAACCTCACCGGCGTGGACCAGCTCGTGCTCGACGCCGAGACGCTTGCGAAGATCTTCGATTCCGAGATCACGAACTGGGCGGATCCGGCAATCAGGGAGCTGAATCCAGGGGTCAAGCTGCCTGACTTGAAGATTCAGGCAGTTCATCGGTCCGACGACTCCGGCACCACACAGAACCTCAATGCCTACTTCTCCGGCGCTGCCTCGCAGGAGTGGCCGTATGCGAAGGAGAAGGCGTGGCAGGCCAAGGGCGGCCACTCAGCGGCCGGCTCCGACGGCGTGGCAACCACGGTGGCCGACACCAACGGCGCGATCGGCTACTTCGAGCTCTCCTTCGCCGCCCGTCTGAATATCCCTACTGTCAAGATCGACACAGGTGCCTCGCAGCCTGTCGGGCCCAGTCCGCAATCGGCGTCGGCCGGCATCGCCAGCGCGGAAGTGACAGGCAAGGACGATGACATGGCGCTCAAGTTCGACTACGCCACCAAGGCCGAAGGTGCCTACCCCATCGTCCTGGTCACCTACGAAATCGTCTGCAATACCGGCAACCGGGCCGAGACGCTTCCTGCCCTGAAGTCCTTCCTCACCTACACGGCCGGCGAGGAAGGCCAAAGGATTCTTCCCAGCATCCACTACGCGCCGCTGCCCGAGAAGGTCGCTGTTCGGGTGCGGCAGGTGATCCGCACGCTGTCCTGACTGTCTTCCACGCGGGCGCCTTAGGCCGATCGCTCTTCAGCGGCGGAGAAGTTGGTCGATCTCGCGGGCGGCGTCGCGTGCGGGGCCGCCGACACCGATCAAGGTTGCCGATGCGGGGCCGGTCCAGTCGCCGTAGCCGAGCAGATGGACGCGGGGTTCGCTGGTGGCGCGTGTGCCGCTGGTGGGGACGTGGCCGCGTGCTCCCCGCAGACCGAGCGGGGCGAGGTGTGACAGGGCTGGGCGGAAGCCTGTGCACCAGATGACCGTGTCCGCGTCCGTGCGGGTGCCGTCAGCCCACTCCACGCCGTGCCGGGTGAGGCGGGTGAACATCGGTGCCGCCCTGAGGAGTCCGGCGTCGCGTGCCTTGCGGACGGGTTCCACGGCCACGATGTCCCCCAGGGACGCCACTCCGCCGGTGTCAGCCCGGCCTTCGTCCAGAGCGCGGCGACGAACGGTGGCCGTGTCGAACAGCGCGCGGCCGTCGATGTCGTCGGGGAGGAAACGCGGGGGGCGCTGCGTGGCCCACATCAGGTCGGTGTGCGGAGCGAGGTCCGCGGCGATCTGTGCCCCGGAGTTGCCGCCGCCGACCACGATCACACTCCCCCAGCCCTCGGCCGGGGGGACCCCCAGCCCGGCGAGGTCCTGTGGATTGCGGTACTCGAGCGTGTGGAGCCGAGTTCCCCCCGAAGACGGCACGGCCCGGAACGGCGGGGACGAATGGGCGTGACCAGCTTCCCGTCGCGCTGATGACGGCGCGGGTGCGCCGGCTTCCGGTGTCGGCCGCGATCCGCAAGTACGGGCCGTCGCGGCGGACGCCGTGAACCTCGACGCCATGCTGCACGGGAAGTCCGTACCGCTTCTCGTAGTCGGCGAGGTAGTCGACGACGTGCTGTAGGTCGGGGTAGGTCTCACCCTCCTGCGGTGGCATGAGCCGGCCCGGCAGTGACGAATAGGCCGCAGGGGAGAACAGGCGCAGGGAGTCCCATGTGTGCTGCCAGGCGCCGCCCGGTGTGACGTCCGCGTCGAGGACGACGAAGTCCAGGCCGAGGAGGCGCAGGTGATAGCCGGCGGCGAGCCCTGCCTGGACGCCGCCGACCACCACTACCTGAGTTGTGTCGGTCATGCCCCGGTCTGCGGGACGGTCTTGCCCCGCATGAAGATGACTGCCACCAGAGCCAGGCCGACGACGGCGCCGGTGAGCTGGGCTCCGATGAACGCCGGGACCGAGCCGGGGGCGATGCCGGCGAAGGTGTCGGTGAAGGCGCGGCCGATCGTCACCGCCGGGTTGGCGAAGGACGTGGACGAGGTGAACCAGTAGGCCGCGCCGATGTACGACGCGACGGCCACGGGTGCGAAGCGGAGTCGGTCGGTACGCGCCAGGCCGAAGATCAGAAGGATCAGCCCGGCAGTGGCGACGACCTCGCCGAGCAGCAGGTTGCCGGCGGAACGCTCGTGCGTGGACCACTTCACCAGCGGCTCGCCGAACATCGCGTCGGCCAGCACGGCTCCGGCGATCGCACCGATCACCTGGGCGGGGACGTACACGGCCGTCTCGCGGGCGGAGACTCCCGGGCCGCCGCGGCGGGCGGTCCACCACTCGGCGAGTGTGACGGCCGGGTTGAAGTGCGCACCGGAGACCGGGCCGAGCAGGGCGATCAGCACGCCCAGACCGAAGACCGTGGCGATCGAATTCGCGAGCAGTTGCAGGGCGACGTCATCGGTCAGCTGGGTGGCTTGGATGCCGGAGCCGACCACGACCGCGACCAGGGCGGCGGTCCCGACCAGTTCGGCGGCGGCCTTGGCGACCAGCGGTGTGCGGGGCGGTGTCGCGCCCGGGGCGGGCTGGGGCTCGGCGGACGGCGTGCCGGACTCCGCAGGGGTCTCACGTGTGGCCTCGGCGGTGCTCAACGGGTCTCCTCGGTAAGGGGGCGGCGGGGCGCGTGATCAGGGACAGGCGCGCTTGACGTCGGCTTCGGCGGTGGCGCGGGCGGTGGCTGCGAGTTCGGCGAAGGATCCGGCCAGGGTTTCGATGACGTCCGGTCGCACCTTGTAGTACGTGAAGCGGCCGCAGGGCTCCGTCTCCACGACGCCTGCCTCGCGCAGCACTCTCAGGTGGTTCGAGAGGTTCGTCTGCCGGGCGCCCGTCTCCTCGACGAGGTGCGTGGTGCACAGCGTCTCGCGGGCGAGGAGGGTGACGATCTGGAGCCTGAGCGGGTCTGCCAGTACTCGGATTAGTTCAGTGTCGACTGACGTCATCATGGGCTGATACTGTCACATCAGTGGTGGATGACACCACCGGGTGCTGATGTCATGCGTGCCTGATTTTCTCCATTGAGACAAGAGAGACCCCTGATGGCCGAGAAGCCCTCCGTCCTTTTCGTCTGTGTCCACAACGCCGGCCGTTCGCAGATGGCCGCCGCATGGCTGACCCACCTGGCCGGGGACCGCGTCGAGGTCCGCTCCGCCGGCTCCGCGCCGGCCGACCAGGTCAACCCCGCGGCCGTCGAGGCGATGCGCGAGGTCGGGATCGACATCACCGCCGAGACGCCGAAGATTCTGACTGTGGACGCGGTCAAGGCGTCGGACGTGTGCATCACCATGGGCTGCGGTGACACCTGCCCGGTCTTCCCCGGCAAGCGGTACCTGGACTGGACCCTGGAGGACCCGGCGGGCCAGGGCGTCGAGTCCGTACGGCCCATCCGGGACGAGATCAAGAAGCTTGTCGAGGGTCTGATCGAGGAGATCGCCCCGGAGAAGACCGCATGAGCGCAGGGGCCGACATACGCGAGGTCATCGTCATCGGCTCCGGCCCCGCCGGATACACCGCCGCCCTCTACACCGCCCGGGCGCAGCTGAAGCCCCTCGTCTTCGGCGGGGCGGTCTTCGTCGGCGGTTCGCTGACCACGACCACCGAAGTCGAGAACTTCCCCGGCTTTCCCGACGGCGTCGACGGACCGGTCCTCATGGAGAACATGCGGGCCCAGGCCGAGAGGTTCGGCGCGGAGATCGTCGAGGACGACGTCGTCTCCGTCGACCTGACCGGCGGGATCAAGGAAGTCACCGACTCCGCCGGTACGGTCCACCGGGCCAAGGCCGTCGTCGTGGCCACGGGCTCCGGCTACCGCAAGCTCGGCCTGCCGCTCGAGGAAGAGCTGTCGGGCCGCGGGGTCTCCTGGTGCGCGACCTGTGACGGGTTCTTCTTCCGTGACCGCGACATCGTGGTGGTCGGTGGCGGGGACACCGCGATGGAAGAGGCCACCTTCCTCACCCGTTTCGCCAAGTCGGTCACCGTCGTCCACCGCCGCAGCGCGCTGCGCGCCTCGCAGGTGATGCAGAACCGCGCCTTCGCCGACGACAAGATCTCCTTCGCCTTCGACAGCGAGATCGCTGAGATCAAGGAGGAGGGCGGGATGCTCTCCGGTCTGGTCCTGCGCGACACGTTCACCGGCAGGACCCGGGACCTGAATGCGACCGGCCTGTTCATCGCCATCGGCCACGATCCGCGCACCGAACTGTTCAAGGGCCAGCTGGAGCTGGACGCCGAGGGCTACCTGAAGGTCGAAGCGCCCTCCACCCGAACGAACATCCCGGGCGTCTTCGCCGCCGGCGACGTCGTCGACCACACCTACCGGCAGGCCATCACCGCCGCCGGCAGTGGCTGCGCCGCGGCCCTGGACGCCGAGCGGTACCTTGCCGCACTCGCGCACGACAGGCCCGGGCAGCCGGAAATGGCCTCGGCCACCGTCTGACCACCTGAAGGAGGAGGCAATCATGGCCCTCAAGAGCGTGACGGACGACTCCTTCGAGTCGGACGTCCTCACCAGCGACAAGCCGGTACTCGTCGACTTCTGGGCAGCCTGGTGCGGCCCGTGCCGACAGCTCGCACCGTCACTGGTGAAGATCGCCGAGGAGCACGGCGACAAGATCGAGATCGTCAAGCTCAACATCGACGAGAACCCGGAGACCGCCGCCAAGTACGGCGTGATGTCCATTCCGACGATGAACCTCTACGTCGGCGGCGAGGTCACCAAGAGCATCGTCGGCGCCAAGCCGAAGGCAGCCATCGAGCGCGAACTCGACGGCATTCTGGGCTGACAGTCCACTGCGGCGGGGCTGCCGATGCCGCAGTCCCGCTGAAGAACGGACCGCCTGCGGTGATGCATGACGGTGCCACCGCACGGCACAGGCCCGCCCCCTCTCTTCCAGAGGGGGCGGGCCCGGTTACCGCAACGGTCAGCCGCTTGTGGGGTCGAGTATGTCCCGGACCCTGCGAAGCCCCTCGACGTTCACGGAGTACCAGACCCAGGTCCCGCGGCGCTCGCGGTCGAGCAGTCCTGCCTCGGTCATGAGCTTGAGATGGTGACTGACGGTCGGCTGCCGAAGGCCGAGGCAGTCGGTGAGGTCGCACACGCATGCCTCACCGGCCGGTGCCCGCTCGATGAGCCTGAGCAACTGCAACCGCGTGGGGTCGGCGATGGCCTTCAGCATGACGGCGAGCCGCTCGGCCTCCTCGCGGTCGATGAGCAGGCAGGAGAGCCCCGGAGTGCACGTCTCGGTCGCTTCCACCGCCGTCTCCGCCGCGCCGTATGTAGTGATAGCCATCTATTCACCATAACGGCGCTACAGGCATGCACCTGGTGTTCGAGGAGGCGAGCGGCCTGTTGTTCACCAAGGGTTCACTCTTCTTTGAGCCTAGGCAGAAAATAGATGAATGCCTATGATTCGAGGTGGGGGCGGTGAGAAACTCGGCCATCGAAAGGGCGCCTCATGGACGAGCACGGTGCACTGGGTCCGGCAACGCCGCCACTGCGAGACACCAGCGCGGTGGTCGAGCGCATCACCGCGCGCCTGTGCGCACGGTACGGGCACGCGTTCTCCCGGCAGACCGTCGAGGAATATGTGGACGACTGCATGCTGCTGCTGAGATGCCGCTCGCGGGTGGGTATGCACGTCCCCGTTCTGATCGAACGCTTCGCCGACCAGAGGCTGGGAGCTCTGGCCAAGGCATCCGGGCTGAGCGCGAAGCCCGTCCCGGAGGTGCTGTTCGTCTGCACCGAGAACGCCGGCCGGTCTCAGCTCGCCGCGGCCCTGATGCGCCGACGGGCAGCAACTGCGGTGTCGGTGCGCTCAGCGGGATCCGCGCCCGGAGTCGGCATCTCACCCATCGTGCGGACCCTGCTGTCCGAGCAAGGACTGGATGTGGGGGCCGAGTTCCCGAAGCCCATCACTCCCGAAGTCGTGGCGGCCGCCGACGTCGTCGTCACACTCGGCTGCGGTGACGCCTGTCCAGTGCTGCCCGGCCGCCGGTATCTGAACTGGGAAATACCGGATCTGTCCGGCCTGGATCTGGAGAGTGCTCGCGCGGTTCGCGACACGTTGGCCGGACGTATCAGTGACCTGGTGCAGGAATTGGTCGAGGAGCGGTCGGCTGCCTGAGGCGGGTCAGGCAGCAATCAACGCGGCGGCCTCACGGCTCGGTGCACGGACCGAGGATCACAGGGGAGCCGGGTCGACGGGCAGATCCCTGCACGGTCGCGGCTTGCATTCCAGGCGGTACCCCATGCCACGGATCGCGTCGATGGTGCAGCAGCTGCTCGGTACTTCCCGAAGCTTGTTGCGGATCCGACGCACGTGGACGGTGAGGGTGTTGCTGTCCAGGCGCTCGGTCCCCCAGAGGGCCTGGGTGAGTTCGCTTCGGGAGACAACCCGGTTGGCGTGCTCCATGAGGTACCGGAGCAGCATGAATTCACGCACCGGCAATTGCACGGGGCGTCCGCGTACGTAGACATGAAGACCGGCCGGATCGAGCTCGATGTCACCGACCACGAGTGGGTCGGCCGGCCCTTCGCCCGCAGGGCGGCCGACTGTGAGAATCGGCAGGATTTCCTCGGCCCGGTACGGACGTGCCACGAATGCCACGGCTCCCGCTTCGATGGCCGCGGTCGCCTCGGCCGCCCCGTCACTGCCGGCGCCCACGATCACCGGCACGGGATGCAGTTTGGCGATCAGCGCGGTGACCTGGGCGGCACCGACCACCGGAAGGGGCGCGCCCAGAAGGACCACTCGGGGGTGATGGGCCCCGACCTGCAGCAGGGCTTCCGCACCGTCGTGGCAGACGATTGCGGTCACGCCCGCAGCAGAGCAGCGCGCGACCAGATGCTTGGCCAGCGTGCTGTCGGGTTCGGCCAGCAGCAGGTCAGGCGCGTGGATCACTTCTGGCTCGCCGGCGCTGTGCTGGACTGCACTCGACGGCGGGCGGCGTGCCTCGGGTGTCACCCGGTGTACTCCCCTACGTGAAGGCGCAAAGGGCGGCGGTCGTCGGACGGTTCCGGTCAGCCGAAGCGACCGGAGATGTAGTCCTCGGTGCGCTGGTCCGAGGGGTTGCTGAAGATGAGTGAGGTCTCGTCGTACTCGACGAGGCGGCCGTGCCGTTCGCCCTTGTCGTCGACATCGGCGGTGAAGAAGGCGGTGCGGTGGGACACGCGGGCTGCCTGCTGCATGTTGTGCGTGACGACGATGATCGTGAACTCCTGGGACAGGTGCTCCATCAGGTCCTCGATCTTCGCGGTGGCGATCGGGTCCAGGGCCGAGCAAGGCTCGTCCATGAGGATCACCTCGGGCTTGACCGCGATGGTGCGGGCGATGCACAGGCGCTGCTGCTGACCACCCGACAGCGCGAGCGCGGAGGTCTTGAGCTTGTCCTTCACCTCGTCCCACAGGGCCGCGTGCGTCAGCGTTTCCTCGACGAGGTCGTCCAGGTTGCCCTTGAAGCCACCAACTCGGGGGCCGTACGCGATGTTGTCGTAGATCGACTTCGGGAACGGGTTGGGCTTCTGGAAGACCATGCCGATGCGGCGCCGGACCTCGATCGGGTCGACCTCGCGGCCGTAGAGGTCTTCGTTGTGGTAGCGGACCTTGCCCACGACGCGGGCAGTGGGCACCAGGTCGTTCATGCGGTTGAAGCAGCGCAGCACGGTGGACTTGCCGCAGCCTGACGGCCCGATCATCGCGGTGATCTGGCGGTGGCCGATGTTCATGTTGACGTCGCGTACGGCCTCGTGGTCGCCGTAGAAGACCGACAGACCACCGATCTCGAAGACCGGGGATGCCAGCGGAGGGGCGGCACGGAAGGAGACGTCGGGAGTCCTCGTTCCGCCGGCGGCGTCGGAGGGAGGGGTCATGGCGGTCTCCTGCACAGAGTCAGCGGTCGGTTCGGAGGGTTCGGTCTTGGGGGTCACTGCGTTCACCAGCGACGGGAGAAGTGGTTGCGCAGCCAGATCGCGAGCGAGTTCATCGCCAGCAGGATCACGAGCAGGATCACGATCGCGGCGGAGGCCAGGGCGGTGAATTCTGCGCGTGACTGGCTGATCCAGTTGAAGATCTGGATCGGCAGAACGGTGAACTGACTCTGGACCCCGGTCGGGTTGAACGTGATGAAGGTCAGCCCGCCGAGCAGCAGCAGCGGCGCGGCCTCACCGATCGCTCGCGACAGAGCAAGGATCGATCCGGTCGCCATGCCGGGCACGGCTGCCGGGAGCACCTGGCGCCAGATGGTCTGCCACTGAGTGGCGCCCAGCGCCAGCGATGCCTGCCGAATCGACTGCGGTACGGCACGGATGGCCTCCCGGGACGAGATGATCACCACGGGCAGCACGAGTAGCGACAGTGTCAGAGAGGCGGTCAGCACCGTCTGGCCGAAGCCCAGACCGCGTGAGATCACCCCCAGGCCCAGGATGCCGTAGACGATCGAGGGGACCGCCGCCAGGTTCTGGATGTTGATCTCGATCGCGCGGTTCCACCACCTGTTCGGGTCGGCGTACTCCTCGAGGTAGATCGCGGTGAGGACGCCGGTGGGCAGGCAGTAGAGAGCGGTGAAGGTGATGACCCAGATCGTGCCCATGATTGCCGACTGGGCGCCGGCGTTCGAGGGGTCGATGATGTCGGGGAAGTTGGTCCAGATCCGCGGATCCAGGCGGGGCCATCCCTCGACGATGACGTAGATGAGCAGGCCGGCGAGGAACACTACGCCGATGGCCAGGGACGCCCAGAGGCTGAGCTGGAAGAACCGCTCGCGCAGCGGGGTGCCGCGTCCCTTGAGCCGCGGCAGCTCGGGGGCGTCCATCGGGCTGAGGGTGTCGGTGCTCATTCGTACACCTCGCGGTACTTGCGCACCAGGCGGATGCTGATCAGGTTCATCACCAGGGTGAGGACGAAGAGCAGCAGGCCGACGGCGAAGATCGTCTGGTAGCCGGTGGAGCCGGTGGGCAGGTCGCCGATACCGGCTGCCGCGATGAACGCGGTCATGGTCTGCATGCCTTCGAGCGGGTTGAAGGACAGGTTGGGTCGACCGCCGGCGGCGATGGCGACGATCATGGTCTCGCCCAGCGCGCGGGAGATGCCGAGCACGATGGCGGCGACGATGCCGGACAGGGCAGCAGGGAACACGACTCTGGTCGAGACCTGCATGCGCGAAGAGCCGAGAGCGAACGCGCCGTCGCGCAGGGCTCGCGGCACGGCGTTCATCGAGTCCTCGGCGAGCGAGGCGATCGTCGGGATGATCATGATGCCCATGACGAAGCCCGCGGACAGCGCGTTGAAGACCTGCGGTCCGTCACCAGCCGGCCAGATGTCCTGCAGCAGCGGAGTGATGGCCTTCAGTGCGAAGAAGCCGTAGACCACGGTGGGAATGCCCGCGAGGACTTCGAGTATCGGCTTGAAGAAGCTGCGTACGCGGTGGTTGGCGTACTCGCTCAGATAGATGGCCGCGCCGAGGCCGAGCGGGACGGCGACGAGCAGGGCGATGAGCGTGACCATCAGGGTGCCCGTGACCAGCGGAATGACACCGAAGTGGGGCGGCTTGAACAGCGGCGCCCAGTTGGTGCCGGTGATGAAGTCGCCGAAGCTCACCTTGGAGAAGAACTCGCCGGCCGGAGGGATCAGGGCGACCACGATGCCGACGGTGGTCAGCACCGAGACGAGGGAAGCGGCCACCAGGAGCACCTTGATGAGCTTCTCGCCATAGCGCGGCTGGGACCGCTTCAGGAAGCCGGGGCTTCCCGAAGCGGCCCGCCGCCCGGATGCACGGGAGGTCATGACTTGTGCTGCTCCCGCAGCGTCTCGAGGTCCTTCTTCAGCTCGGTCTCCTGCTGGGGGTTGAGCGGAACGAAGAGGGACTTCTTGGCGATGTCGGCGTTGTTCTCGACGTAGTACTCGACGAACGCCTCGACTTCCTTCTTCTCCAGCGAGGTGGCCTTGGGGTAGATGAACAGCGGGCGGGACAGCGGCTTGTAGGAGCCGTTCTGGACGGTCTGCTGGGTGGGCTCGACGCAGCCGTCGCCGCCGTCGACCTTGAGGACCTTGAGCTTGTCCTTGTTCTCCTCGTAGTACGAGAGACCGAAGTAGCCCATGCCTCCCTTGGAGCCGGAGACGCCCTGGACGGTGACGTTGTCGTCCTCGCTGGGCGAGTAGTCGGTGCGGGAGGCGCCCTCTTCACCGTTGATGGCGTCAGTGAAGTAGTCGAACGTGCCCGAGTCGGTGCCCGCGCCGAAGAGCTCCAGCTTCACGTCCGGGAACTTGGGGTCGACCTGCTTCCAGCTGGTGACCTTGGAGTCGGGCTCCCAGATCTTCTTCAGCTGCTCGACCGTGAGGCACTCGGCGAAGTCGTTGTCCTTGCTCACCACGACGGACAGACCGTCGTTGGCGACCTGGAACTCCTCGTACTTGATGCCCTTCTTCTCGCAGGCAGCCTTCTCCTCGTCCTTGATCGGACGCGATGCGTCGGAGATGTCGGTCTCGCCGTTGCAGAACTTCTCGAAGCCACCCCCGGTACCGGAGGTTCCGACCGTCACCTTGACGTCGGCGTTCTGCTGCTGGAAGAGCTGGGCGGCCGCCGTCGACAGCGGCGCCACCGTGCTGGAGCCGTCGACCTTGATCGTGCCGGACAGCTTGTCACCACCGCCACCCTGCGAGCCTGCGTCGGCGCCGCCGCATGCGCTGGCAGCGAGCATCACCGCGGCCGTCAGGGCCACGGGAGCCGTGACCCGGCGCAACGAAGTGGGAATGTTCACGTGACTCTCGTTCCTCGTGAAGTGCCGGATTCCCGGCCGTCTGGATGAAGGCGCAACGCGCTCCGTCGGACCCTTGGATCGAAGCTCGCCTATGTGAACACGCGGTGCACGAAGGACTGCTCGCCAATGAACTATAGGCATTCATCTATATAGGAGGATCTTGTTTCAAGATGTCCAGGAAGACGCCTGAGCTGCAGAAACGCTCGGGCGTCAACACCAGTGTCGGCCGATGCCGACTCTGCGGCGACACGGAAGGCGGGAAGCGGGCGGGCGAGTCGCTGCGGCAGATGCCGGGCACTGTTCGATCGGAGTTCACCGTTCGGCCGCCTGTGAATGGGCGGAAGCCCCATACCGTCACGCATCGACGGTTGCCTATGTATCGGTGACCGGAATCCGACATCCCCCGAATGCGTGGAGACGAACGTGCCTGATCAGCCCGGTGACCTTGGCCGACCTGCCGACCTCCCCCTCCTCCCGAGCCACAACACCGCACGTTCGGCACTCACGTGCCGTTACCGATGCGGCGACGCGTGCTCGCACGCAGCGCCCAACCGCTCGCTCAACACGTACTTCGGCGACGTCGTCCATCAGGCACTTTCCCGAAGAGGCACGCTCAAGGGTGCGGCCGTCATCGCCCTTGCCACCGGCACCGCCGCCGCTCCGCCCGTGGCTGTCGCCGTCCCCACCGCCGGTTCACGCGCCGCGTCGTCGCCCTGCCCGCCCCGCGGCCTGGACTTCGAGACGGTCGCTGCGAACACCGCCGATACCGTCACCGTGCCCGAAGGCTTCGCCCAGCAGGTCGTGATCCGCTGGGGCGACCCGCTGCTGGCCGGCGCACCCCGCTTCGACGCCCGCCGCCAGAGCGCCGCCGCACAGGCCAAGCAGTTCGGTTACAACTGCAACTACATGGCGCTTCTCGATCTGCACGGCCGGGACCGGCAGCTCCTGGTGGTCAACCACGAGTACACCAACGAAGAGATCATGTTCTACGGGTACGACCCGGCGAACCCCACCCGTGAGCAGGTCGAGATCGCCTGGGCCGCCCATGGCCTCACGGTCGTTGCCGTCCGCACCGACCGTCGCTCGGGGCGGCTGTGGCCGGTCGTCGGCGACGTCCGCAACCGCCGGATCACCGCCACCACGCCGATCGCGTTCACCGGTCCGGCGGCGGGCAGCGACCTGCTCAAGACGAGCGCCGACCCGGACGGACGCACCGTCCTCGGCACGCTCAACAACTGCGGTGGCGGCGTGACCCCGTGGGGCACCCGTGCTGTCAGGCGAAGAGAACTTCAACCAGTACTTCGCCAATGCCGCCGCCGTCACCGACCCGGTCGGGAAGCAGCGCCTCGCGCGGTACGGCATGCCCCCCGGCGCGAGCCAGCGCAAGTGGGAACGCTTCGATTCCCGCTTCGATGTGGGCAAGGAGCCGAACGAGCCCAACCGCCACGGCTGGATCGTGGAGCTCGACCCGTACGACCCCGACTCCACCCCGCGCAAGCGCACTGCGCTCGGCCGCTTCAAGCACGAGGCCGCCGAGCCTCGCCTGACGCGTGACGGCCGGGTCGCCCTCTACATGGGCGACGACGAGCGATTCGACTACCTCTACAAGTACGTCTCCACCCAGGCCTACAGGAAAGGCAGGAGCCTCTCGGCACGGGAGCACAACATGCGTCTCCTCGACGAGGGAACGCTGTACGTCGCCAGGTTCAGCGGCGACAGCCCGGCCGCCGAGATCGACGGCACCGGCACTCTGCCCGCCGACGGCGCCTTCGACGGCAGTGGCGAATGGATACCGCTGGCCACCGGCAAGAAGTCCCACGTCCCCGGCATGAGTGCAGAGGAGGTCTACGTCTTCACCCGCCTGGCCGCCGACAAGGTCGGCGCCACCAAGATGGACCGCCCCGAAGACGTCGAGCCCCACCCGCACACCGGTCGCCTCTACGTCGCGCTCACCAACAACAAGGACCGCGGTGCAGCCGGCAAGGCCGGCCCCGACGAGGCCAACCCGCGCACCGGCAACAAGCACGGCCACATCCTGGAGCTTGACGAGCACCGCTCGGACGCCGCGGCCGCCTCCTTCAACTGGCGCCTGATGCTTATCTGCGGCGACCCGGAAGACCCCTCGACGTACTTCGCCGGGTACGACAAGCAGGACGTGAGCGCCATCTCCTGCCCTGACAACATCGCCTTCGACGAGCACGGCAACCTCTGGCTCGCCACCGACGGAAACGCCCTCGGCTCCAACGACGGCCTCTTCGTCGTCCCGGTCAAAGGCCCCCACCGCGGTCACGTCAAGCAGTTCCTGACCGTGCCCAAGGCCGCCGAGACCTGTGGCCCGATCATCACCGACGACCGCATCCTCATCGCCGCCCAGCACCCGGGCGAGGCCGACGGAGCCACCGCCGACAACCCGGCCTCCGTCTGGCCCGACGGACCGGGCCATCTGCCGCGCCCGTCGGTCGTCAGCGTCTGGGCCGAGAAGCACCACCGTCACTGATCGGCTCGGTGCGTCAGCCACCTGATGACGTACGCCGCGTCCCTGCCCACACCTGCAGGAGCGCGGAAGCGTTGTTGTGCCGGGTCGCGCCGCCGGGAGGTCATGACTTGAGCTGGAGCTTGAGGTTCTCGAAGTCCTTCTTCAGCTCGGCTTCCTGCAGGTTGTTGAGCGGAACGAAGAGGGCCTTCCTGGCGATGTCGACGTGGCTCACGACGTAGAACTCGACGAACGCCTTGACCTCCTTCTTCTCCAGCGAGGCCGCCTTGGGATAGATGAACAGCGGGCGGGACAGCGGCTTGTACGTGCCGTCCTGGACCGTGGCCTGGGTGGGCTCGACGCAGCCGTCGCCGCCGTCGATCTTCAGGAGCCTCAGGTTGTCCTTGTTCTCCTCGTAGTACGACAGGCCGAGGTAGCCCATGCCTTCCTTGGAGCCGGAGACGCCCTGGACGGTGACGTTGTCGTCTTCGCTGGGCGAGTAGTCGGTGCGGGAGGCGCCCTCTTCACCGTTGATCGCCTGGGTGAAGTAGTCGAAGGTGCCCGAGTCGGTGCCCGCGCCGAAGAGGTCCAGCTTCAGGTCCGGGAACTTGGGGTCGACCTGCTTCCAGTTGGTGACCTTGGATCCCGGCTCCCAGATCTTCTTCAGCTGCTCGACCGTGAGGCACTCGGCGAAGTCGTTGTCCTTGCTCACCACGACCGACAGACCGTCGTTGGCGACCTGGAACTCCTCGAAGGCGACGCCGTTCCTCTCGCAGGCGGCCTTCTCCTCGTCCTTGATCGGACGCGATGCGTCGGAGATGTCGGTCTCGCCGTTGCAGAACTTCTCGAAGCCACCCCCGGTACCGGAGGTGCCCACCGTGGCCTTCACTCCGGGGTTCCGCTGCTCGAAGAGCTGCGCCGCGACCGTGGAGAGCGGCGCCACCGTGCTGGAGCCGTCGACCTTGATCGTGCCGGACAGCTTGTCGCCGCTGTTCACGTTCGAGCCCGCGTCGGTGCCGCATGCACTAACTGGCAGCAGCGCAGCCGCTGCCAGGGCCAGCAGAGCCTTGGCCCGTCGCAAGGAAGGGAGGCCCACGTGATCCTCGATCCTGGTGTGCGCTGGCGTACCAGCGCTGCGGAAGTGGTGCGCCGGGCGGGATGTACGTAGCGTTGGCCTATATAGATAAGCCCCGTTTCAAGACCAGCATGCCGGAAGGCGGTGGATGCCGCGAAAGTTCGAGCGGTGGTCCGCTGTGCTTGAAGCGGGAATCCCTGGCCAGCAGCTGGCCGTCCCAGCAACCACCTGCTGGGAGGCTGGGCACAAGGGCGACGCGACGATGGCGGCCGGCCCAGAGCTCACCCAGATCAGCAATGTCTGAACGATGGTCGCGATAACGCGGAGCAGCTCGGAGGGTGTTCGTGCTCAGCTGCCGGCCCTTACATAACTGCGATGCGCGGGGGCGCGCCGGGCGCTCGGAGTCACAGTTCTCGGAAAAGCCGTTCGACCCGGGCGAGAAGTTTCTGTCCAGGGCCTGTTGTGGTGAGCGGGCGGGTGCGTTCGATGATCGTGAAGCCGACCATGCGCTCGATCCTGCTGAGGTTGCGCCCGAGGTGCCGCGCCAGGAGGGCTCGTTCAGCCGCCGCCAGGCTGGGCATGCCCAGAAGCGCGGGGATCAAGCGGAGCGCGTCCATCCGCTTTTCGCTACCAGGATGCGGTGGAGGTCGGGAGGCAGCGGTTGGGGAAGTGAGGCGACCTCAGGCGGAAGGGGCCGGTGAAGTCCGTCCAAGCGGGGATAGCCCATAGACCACATGCCCGCCCGTCGTCGCGGACGCGTACTTGCCCGAGTGATGGGTCATCCCGTGCACCGACCGGACATCTCGCCACGGCTTCGACTCCGTGAAGTCCGCCAACCGCAGCTGCCGGACCGGCACTTCACGTACCGAAGCGTTCTCGTACCGGATCGACGCCGTGGGTCTCTTGCCTGTACGGCGCGCGCTGCCCGCGCTCTGTACTGCCACGCCGTCAACCGTGCGAGGAACGAGCAACGCATCCTTAGCGGAGATCGAAAAAGCCTCGAAGGGGATCGCTACTGAACGTAGTCATTGTCAACGAGATCACGGACTTACTAATTCGCTGCTAATGATTCGCCTTCATTGCTAACGAAGTCTCGGATCCTAGAGCCACGGGGCCTCTGCGTGCCGCCTCGGGCGGGTGAGCGAGGATGGGGCCGCAGGTCCACCAGCCAGGAGGAAGACACCATGGCCCCCGACGACTCCGTACTGCTGCGCACCGAGGGCCGGGCCGGGTACATCACGCTCAACCGGCCGCGGGCGCTGAACGCGCTCACCCATGACATGGTCCGGGCCCTCCACACGGCGCTTGCCGCGTGGGAGCGGGACGACGCGATCGGTGTCGTGGTGATCTCGGGGGCCGGCGAACGCGGGCTGTGCGCGGGCGGGGACATCCGCGCGATCCATGACGACGCACGCTCCCAAGGGCGTGAGTCCGTCGCGTTCTGGCGGGACGAGTACCGGCTCAACGCCCGTATCGCGCGCTTTCCGAAACCGTATGTGGCCTTCATGGACGGCATCGTGATGGGCGGCGGCGTGGGCGTCTCCGCGCACGGGAGCGTGCGTGTGGTCACCGAGCGGTCCCGGATCGCCATGCCGGAGACCGCCATCGGGTTGGTCCCGGACGTCGGTGGCACGCATCTGCTGGCGCGGGCCCCCGGCGGGCTGGGCACGCATCTGGCGCTCACCGGCAACGCGGTCGGTGCGGGTGACGCCCTGCTGCTGGGGCTCGCGGACCACTGTGTGCCCTCGGGCCGGCTGCCGGGACTGGCCGTGTCACTCGCGTCCGGGGACGTGACGGCGGCGGTACGGGATGCGGCGGTTCCCGCCCTGGAGGGTGAACTGGCGGCCCATCGCGAGTGGATCGACCACTGCTACGCGGCCGACTCCGTGGAGGAGATCCTCGAACGGCTGATGGCCTGCGGCGAGAGGGCGGCGAAGGAGACCGCGGAGACGATCCTGACCCGGTCGCCCACCGCGCTGAAGGTCACCCTCGCCGCGATGCGCCGGGCCCGGTCCCTGGGCTCCCTCGAAGCTGTCCTGGACCAGGAGTTCCGTGTGTCGTGTGCGGGCCTGTCCGCCCCGGACCTGGTGGAGGGCATCCGCGCCCAGGTCATCGACAAGGACCGTGAGCCGCGCTGGTCGCCCGCGGAGCTCTCACAGGTGTCCGCGGCGGACGTGGCGGCGCACTTCGCACCGCTGGGGAACGAGGAACTGGGCCTGGCGGACTGAGTGCGGGCCCGCTGCCGCGGGCGGGACGACGCAGGGACCGGCCGCGCCCGAGCCGGGAGTGTTCCCGGTGCCGCTGCGGAGCGGGCGGACACCGGCGTCGCCCCGCCTCCGTTCGGCTCCGGCTCCCGTCCAGGGCTGCGAGGCGACCCCCATCAGCGCCGGGCGCGCAGCAGCAGCAGCGCCGTGTCGTCGCTGCGGTCGGACGAACGCGCGCTGTCGCCGAGCAGGCAGTCCGCCAGGTCCTCGATCGGACGGTCCGCCTCCAGGGCGAGGCGCCCCGCCAGTTCCGCGAGCGCGTCCTCGATGTCGACGCCCGGCCTCTCGATCAGGCCGTCCGTGTACAGGACGAGTACGGAGCCGGGGCCCAAAGGCACCGCCGTCGTGGGGTAGACCGCCGACGGATCGATGCCGAGCAGCGGGCCGCCGGCGAGGTCGAGGATGTGGACACCGCCCCCAGGGTCACGCAGCAGCGGCTGCGGGTGTCCGGCCCGGGCCAGCAGCACACGGTGGTCCTCCAGGTCCAGGTGCAGGTAGACGCAGCTGGCCAGCAGGTCCGCGTCCAGGTCGATCAGCAGCCGGTTGGTGCTCGACATGACCTTGCCCGGCGGCTGACCGACGGCCGTGTAGGCGCGCACCGCTGTGCGCACCTGTCCCATGAGCCCGGCGGCGGCGACATTGTGCCCCTGTACGTCTCCGATGACGGCGGCGGCGTCGGTGTGCACCACCCCGCCCAGCACGTCTCCGTTCGCCGTGGTCCGTATGACGTCGTAGAAGTCGCCGCCGATGTCCATGCCCTGGGTTCCGGGCAGGTAGCGGGCGGCGACCTCCAGTCCGGACAGCCGCGGCAGGCTGTGCGGCAGCAGCGCGGACTGCAGGCCGTGGGCCAGCTTGTACTTGGCGTCGTACAGTCGCGCCCGTTCCAGCGCCTGGGCGATCAGGCCGCCGACGCCGGTCAGCACCGCGCGCTCGTCGGGAGCGAACGGGTGCAGTTGGGCGTAGCCGAGTACGCAGGTGCCGACGGGCCGTCCGGAGGCGATCAGCGGCAGATACGCCCACGCCGCCATGCCGTCCGGGGTCGCGGACCGGGTGGGAAAGAGGCGCTCCAGTTGTTCGCGGGACTCGAAGAACGACGGCACGCCGGTCACCAGGGTCCGCGCTCCGGGCGTCGGGGCGTCCAGGGACATGCCGTCGAAACGGTTGACGATCGCGGGGTCGTCGTACCCGCGGTGCCCCAGCACCCGCAGCCGTCCGCCGTCGGGGGCCAGCAGGACCAGGGCCTGGCTGCCGACGGCGGGCATGATCTCGTCCGCGACATGCTCGATCACATCCGACACCCCGACGGCCTCGGTCAGCGCGCTGGCCAGGTTGAGCAGGTGGGAGATGGCCACGAGCCGGGTGGGGCGGTTCATGGCGCCGTCGGCCGGGACCTCCTGGATCGTGCCGGAAGCGGGCGTGATCTGGACGCTGATGCCGCTGCGGCTGGGGTGGAAGCGGAACATCAGCCATTCCTGGGGCGGGCGCACGGCCACGAACGACGTGGCTTCCTGGCTGAGCAGGGCCGCGCGATAGCGGTCCTCGTAGACGGGGTCGTTCAGCCAGGGCAGGCTGTTCCACAGCTGTGCGCCGAGCAGGTCGGCGACGGACACGCCGAGCAGGCCGGCCGCGGCGGTGTTGGCGAAGGTCACCCGCCCGTTCACGTCGAGCGCGCACATGCCGTCGGGCAGCCGCGCGACCATCTGCACGGCTTCGGCGGCGCCGCTCGTGCCGGTCACCGGCGCCGTGCCGACGAAGTCGACCTCGGGGAGGACCGGACGCCCTTTCTCCGCGGCCCGCTCCAGCCTCAGTGCGAGCCGGTCGCAGGCCGCCTTGAGACGGGCGCGGTCGGCAGCCGAGATGTCCGGTGCGTGCGAGCCCGGCCAGGTGACGAAGACGGCTCCGTACACCGTGTCCGGCGTCGCCACAGGGACCGCGGCCAGCGCGAAGGGATAGGGCAGGACGACGGCGATCCGGGGGTAGCGGCTCGCCATGTCCTCCTCGCCGGAGATCCAGATCAGCCGCCGTTCGCGCACGGCGTCGGCGACCGGGAGCGGCGAGGTGAGCGAGACCCGTTCCCAGGGCGCCGCGAAGGTACGCGGCAGCCCGGCCATGACGGCCATCTCGAGCGTCTGCTCGTCCTCGGACAGCAGATAGACGGCGCCCGAGTGGGCCCGGACGTCATCCATCATCGAGGCCAGGGCCAGGGACAGCACGGGGTGGGCGTCCTCGCCTCCCTGCTCGGGCGGTGCGGTGCCGGAGGCGAGCCGATCGGACACGGGGACCACCTCCTGCGCAATGCTCACGCTCCAGGCTGCCCGCTGGCACGGTTTCGCGCACGGCGAGGCTGCGGGAAGGCGGTCCGCGGGGGGCTGCGTGCCGGACGGGCCGGTACGCAGCGCCCCGGACCGGCTACGCCACCCGGCCGGCGGCGACGGCCACGACGGGGACCTCGGTGCGCCGGGTGATCCCGGCCACCGTGACCGCGAGGGTGATCCGGCCCTCCCGCAGGGCGGTGAGGCGGCCGGTCACCGGGTCGAACGTGGCCGCGTGCCGGGGGCGGGCGTCCTTCGCACGGCCGATGTGGAGATTCGGGGACCCGGTCCAGTCGACACTCATCGGGAAGGCGGCCGGGACCCGGCGCGGTCCCTGCTGCACCGTCGCCCGCACATCGTCCGCGTCACCCGGCCGCAGCAGCGCGGGGGCCGCCAGGTCGAGGGCGTCGGTGTGGGCGCGGGTCTGGACGGACAGCCAGTCGGGCCGCCCGGTCCACGGCGGGAGGCGGGCCGCCGCCTGCTCGGCCCGCGAGAGCGTGTCGACGCCGACGAGTGACCAGCCGGTGAAGCCGCCCTGGTCCGCCGGGCCCGCGGGGGTCTTCCCGGTGTTGCCGTTGATCAGGTACGGCACCCCTTCCACGTGCGCGGCGTGGAAGACGCCGACATGGCTGCCGATGAGCCCTGCGCCCTTGCCCGTCGTACGACGGAACCGGGCAAGCCAGTCCTCCACGAGCGCGGCCTCCTTCCGGTCGCTGAGCTGACTGCCCTTCTGCACGGTCGGGTCGCGTGGCGGCACGTGCTCGATGACCATCACCGAACCGACGGCGGGATCCTTCGCCGCCGCGTCCAACTGCGCCCGCAGGGCCCTGATCTGGGCGAAGCCGCCGCCGCGCAGACTCAGGCTGGAGGTGTCGAGGGTGATGAAACGGGTGCCGCGGTGGTCGAAGACCCGGTGTGCGGGGCCGAATTCGGCGATGAAATGGTCGATCTTCCCGCCCATCACCTCGTGGTTGCCCGGCACGTAGTACCAGGGCAGTTCGTCGACGAGCTCCTCGGTGAGGATGCGGCGGGCAAAGGCGAGGTCGGCCGGGGAGCCCTCGTCGACGAGGTCGCCGTTGATGACGAGGAAGTCGGGCCGCGCCGCCTTGATCTCGCGCAGGGTCCGGCGGGTCTGCTGGACGAGGGGACTGCCCGGATCTCGGGCGACGAACTGCGCGTCGGACATCACCGCGAACCGCCAGTCGCGGCCTTGGGTGACCGCGGCGGGGTCGATCAGCGGATCGGTGACGCGCGGCGGGTCGGGCAGGTCGACCGGGGGCGGCACCTGCGCGCTCAGGCGGTCGATCACGATGCGGCCGGTGTACTGCCGGGCCGGACCGGTCTCGGCGAGATAGAACCGGTGGACGCTGAGCGGGGTCGCGGCCGCCGGCGGTACGGCGAAGGTGATCTGCCGCCAGCCGGTCCAGGTGACGTACGGTCCGCGCAGCAACTGGTCGGAGCCGGCGGCGTCCTTGAGGTGCAAGGTGGGCCAGGCACCCTTGCCGTCGCCGTTGATCCAGAGCGTGAAGGACTGCGGCCGGCCGGGTACGGCGATGGCCTGCGGCGGGTTGAGATAGGCGGCCCGGGTCGCGGTGGACTGTGTGAAGTCGTAGGTGAGTTCCAGGCCGGTGCCGCTGTGTCCGAGCGGGGTGGGCAAGGCGCTGCCGCTCGCGCGGGCCTGGCTGAATGTCCAGGCCGCGGCGTCGTCGAAGTCGGTGACGCTCTGTTCGGCGAGGCCGGTGCTGACGGCGAGCGCGGTGGTGACGCCGGCGACGGTGGCGGTGATCCTTCCGGCGCCGCTGCCGGTGCGCGAGCTGACGGCGAAGGAGCCTCGGCCGTCGTCGTGGACGTCGAAGAGGGTGCGGTCGTAGTCGAGTCGTACGTCGCGGGGCTCCACCGGGGCGCTGTTGCCCTGTGCGTCGAGTCCGAGGACGCCGAACGTACCGGTGGACGAGGCGTCGGCGAGGCCCACGCGCAGGGTGGTCGGCTCGATCCGGGCGAGCCTGCCGAGCACGGTCAGGCCGATGTCGCCGTGCACGCCGGCGTGTTCGGCCCGTACGGAGGCCGTGCCGCTGCGCAGTGCGCGGAAGACGCCTGTGCTGTCGACGCGTCCGGTGTCGGGCCGCAGGGAGCGCCAGCGCGGCGTGCCGGCCGCGGGGCCGTAGGTCTCGTCGTATCCGGCGGCCGTCAGGGTGCGGGTCAGTCCTGGGAACACCCGCTCGGGGTGGCCGCCGCGGACCGGGTCGGCGGTGGGTGCGGTGGCGGCGGGGACGGCCGCCTGCACCCAGTAGCCGCGCAGCTGTCCGCTGCCGTCGGGGGCGGTCAGGGCGAGGCCGTTGGGGACGGTGCGTTCGCTGCCGTCGGAGGGGCTGTTCTCCACCTGGAGGGTGTCGGTGCCCGGCCCGCGGGCGACGAGGGTGGACGATCCGCCGCCGTCGAGGTTGAGCGCGCTGTGTGCGCCGGTGTCCTTCATCATCCGGCCGAGCTGGGTCAGGGTGACGCCGCCGCTGTCGGCCTGGCGGCCGTCTATCGTGATCAGCTGCATCGCGCGGCCGTCCTTGGAGAAGCCGACGGCGGTGCGCGGGGCGGGGGTGTTGTTGCCCGCACCGTCGTGGTTCTGTGCCACTCCGTCGACGACGAGGAGTTCCCGGCCGCCGACGGCGGTCCGTGGGACGGGTCCGCTGCCGGTACGGGGCCGGTACGCCAGTTGCACCGGGTCGCCGGGCCGCAGTGCCGTCAGCAGGGACGCCCCGGCCTCACGGCCGACCAGCACGGTGGTGCCGGCGGGGATCGGTCCGCTGCCCGGACGGTCCCTGACCTCGGCCACCTTCCCGTCGCGTACGACCGCCTCCGCGACCGGGGCCGCGGCGTCCACCGTCAGAGCGCGGTCGGCCTCGCCCCAGGCGGCGGTGTATGCGCCGACCGATCCGGCCGGAACGTTCGCGGCGTTGTACGCGGCGAGCCCGTGCTCGCCGGAGGGCAGCGTCAGCGTGCCCTCGAAGTAGAGCTCCAGGATGCGTCCCACGCCGCCGGGACCGATGCCGACGGCCCGGTGGGCGCCCGGCGCGGGCGAGTGGGTGACCTGGCCGTCCCTGATACCGGTCCCCAGGGGTGCGCCGGTCTCGTTGATGTCGAAGAAGTCCGCGTTGACGGCGGCGACGGTGCGCCGGCCCGGGCCCGGCTCGTGCCGGGCGGCGAGTTCGGAGACGCTGCGCCGGTCGGCGACCTTCCCGGAGGAGAGGTAGTCGGCCTGGATGCCGCTGCTCTCGCCGAGGTCGACGGAGAGGGCGTCGACGCGCAGCCACTTGTCGGCCTCGAGCCGGTCGTAGGAGGTGAGTTCGACACCGGGGGCGATCGGCCGGGTGCTGCGAGCGGTCTCGATGCCGCTCTCGTCGGCGACGGCGGTGTCTGCGCCTGCTGCCGAGTGCGCGGGCGGCGGTGCCACGGGACGCAGCATCTCGGCGGTGGGGCGGGGCGGGGGGACGGGGACGGCGGGGGTGGCGGCGCCCGCCACCAGTGCGGACAGGGTCGCGCCCAGCACGACGAGGTGTCTTGCTCTGCTGCCAGGGCCCACAACTTCTCCAGGAGCAAGGATGGTTGAGCATGCAGTAAGCGCTGTCGGCGCTCAGCATCGCGGGGCCGGGACATACGCACCAGAGGGCAAAGGGTCACAGTGGGGGAATGCTCGGACATCTTCGCGTGACCGGACGTACCGACGCGACGTCACCACGCCTGCCTGCGCGAGGTGTCGGGGGCCGGCGGCATCGCGGTGGGCGCGTGCCGGTGCGTTCACGACACCGCACCAAGCACAGGTTCTCCGCCCGCGGGGCACGGGAGCGGGCGGCGAAAGAAATCTGTAACAATTCACGATGCGAGACGATTTCACGTGGACATTGACGTGGCCGGATATCGCTGACATTCTCAGCGGTGTGAGTCAAGCTGACATTCTCGTATCGCGCCTGCACGTCGATCTCCGACGGCTCGCCAGCGCACTGTGTGCCGCCGGCCGCTGAAACACGCGCAGCTGAACTCCCTTTCCCTGTCCGGAACCAGGTCCTCTCCCGCCTCCCGGCCCCTGCGCCGGGGGCAACAGCCGGTCTGAGACCTGCCGCCAGGGGCCACTGCCCCAAGGCCGCGGCCACGGTTCGCGACCGCGGACCCACGGCGGGATTCCCGGAGCATCACCCCGGCTGATTCCTCATGCCACGGGCATGCATCTCATTTCAGCTGTTCCGCATTTCTCATTTCCTCTTTCGCCGACCCATTTCCCTGGACGGGCCTTCTTTTCCTGACACCGTCCCAGGCACCTTCGCGTACCCCGAAACGGAATGACTGATGACCTCCATCCTGGCTCTCTCCGGAAGCCCGTCCGTGAACTCGCGCACCGAACTGCTGGTCGAGCAGGCCCTGGGGCGGCTGGCCGTCACCGGCTTCGACGCCGGCCATTTTCGAGTGCGTGAACTGCCCGCCGCAGAGCTGCTGTCCGGCCGGACCGACCACCCAGCTCTGCGCTCGGCCGCCGAGCAGGTGGCCGCCGCGGACGCTCTGATCGTGGCGACGCCCGTCTACAAGGCCTCGTACACCGGGCTGCTGAAGGCCTTCCTCGATCTGCTGCCGCAGTCCGGCCTGGCCGGAAAGACCGTGCTGCCGCTGGTCACCGGCGGCAGCCTCGCCCATGTCCTCACCATCGACTACGCCCTGCGTCCCGTGCTGTCGGCCCTCGGCGCCCGGCATGTCGTGGCCGGGTCCTTCTTCCTCGACAGCCATGTCGAACGGCTCACGGACGGCGGAGCGCAGCTGCGCCCGGAGGCCGCCCTGCGCCTGTTCGACGTCGTCGACGAGTTCATCCACGCCCTGCCCGTCCCGTCCGCCGGTGCGGCGACGTCCGCCTCCCGTGCCCTGTGAAGGAATCCCCCGTGCACACCACATCCCGACGTACCTTCCTCGCCCTGACCGGACTCTCCGCCCTGGCGGTCGCCGGCTGCGGCACGGCGAGCGGCAGCGGCGTACGCAACACCAGAACGCTGCGCTACCAAGGCTCGGCCGGAGCGGTCAGCCCCGCCGAACTCGCCGCGGCCCTCGGCCATCTGGAGGACCTGGAACTCAAGTGGGTCGGCAACACGATCAGCGGCCCGCAGGACATCCAGTCCGCGGCCTCCGGTCAGACCGACTTCGGCGGCGCGTTCAACGGCGCCGTCGTCAAACTCGCTGCCGGCAAGGCCCCCATCAAGGCGGTGGTCAGCTACTACGGCGCCGACAAGCACGCCTTCAACGGCTTCTACGTCACCGAGGACAGCCCCATACGCTCCCCGCGCGACCTGCTCGGCAAAAAGGTCGGTATGAACACCCTCGGCGCGCACCACGAGGCGATGCTCGACATCTATCTGAAAAACCACGGCCTGAGCCGGGCCGAGTCCGGACGCGTCGAGCGGATCGTCGTCCCGCCCGTCAACACCGAACAGTCGCTGCGCCGCGGCCAGATCGAGGTGGGCGTCCTCGGCGGCATCCTGCGCGACAAGGCTCTGGAGACCGGCGGCCTGCGCAAGCTGTTCAGCGACTACGACCTGCGGGGAGCCTTCAGCGCCGGCAGCTATGTGTTCACCAAGCGCTTCATCGAGCAGAACCCCGAGACCGTCGGCATCTTCGTGACAGGCGTCGGCAAGGCCCTGGACTGGTCACGCACCACCCCGCGCGACGAGGTCGTGGCCAAGTTGACCGAGATCGTCGGCAAGCGCGGCCGAAACGAGAGCGCAGAGCCGCTCAAGTACTGGCGCTCCTACGGCGTCTCGGCTCCCGGCGGCCGTATCGCCGCGCAGGAACTGACCGTCTGGAACGACTGGCTGTCCGACCGTGGGGACATCAAGGCCGGACAGGTCGACGTCGACCAGCTCTACACCAACGAGTTCAACGCCGCCGCCACGAAGGGGCGGTGACACATGACCGCGAAAATCAGCTTCCGGGGCATCTCGAAGGCCTTCCCCGTCAAGGGCGGGCACCCGGACGTCACGGCGCTGGACGGCATCGATCTCGACATCGCCGCCGGGGAGTTCACCGTGATCGTCGGTCCGAGCGGCTGCGGCAAATCGACGCTGCTCGATCTGCTCGGCGGTCTGTCCCGGCCCACCAGCGGCGAGATCCTGCTGGACGGCGAGCCGGTGACCGGTCCGGGTCTGGACCGGGGCATCGTCTTCCAGCAGTACGCGCTCCTGCCGTGGCGCACGGCCCTGGGAAATGTGGAGTTCGGCCTGGAGGCCACCGGTGTGCCGCGCCGCGAACGGGCCGGCCGTGCCAGGGACTATCTGGCGCTGGTGGGGCTGAGCGGCTTCGAGGACCGTCATCCGCATGAGCTGTCCGGCGGGATGCGCCAGCGGGTAGCGATCGCCCGCAGCCTCGCCTACGACCCCGATGTCCTGCTGATGGACGAGCCGTTCGCGGCGCTGGACGCCCAGACCCGCGAGTCGTTGCAGGACGAGCTGCTGCGGATCTGGCAGCGCACCGGCAAGACGATCGTCTTCATCACGCACGGCATCGACGAGGCGGTACGGCTCGGTCAGCGGGTCGCCGTGCTCACCTCGCGGCCCGGCCGCATCAAGGAGATCGTGCCGATCGGTCTCGGTGCCCGTGCGGCCGACGACGATCCGCGCTCCAGCCCCGAGTTCGCGCACCACCGCCGTCAGATCTGGAGCCTGTTGCGCGACGAGGTCACCCGCGCGCAGCAACAGGAGAGGGAGGCCGCAGCGCCATGAGCATCATCACCGAGAAGACGGCCCGGCCGGCCGTCGGTGCGATCGGCGCGGACCCCGGCACCGACGCCGTGCCGGCCGTGCCCGCCGCCCCCGCCCAAGTGCCCAGGGCGCCGTCCCTCCTGCGCCGCGCCGGCCGGGCCATGGTGGGCGTCTTCACCCGCACCGTGGCGGTCCTGACGCTGATCGCCGTGTGGGAGGCGGCGCCACGGCTCGGTCTGGTCGACCGGACCTTCCTGCCGCCCTTCTCCGAAGTGGCCGTCGCCTGGTGGCAGTTGTTGCGGGACGGGCAGCTCGGCGAGCACACCTGGGCCAGTCTGGGCCGCTCGTTCACGGGATTCGGACTGGCCGTCGCCTTCGCGGTGCCGCTGGGCCTGCTGATCGGCTGGTACCGGCCGCTCGCGGACTTCCTCGAGCCGCTGCTGGAGGTCTTCCGCAACACGGCGGCGCTCGCGCTGCTGCCGGTGTTCGTCCTGCTGCTGGGCATCGGCGAGACCTCGAAGGTCTCCATCGTGCTGTACGCCTGCACCTGGCCGATCCTGCTGAACACCATCAGCGCCGTGCGCACGGTCGATCCGACGCTGCTCCGGCTCGCCCGGTCGATGGATCTACCGGCCCCGAGGATCTTCCAGAAGGTGATCCTGCCCGCGTCCGTGCCGACCGTGTTCACCGGCATCCGGCTGGCCGGCGCCGGGGCGATCCTGGTGCTGGTCGCCGCCGAGATGGTCGGCGCGAAGGCCGGGCTCGGCTATCTGGTCAACGCCTCGCAGTTCAATTTCGCGATCCCCGAGATGTACGCCGGGATCATCACCATCTCCGCCATCGGCGTCGCCTTCAACCAGCTGCTCGTGGCGATCGAGCGCCGTTTCACGTCCTGGCGCACCCCTACCGGAAACTGAGGACCAGCCCATGTCCGCCGATACCCCACGGCAGTTCCATCTCAACGCGTTCCTGATGAACGCGGGCCACCACGACGCCGCCTGGCGCCACCCGCTCACCCAGCCCGAGCGGATCACCGATCTGTCGTACTTCCAGGAGCTCGCCCGTACCGCGGAGCGCGGCAAGCTGGACTCGCTGTTCCTCGCGGACGGCGTCGCCCTGTGGGGCAATGCCCGCTACAACGCGGTCGGCGGATTCGAGCCGCTGACCCTGCTGTCCGCGCTGGCCGTGGCGACCGAGCACATCGGTCTGATCGCTACGGTCTCCACCACGTTCAACGAACCCTTCCATGTGGCCCGGAAGTTCGCCTCGCTCGACCATCTCAGCGGCGGCCGCGCCGGCTGGAACATCGTCACCTCGGGCAATGTGGCCGAGGCGCGCAACTTCGGCAGCGAGGAGCACCTGGAGCACTCGCTGCGCTACGAGCGGGCCGCCGAGTTCCTCGACGTGACGCGCGCCCTGTGGGACAGCTGGCGGGACGACGCGGCCGTCATCGACCGCGAGCGCGGTGTCTACGCCGAGGAGGGCGCGGTCCGTGCGATCGACCACCGCGGCGACCACTTCCGGGTCGACGGTCCGCTCAATGTGCCGCGTTCACCGCAGGGCCATCCACTGCTGGTGCAGGCCGGATCGTCGGAGGACGGGAAGGAGTTCGCTGCGCGGTACGCGGAGGCGGTGTTCACCGCCCAGCAGACGCTCGCCGACGGGCAGACGTTCTACAAGGACCTGAAGTCGCGCCTGGCGAAGTACGGCCGCACGGCGGACCAGTTGAAGATCCTGCCGGGGATCTGCCCGGTCATCGGAGGCACCGAGGCCGAGGCCCGGGCGCTCGAGGACGAGCTGACCGATCTGCAGGTCCCCGCGTACGGTCTGCAGCAGCTCTCCGGGATGCTCGGCACCGATCTGACCGGTCTGCCGCTGGACGGGCCGCTGCCCGAGCTCCCCGAGGAGCGCGACATCAACGGCAACAAGTCCCGGTTCACGCTCGTGGCTGAGCTGGCCCGGCGCGAGAGCCTGACCATCCGCGAGCTGATCGCCCGGCTCGGCGGCGGCCGCGGGCACCGGGTGTTCGCGGGTACGCCGGAGCAGATCGCCGACCAGCTCGAGGAGTGGTTCACCCAGGGAGCGGCGGACGGCTTCAACATCATGCCGCCGTATCTGCCCGGCGGCCTCGACGACTTCGTCGACCATGTCGTGCCACTGCTGCAGCGGCGGGGGCTGTTCCGCACCGAGTACGCGGGGCGCACGCTGCGCGACCGCTACGGCCTCGAGCGGCCCGCCGGCCGCGCGGCCGCCTGATTCCGCCCGACCTTCCCGTCCACCGGTTCCATCCGTAGAGAGGCAGCATTCCCATGACCAGTACCGGTTTCGTCGTGTAGGCGTACGGAACCGGCTGCTGGGGGGTGCTTGACCTGCAAGTTTCTCTGATTCACGACGAGTTGTTCTCCCAGCGTGGGAGCACGGTGGGAGCACTACTCTTTCTTGTTCACCGTAGGTTGGGGGTCATGGCGAACATTGTGGAACGTGCGTGCAAGGACGGAACCGTGACCTTTCAGGTCCGCTGGCGAGAAGGTGGGCGCGGGGGCCGCCAGCAGAACGAGAAGTTCGGCAGCCGGCCGTCGGCAGAACAATTCAAGAAGCTGGTCGATGCCCACGGTCAGCAGTGGCCTCGGGGCTGGGTCCGCGGCCATGGATTCGCAGAACCGGAGACCTATCCGGATGACGTTCCACTGGTTGAATGGGCCTACCGGTGTGTCGATCGGCTCACCGGAGTGGACGAACTCACTCGCGAGGACTATCGGCGGGAGATACGCCTCCACATCTCGCTGGCTCGCCACACTCTGCCGACTGGTGCGTTAGTTCCCGCGACAATCTGCAACCTGACGGCTGACGACGTTCGTGACTGGATACGGCTGGAAGAATCCGGTCTCAGAGACCCGCAGGACCCCCAGCGATGGGTGAGAAAGCCTGCGCATCCCAAGTCGCTTGCTAAGCGACACGGACTTTTGCACTGCTTCGTGCAAGCAGCAGTCGAAGCTGAGCCGCAGCTGCGTACCAAGAACTGTTGCCAGAACACTCGGCTCCCTCGCGTGGACCACCTGATCGAGGAGGAGATGACATACCTTGAACGCGGCGAGTACCTGCGCGTTGCAAGCGAGATCTGGGACCCTCACGCACGGGATCTCACCGACTGGCTTGTAGGTACCGGGATGCGGTGGGGTGAGGCCACTGCGCTGCAGGTCCGGGATCTGAATCTGAACGCTGCCGTCCCGACTGCCAGTGTGCAGCGTGCTTGGAAGCGGGCTGCGACGGGGAGCGGGCGGTCGTTCTTCCTCGGCCCTCCTAAGACGAGGAAGGCGCGGCGGGTGATTGCGCTGTCGCCCTCGCTGGCAGAGATTGCGCGGCGCAGGGTGGTCGGGCAGTCGGCCGAGGCGTTCGTGTTCCGAACCGATCTTGGTAGGCCCTGGTTGCACGCGAACTTCTACCAACGCCGGTGGCAGCCGGCTGTCGAGGCAGCTGTTCAGAAGGGCTTGCAGAAGCAGCCTCGCATCCATGACTTGCGGCATACGCATGTTGCGTGGCTGATCGCAGCGAAGATCCCGTCCCCGGCGATTCAGGCGAGGCTTGGGCACGAGTCGATCACCACGACGATCGATCGCTACGGGCATCTCCTGAGGGAGTTGGACGGTGAGATCAGTGAGGCGGTGGAGGCTGCGATGGCGTCGGCGAGTCCGGAGACGGGGTTGCGTTTGTTGGCCTCTGGCTGAGGAGGGCTTCTGGAAGGCGTGTCGTCAGGAACAGGCGGGCGTCCTCTGATGATCTCGGTGGAACCCGACGCTTCAAGCGCAGCGGCTCGTCCCTTTCGTTCAACTCGCTAGGCTGGGGCTTGGCGCGGGGGCGCTGTCAGGAGAGTCGGGAGAGTCCTGCGTGCCCTGCGCCATCCCTAGCTGTTGCATCGTTTTGCCGTCGGTCTGCTCTCATCGCGGCTGCGTCCACGTGGTTGCCTGCCCTGGGCAGGCGGCACGATGACGATCCTTACCTACGCTCAGGCTGCGGAACGGTTACGCGTCCCGGAGCGATGGTTGCGCCGCAATATCAGCCGGCTGCCCCACAGTAAGAAAGGGCGGGTGGTGACGTTCACTGAGGACGATCTGTCTGCCATCGAATCGATGCATCACGTCGAGCCGCCGCCTTCGGCCGTCGTCGCGGGTTCCGATCTTTCCGCACTGCGACCCCTGCCGGCGCGGAGGTCCGTGGTCCGCACAGGATCCTCATAGTGTCTGAGGGAAGAGGCTGATAGTCGCTGCGGCTCTTCCAGCAGGAAGAGTCGCGCGCAGACGCCATCGAGGTTCCCTGTGTCGCTTGTTTTGGGGTCGTTGGCCAGGACATCGTCGCGCCGGTCTCTACGTCCTCGATCGCCCGTCGAACGCCCCTTTCCGCTGCCGGTTGTAGGGCCCTTCCACGAACCGAAGCGGCGGGCAGATCCATACACGGCGAGCCCGTGCGGTACTTCCAGGCGATGGCACCGATCAACCAGGTCGCTCTCGGCGCTCTGCGGACTCGAGTTGCGTACGCAGATGCGTAGCTCAGGTTGCCTGCTGACGGCGGAGAGCCCGGTACGGCGGTACCGGGCCCTTCGCTGTGCCTCTCCGGCCGCTGCTCCTGTGGCTGATGCGGGTGGCCTCTGGCCTCGTCGTCGCTGGGTGACGAGGCCAGAGTTGGTTGTGCCGTTCAGTGGAAGCTGACGTAGCCGTTGCCGTCGCGGTCGTTTCCACTCTTGGTGTAGGAGTGGACGTCGGCGCGGCTGCCGGTGGGCTTGTAGAGGTAGATGGTGTCGCGGTCGTTGTTCCACATGAAGTTGCAGTTGTCGCGGTAGACGACGTTGCTGCTGTCGGAGTCGGTGCCGTTGCCGCCGCGGAGTTTCACGTAGTCGCCGGGCTGCAGGTAGTGGTTGGCGGTGAAGGTGAAGCGGTTGCCCGCGGCGTCCTTGACGACGTATCCGCGGAGGTTGACGGTCGCCGAGGACGAGTAGTTCTTGATGGTCAGGTACTCGTCGCGGGTGTTGCCGGTGGAGCAGCTGTTGGAGTCCCTGCCGGGTGCGTCGTACTGGATGCCGCGGATCTTGAGTGCGGAGGAGTATTCGGCGGCCTGGGCCGGGCTCGCGGTCAGTGCGGCGAACGTTCCGGCCACGACGGCGGCGGTGATGACGGCATGGGTACGCAAGGGTGAGGTCCCCCCTCATTAGTGCTGATGAGCGGCAGAAGCCTACATACAAGACTGTTGTGGTTTCAATCATCCCTGACGGCTCCGGGTCACGGTGCCTCGCAGCCGGACGGGACCGGTTGCCGGGGGCCGGGGCAGTGGAACGGGCGTGCCGGGCAGGTCAGGCTGCCCGGCACACAGTTCAGGGTCCGCCGGCGAGGGGGTGCGTCTGCTGTCCAGGTGCAGACGGCCCGGCCACCGGCCGGTTCGGCTAACGGCGGTGGGACTGGCGGCCCCACGCTTCGGTGTCGACGGTGCGGCGGTGGTCGTCGCGCAGGGTCGCCTTGTCGGAGCGGTTGTCCCACACGTAGTGCCGGAGGTCCTGGTAGAGGTCAGTACGGGTGTCGCGTCCGAAGCCGGTGTGGATGCGGACGGTTGCGCGGCCAGCGAGACGGTAGTCGTCGAAGCGGTAGCGGTTGCCGTCGCGGTCGCGCAGCGTCCAGCCGTCCAGGTCGACCGAGCGGCGGGACTTGTTGGTGATCTCGACCCACTCGGCATTCAGGGAGCGGTTGGAGCCGTTGTCGCGTCCGGGGCTGTCGGCCTGCACGGCGCTGATCTCGACCCGCGGGTGCCGTTGGCGGTCGCCGTCGTGGGCGGAGGCCGGCAGGGCGACGGCGGATACGACGGCGCCGGCCGCGAGGATGGTCGCCGCGAAACGGCGGGCGGTCGAAGAAGCAGACATAGCTGATGTCCCCTCAAGAAACAGGCCTCACCAGCCGATACAGGCTGGAGGTGGCGATGCGGGTTCCCGGCCCGGTGCAGGCCGAGGACCCAAACTGTGGAGCTTCGGTGGAGCCTGCGACAGGCCGACCGGAGCCGGTTACCGTATGCGGACATTTCCGTAACCATCACCTGCATGAGGCACGCATCTGCGGCGGGCGTGGCCCTGACATTCACTGACCGCTACACCCACCCGTTGAATGATCAACAGCAACCGCTTGCACGCTCCGGCGCACGACCGGTTGCGCCGCCCGGCGCATCATCCGAACAGCGGACGCGATCTTGGTAACAGCCGTTCTGCACGTTTCTTCGCACACCCAAGCCGGCTTCGCACGCCAGGGCGGGCACCACAGGGGGCTCCTGCCGCGACGAGGGAACCCGACAGGAGCCGTCACCGGACCGCCTGCCCCGGCCTCAGCCGTCAACACCCGCATCCGAGAAGGCTTCAGGTGTCGCCCATCCCGGCGAACCGCGCCCCTCGGCCGAACCCGGGCCCAGGCGTCGGCGTCACGCCGGACGTGGAAGCGCCCGGGCCGCGAAGCCGAAGGACAAACCACGGGTCGAGCGGCCGATGCCCCATGTCCGCGACTCGTTCTGGCGGGGCACTGGAGGCGGCCGAACTGCCGCCCTTGCCGACGACTCCGTTCGTGCTGGCTCGCTGGTCGACGGCCACGGTTGGCCCGGACATCCACATCAAGGTCGGCCGCACCCTCTACTCCGCGCCCTGGAAGCTAATCGGCCGCAAGGTCGACGTCCGTTCCACTGCCACCATGGTCCAGGTCTTCCACGACGGCCAGCTCGTCAAGACCCACACCGCCCTCGACCAGGGCAAACGCACCGACAAGAGCGACTACCCGCCCGCCGTCGTCGGCAAAACCACCACGATCGCTGACGGCGGCTATCCCGGCACCGGACTCGTCATGCCTTACCGCCACGGCAAGGGCGAGGACCTGCCCGACAACACATCCCACAAGCAGGTCCGCGCGCCCGCGGCGAGCACGTCTTTGCCTGCATGAAGACCTGGAAGATCCTCCGCGACTGCCGCCTCAAAGGCGACGGCGTCCACCACCCCATGCTCGGGATCGCCCGCCTGCACAACCTCGCTCGCCGCATGGCGATGATCAGCTCAGACCCACACTTGGAAGGTAGGACAAGCTCAGTGCGGCGGCTCATCCGCCGCCCCACGATCGACGATCAACTCGAACGCCACCACCAATGCCTCCGGCGCCACAAGAGCCATCGCTCCCAAACACTCCACCCATCGCGCCACCGTCAGCGCCTCAATAAGAAACCCGTGGCCCCGGGATGATGCCCCGTAGCACTCCGCCAACCGAGAAAGGGCGCGGACCTGGTGCTCGGGGTCAGTGAGGGTGCGGGCAATCTCAACAGCGGTCCGATGGTGGCCGGTTCTGGCCGCGGCCTGCGCGGCGGCGGTCAAGGCCTGGGTCCGCTGCTCGGGGTCGGTGAGGGTGCGGGCAATCTCGGCGGCCTCGCGCGCAATCCCGGCGGCGCTCTCATGGTCTCCGGCTCTGCCTGCTGCCTCGGCGGCAGCGGTCAGGGCATGGGCCTGCTGCCAGGGGGGCGTAAGGGTACGGGCAAGGTCAGCAACTTCGCGCGCAATCCCGGCGGCAGTCCTGCGGTCTCCAGCTCTGGCCGCGGCATCGGCAGCGGCGGTCAGGGCATGAGTCCGCTGTCCGGGATGGGTGAGGGCGCGGGCAATCTCGGCGGCGCTCTGATGGTGGCCGGTTCTGGCCGCGGCCTGCGCGGCGGCGGTCAGGGCCTGGGCCCTCTGCCCGGGGTCGGAGAGGGTGCAGGCAAGGTCAGCAACTTCGCGCGCAATCCCGGCGGCGCTCTCATGGTCTCCGGCTCTGCCTGCTGCCTCGGCGGCAGCGGTCAGGGCATGGGCCTGCTGCCAGGGGGGCGTGAGGGTACGGGCAAGGTCAGCAACTTCGCGCGCGATCTCGGCGGCGGTCCGGCGGTGGCTGGCTTTGGCCGCGGCCTGGGCGGCCGCGCTAAGAATGCGGGACTGCTGCCCGGGGTCGGTGAGGGTGCGGGCAATTTCGGCGGCCTCACGCGCAAGGTCGACGGCGCTCTCACGGTCTCCGGCTCGGACCGCCGCCTCAGCGGCAGCGGTCAAGGCCCGGGCCTGCCGCAAGGGGTCGGCGAGGGTGCGGGCAACCTCGGCGGCCTCACGCGCAAGGTCGACGGCGCTCTCACGGTCTCCGGCTCGGACCGCCGCCTCAGCGGCAGCGGTCAAGGCCCGGGCCTGCCGCAAGGAGCGGTCGAGGGTGCGGCCAATCTCGTCAACGGTCGGGGTGCCAGCAAGATCGGCGACGGTCCGATAATGGCCGGCTCGGGCCGCGGCCTCGGCAACGGCACCCCGGACCCGTGACTGCTGCCCGGGGTCGGTGAGGGTGCGGGCAATTTCGGCGGCCTCACGCGCAAGGTCGACGGCGCTCTCACGGTCTCCGGCTCGGACCGCCGCCTCAGCGGCAGCGGTCAAGGCCCGGGCCCGCTGCCCGGGGTCGGCGAGAGTACGGACAATATCCGCGGCCTCACGCGCAAGGTCGACGGCGCTCTCACGGTCTCCGGCTCGGACCGCCACATCGGCAACACCAATCAGGGCCTCGGCCCGCTGCTCGGGGTCGGTGTCGGCGAGAGTACGGACGATATCTGCGGCGCCCTCATGGTCTCCGGCTTCGCCCACAGCCTGGGCGGCAGCAATCAGGGCGTAGGCCCGCCGCGCGGGGTCGGCGAGGGTGCGGGCAACCTCGGCGGCCTCGCGGGCAATGTCGACGGCGCTCTCACGGTCTCCGGCTCTGCCCGCCGCCTCAGCGGCAGCAATCAGGCCATGGGTCCGCTGCTCGGGGTCGGCGAGAGTACGGACAATATCCGCGCCGCTCTCATGGTCTCCGGCTTCACCCACAGCCTGGGCCGCAGCAATCAGGCCATGGGTCCGCTGCTCGGGGTCGGCGAGAGTACGGACAATCTCGGCGGCCTCGCGCGCAAGGTCGACGGCGCTCTCACGGTCTCCGGCTCGGGCCGCGGCCGCAGCAACAGCAATCAGGGCCTGGGCCCGCTGCTCGGGGTCGGCGAGAGTACGGACAATATCCGCGCCGCTCTCACGGTCTCCGGCTCCGGCCGCCGCCTCAGCAACAGCAATCAGGGCCTCGGCCCGCTGCTCGGGGTCGGCGAGGGTACGGACAATATCCGCGGCGCTCTCATGGTCTCCGGCTTCACCCACAGCCTGGGCGGCAGCAATCAGGGCGTAGGCCCGCCGCGCGGGGTCGGCGAGAGTACGGACAATATCCGCGGCCTCGCGCGCAAGGTCGACGGCGCTCTCACGGTCTCCGGCCCGGCCCGCCGCCTCAGCGGCACCAATCAGGGCCTGGGCCCGCCGCGCGGGGTCGGCGAGAGTACGGACAATATCCGCGGCCTCGCGCGCAAGGTCGACGGCGCTCTCACGGTCTCCGGCTCTGCCTGCTGCCTCAGCGGCAGCGGTCAGGGCATGGGCCTGCTGCCAGGAGGGCGTGAGGGTGCGGGCGAGGTCAGCAACTTCGCGCGCGATCTCGGCGGCGGTCCGGCGGTCTTCGGCTCTGGCCGCGGCATCGGCCACACCAATCAGGGCCTGGGCCCGCCGCGCGGGGTCGGCGAGAGTACGGACAATATCCGCGGCCTCGCGCGCAAGGTCGACGGCACTCTCACGGTCTCCGGCCCGGCCCGCCGCCTGAGCAACAGCAACAGCAACCAGGGCCTGGGCCCGCTGCTCGGGGTCGGCGAGAGTACGGACAATATCCGCGCCGCTCTCACGGTCTCCGGCTCGGGCCGCGGCCGCAGCAACAGCAACCAGGGCACGGGCCCGCTGCTCGGGGTCGGCGAGAGTACGGACAATATCCGCGGCCTCGCGCGCAAGGTCGACGGCGCTCTCACGGTCTCCGGCCCGGGCCGCGGCCGCAGCAACAGCAACCAGGGCACGGGCCCATTGCTCGGGGTCGGCGAGAGTACGGACAATATCCGCGGCCTCGCGCGCAAGGTCGACGGCACTCTCACGGTCTCCGGCTCGGACCGCCGCCTCAGCAACAGCAATCAGGGCACGGGCCCGCTGCTCGGGGCCGGCGAGAGTACGGACAATATCCGCGGCGCTCTCATGGTCTCCGGCTGCCGCCAACGTCTGGGCTACTGCTGCGATCCGATTGGCTCGCGTGCTGCTGACCGGATGGGCGCGAGCGAGCGCGGCAGCCCGGTCGGCGTGTCCGAGTCTGGCCCACAGAATCACCAGTTCCTGTGGGACGTTGCCAGTGTGGTCATGGAGCCTGTCGCGGTGGATGGCCAGGCGCAGTGCTGTGGCGACGTCGGCCGCAGTGGCGTCGGTGGTGGCGTGTAGGAGGTCGAGGGCAGCCTGAATTTCGGTAAGGGCGTCGAGGTCGGCGCCTGTGGTGAGCCAGAGACGTTCGTGGCGTGCGGGGTCGGTGGCGAGGGCGGCGAGGCGGGGCCCGTCGCGCCCGGTGCGTAGGAGTTGGGTGTAGCCGCGGAGGAGGTATTCAGGGGTGTCGGGGGGCCAGCCCGCGCGGTGGTAGTGGTCGGCCCATGTGTGCAGGCGCTGGCGGTAATGGTCGAGTTCGGTGTCGGTGATCAGGTCCAGGGCAGACTTCTGAATCTGTTCGTGGCCGAGGAGGTAGACCTGTTCGGCGCTATGGACTGCGGAGCGTGTGCGAAAGACGCGTCCGTCCACGGCTCTGAGTTCGCGTTCTACCCGTACGGGTCGGGTACCGGCGAGGTGGGCGAGGTCGGCGCCGGTGAGTCCGCCGGCGGCGGAAACCAAACCGACCAAGTCGCGGCCCAGGCCACCGTTGTCCAGCAACCGCAGGAGACCGTCTTCGGCCTCGCGGCGGACGGCTTCCGCGTGCGGGGACCTCTGTAGTTCCCGGTTGATGTCTGTGCTGCGCAGGGGATGGCCTGTCGGAACATCGTCGGGGACGGGCGGGTTGGGGCGTCCGGCGAGCAGGACACGCATGCCCGGGGGTGGGTTGCGGGGCAGAAGGGCAGCGATGCTGTGGCTGTCGGGGCCAGTGGTGACGCCGCGGTCCTCGTCGAGGCCGTCGAGGACCAGGATCAGCCGACGCCCATGCTGTCCGCAGTGGGCTGCGCTGCGTTCGAGTGCGTGTAGGAGTTGCGCGTCGCGGGTGTGTTCGGTGATGGGGGGTTGCTGTTCGCCGAGAAGTTCGTACAGCTGACGCGAGAGGACCTCGCAGAAAGCGGTGCGGTCGTTCTGCCGGGCGAGGCGGGCAGTGATGAAGAATGACACCACTGCGACCCCTTGGGGAGGATTAAGGACGAAGTGGGCCATCAGCGCGGTCTTGCCGGCCCACGGCGGCGCGAGCCACCGCCAGTACGGATGTTTGGCAGCGTCCTCGGGGCCGGACGGGTCGGGCTCAGTACAGAACGCGGCCATCGCCGCCAGTTCTGCTTCACGGCCTTGGAACTCGGATGCAGCCAGCTGCGCGACCTGGTGGCGGTATCCGGAGGG
Organism: Streptomyces sp. NBC_00390; assembly: GCF_036057275.1. NCBI lineage: Bacteria > Bacillati > Actinomycetota > Actinomycetes > Kitasatosporales > Streptomycetaceae > Streptomyces > Streptomyces sp. NBC_00390. The sequence goes on along the minus strand of NZ_CP107945.1, from coordinate 7,723,980 downwards.
CACCACCTGCACGGGCGGAGCATGTTGGACCAGTTCGATGTTGGTGCGGGAGATGGTGTTGTGGTTCCCGGTCACCACGGTGTCGGCGTCGCCGCCGACAGCGACTGAGTGCTTCCCTTCGGCCCGGGCTGGCCCTCCAGCCGGGCCTGGGGCGGGCTCCGGGCTGTCGCCTCTGCGCTCCCCGGGTGTGGGAGTCACGGCTGGTTGCCGTCTCCGGTGACGGCGTCCGCGATGTCGCCGCCGGCTGCGACGCTTCTGTCGCCCACGGCGCGCACCGTCGGGCCGGAGGGGCTGCCTGGTGCGGCCCCTGCCGCCCGTTCTGTGAGTGTGGGCGCGGGGCCGAGGTGGTTGTTGTCGCCAGTGACCGCGCGTGCCACTCCTCCGCCGACGGCTATCGACCGCGCTCCCCAAGCCCCCACCTCGGATCCCGTGCCGTCATTGCGTATTAGGGAGAACACCGACACGGCAAGTCCCACTATCCCGGCAACTGCTCCGAACACGCTTGCCATCTGGTCCGCCGTATCCAGATCCCCCCACGCGGCGAGCGCACCCAGACCGACTGCCGCACCCCCGCCGACCGCGATCCCCACCCATACCGCGACATGTCGCCACCTTCTCATGTCACCCATGGTCTAATCTCAACCATGATCACTTCAGCCGGAACCCGGAATCGAAATCCCTTCCACTGAAGTGGTGTCAACGCGCCGCTGTCGTAAACCCAATGACTGATAGCACGGCGCCGAGCCTTGAGCTCGAGGAGTCTGTTGATGCCCTGTAGGGGCGCAGGGTTCCTGCGCCCCTACGGCCGTCAAGACTTGCGCTTAGCGGTTGCGGCGCGGCGCCTTTGGGTGGTGCAGGGCTTGGGCTGCAGGTCGGACGGCTCGCTGATGGTGGCGTCCTCGGGGTAGCTCGGGTTCTGTGGGCTGGGCTCTTCGCTGGCGTCCGCGTCCGCGTCGACCACGCTGTCGTGATCGAAACCGCCTGGTGCGCCGTCGGGGTCGGTATCGGGCGCGTGGTCGGCTCGGTCGGGGTCTCCGGCCGGGTCGGCGGGCTGGGTCTCCTGCTCAGCGGCTATGTCGGCCATGGCCCCCTCGAAGGTGGCGATCCAGGGCCGGTGTCCGACATAGAAGGGCTTCTGTTCGAAGGCGGGGAACAGCCGTTCGTGGAGCGTTTCGATGATGAGGTCTGCGGGTTCCTTGTCGGCGGGCTTGCCTTCCGTCCCGACGAGGGATACGGCGGCGTGGTAGTGCCTGCCTTCGGCGAGGCGTCCGGCAAGGTAGGTCTCGTGGACGGCCTTGGCCGCGGCGTCGGCGTCGTCCGCGAGAGGTGGGGTGGCGTTGCCGGTGATCCATAGCTGGACGGTGACTCCGCCGAATATGGGGCGGAAGCCAAGGCGGCTGCCGTCGATGTGGAGGAGGTGCGCGGCGCCGTCGGCGGGGGCGTCGGCATCGATGTTCCATCCGCTTCCGAGAGTTCTGGCGACGGTTAGGCCGGTCTCCTTGACGGCTGCGTCGGTGATCAGCATGTGTGCCTCCAAGAGGTCGTTGCGGTCTTGCTGGCCAGCTCCGTGTGAACGTTGAGCTGGCCGAGGGCGGGGTTGGAGCTGGTGACCCTGCCTTCTTCGCCGGGCTGGAGCTCGGTCGGCAGGGTGGTTGTAGGTCTGGTCGGGTTGCGGGTTAGCGGCCTCCGCAGCCGGCGTGGCCGCAGCAGCCGCAGAAGCCGCCGCGGTTGCATGCACAGGGGCAGGGCGTGCGGTTCATGTGGTTCCTTTGGTCGCGAGGCTCCCCCGATTCACGCTTTAATTTTATATGCATTCCAGGAAGGGGGCAAGATTACACGAGAAGAACTCCCCCACCCTGTCGTCTATTTGTGCACGTCAGCTCCTTGCTTGATGTCCGCGAGCAGAGTCTGAACCTTGCGCACGGCAGCAAGGACGGCGGCCTGCCCTCGGAGCTGATCGCGGCGCTCGTACGCCTCGCGCTGTTCCTTCAGGGCCTCACCGATGGGGTCGACCTGGTGCAGCGTGTCTCCGCATGCGACCACCACGTTCGGCCCAAGGCCCCAGAGGATTGCGTTGGCTGCGGCGCCGGCAGCCGCCACGGGATCGATGTCCGTCATCGCCCAGCCGAAGTCCGCAGGGTCGAGTTCGCGCTCACGCAGCAATTGAGCCGCCGCGCGGAACATGCCGCCAGTTCCGCTCGTCGGATCGTTGAAGGTCATCCCCGGTTTCGGGTCCATGTCGTCGAGCAGGAACCGGGCCATCATCTCGCTGACCTCGGGCGGTGTATGGAACTCCGCGAGCGCGTCCTTTGCACCCGTCGACCGCATGAACGTCACGAGCGTGCCGAGGATGTCGGTGGACGAGTTGAAGTACGGATCAGCACCGCTGGTCAGATGGAGCAGCCCGTTGGTGATCGCCTCATGCACTACGGCGCGCACCGCTCGCGCTCGTGTCCGGCTGGGTCTCTCGTCCTGGATCCACGCATGCAGGGGACTGGCTCGGTCGATGAGGTCGGGGCGCCGGATCCACCAGTAGGCCCAGCACTCATCAAACGCGGCCAAGAGGTCTTTGTCTCCGAGGCCCAGCCACCAGTCGGCCAGGAGCGGAGCGTCGGGCCCCTTGAGTGGCCATAGCGCGAGGGCCGCGACGACGCCGACGGGTATCTGGATGCTTTCGCCTCCATGCTCGCCGTGCCAGGCGGTGCTGATCTCGGCCGCGATCTGGAGACATTGCTTGTGCGGGTTGCCGCCCAGCGGGCGGTAGGTGCGCGGCTTCGCTGCCGTGGACACCGCCTTGTTTTGCTGGGGTGCGACCGGGTGGATGGTGACTGGTGCGGGCGCCGGCGGAAGGTCTGCTATGCGCGTGTTCGATCTTGCCGTGAAGGTGGCGGGCACCTTGCGCTTGTCGGCTGCGCCGAACAGGTCGAGCTGTTCCACGACTGTGCTCCGTTCGGTATGCGCTCGGTGGCTGTGGCCCCGGCTCGTTGAGCCAGGGGCCACAGCCGGTGGTCATTTCTGTGTGCGGTCAGCTCTTGAGCAGGAGGTGCAGTTCGCCGGGTCGCTGCGCTTCGACGAGTGCGGCGTGCCCGATCATCGGGCGGAGCTCTTCGACAGTGGTGTGGGCGAGCAGGTCGGCCAGAGTGAGGTCGCGCATGTGGTGCGATCGGAACGGATAGCCGAGGCTCAGGTGGTAGGCGGCGCGCAGGACAACGCGGTCGGCTTGCTCGCCGGTGAGGCCGCACGGGGTCATGAGGCTGAAGAGAACTTCGGCGTTGCCGAACGGGGCGGTGGCCGGGACTGCGGCGAGAGCTTCTGCGGCGGTCACTACCTCCTGCCGCAGGTGCTTCCTCCACATCAGGTTGGCCTCGGCCGCACGCCCGGCGCAGTGCAGGGCGGTGTAGAGGTACAGCACGTGGAAGCGGTCGGTGGTGAAGAGGGTGCTGAGGTATTCCGTACGGCTGATTCCGGCGGCCCCGACTGCGCCGCGGCTGGCTTGCCGGACGGCGTGGCGGACGGCATGCGTGAGTCCGTGGCGCGCCTGGTCTGGGGACAGGCCGTGCTGCTTGCGGGCGTTCTCGTAGAAGCTGTCCCAGCGGGTGTTCATGACCGGCTCCAAGAGGTCGTGTGACTGAGGTTGGCCCTGCTCGGGCGATTGCGAATGGCGGATATGGACGGTCAGTCGGGGCTCGGATAGGCGGCCTGGAAGTCGGCCAGGTGCTGGGCCACGTGGTCCATGAGGGTGCGGATGGTCTTGATGTCGCCGCGCAGGAACAGGGCGGTGTCGAGGAGTTCGGCGTAGGCCCAGTGGTGCAGGACCTGCCGGTACTGGTCGAGGCTCAGCGCGGTGAGGGTGCTGGAGCGCAAGGCCCAGGCCGCCGTGCCGGCGCTGTCGAGGAGGTGCTTGGCGGAGTGGAGTTCGTCTGCGCTGGGTGCACGGGTCAGGAGGATGAGAATGACGGCGCTGATGTGGTGGCCGGGTATGTCCAGTTGGGCGGGGTCTCGGGGTACAGCCATGGCGTGCTCCTTGGATGCAAGGGAGAAGGCGCCCCCTTGGCTTAATTTTTATAGGCAGTCGGGATGGGGGTCGCCACGGAGAAAATTGAGCTGCGATCTACTCTGTTTCAGAACTCGGGAGTTGCGGTCACTGGAGTTCGCCGGCAGTGCGCGGAACGCTCCCGCGCGGGTTGGCGGGCAGGATGATGGCGCGGTCGCGCTCGTCCGGCAGCGGGTGCACGTAGTAGAAGCCGGCCGGGTGCCGGTAAATGTCTGCGAGCTTGGCCAGTTGGTTGGCGTCTCGCAGGACGGCGTTCCACTGAGGGCCCGGCCATACGCCGATCTCGGCGAAGTCGTGGATGCGCAGCCCATCACGGTCGTGCATGTGCCACAGCTGGAAGTTGGGCTTCTCCGCGTACGTGAGAGTGAGCGTGCGCACGCGCGGGTCAACCTCCCTCGCAGCGAGGGTCAGGCGGCCGAGCAGTGCTCTCGCGAGCCGTCTGGCGGCATCGCAGACCGCGCGGTCGCGGCGGCCGCAGGGGTCCTCCGGTCGGTCCATCAGCGTGTCCCTTCGATGGTTGGAATCCGTCCGCCGGGCTGGCGCCGGATATGGATGCCGAGTGGGGGCAGCCGCGTTCACGGCCGCCCGCACGCGTGCGCTTCGGCGTTGAGGAGGCGATCGCGCAGTCGGGCAGCCGCATCGCTGCAGGCGCTGCTCACTGCGCTCCCGGCGATCCAATGGACCCGGCGGCCAGGAACGCTGGCCGCCGGGCAGGGGGTGGGGCTACGGGTTGAGGCGCTCACGCAGGGCGATGAGGATGTTGATCGCGGCGTCCAGGTCGATGCCGCTGTGCGGGCTCGTGGTGACCGAGTCCGCAATGGGGGCGACTACCGCAACTGCCAGGTCCAGGGCCTCATCCGGGAGCAGGGAGGCCAGCACGTCCCCGTCCATGTGCGGAGCCGTCTTCTCGAGGCCCGTCTCGACGGCCTCGTGGATCACCCGCGCGACGGCGTCCACTTCGCCGGACGTGAGGGCGTCGATCTTGGAGACGCGAGCGTGGATGCCGGCGAGCGTGTAGACGTGCAGATCCTTCACGGTGACTCCTTGTGTACGGGCGGGGTCTTTCCCCTCCCTCCGTGCTTTAATTCTATATGCATTAGGGAGGGGGTCAAGATCGACAGGAAAATTCTCGAAACTATTTCCGCAGGTCAGACGGCATGTAGGGGCACAAGCTCCCGTATGTGCAGGACGAGCCTGTTCCCGGCGACGACGTGCCCGATGCGCATGTCCGGACCGATGAGTCGCGTGTGGTCGTCGTCGTGCAGGATCCCGCGGTCCACAAGCCCGTCGACGCACGCCTTGAAGGAGGGGTACCAGTTGGCCGCGTCTCGTCGTTGCTTGTCCTTGGGGTGCAGGACACCGATGATGTGCGCGCGTTCCAGAGGCGGTATCCGCTGGGCGGAGGCCCACGCCGCGCGCCGCAGTACCTTCGTGATCTCCGCCCGCGTGTGATGGTGCAACCGCTGGTTGGCGTTCAACAGGAGCAGTCTGGGCGGCAGTGCCACGGTGTAGCGTCGGCCGGGCATGGCTCCCGGAAGGGACGTCATCGCGTCGAACCAGTCCGCTGGCGGCCGCTCGTCCGTCGTCTCAATCGGCGGGGTGGGAACCGGCGGTCGGCCGTTCTCCAGGGCTTGGCTGGTGCCGCGCTCGGTGCCGCGCTCGGTGCCGGAACCGCGCGCCCTCACGCCTTCTCCCTCGCCGGCGGGTAGCCGATGAGTTCGATGGGTGTGACTGCGAAGGCGCCGAACGTCTTGCGGTGTGCTGGTTGCGAATCGATGAGGCGCGTGTGGGAGTCGGGGTTGTCGCTGCCGATGATGTTCGCCCAGCGTTCGTACACGCGGTCGGCGGGCTCGTGCAGGTGTAGGCGCACGCCGAGGCCGCGGTCCTCGCCGTCGGCGTAGATGGTGCCGATCTCGACGCCCGGTGCGGCAAGAGCAGGGTGGGCCTGGGCTATGAGTGCGACGGCGGCAAGCGGGGCGAGCACGTCGCGCATCGTCCGTTCGCTGGTGTGTGCGGGCATGAGTCCTCTGGTCACGTGAAGTCGGGGAGTTCGAGCTGTTGCCCGCCGACGAGTACGGGCGCTTTCGGCTTGATCGAGTCGAGGTATCTGGCGTGGAAGGGATCGCAGTTCTCGCATTGCTGCTCGACGGCCCTGCGATGGGCTCGCGCTCCTGCGGCGGTTCCGCATGCCTTGCGGATGACGGGAGCGGGCAGTTCCGTTGGCTTGGCGGCGTGGACCTGGTCGATGATCAGGCCGTCGAACCAGAGTCGGCCGCCGCACACTCCGGTGAATCCGCTCTTGTGCGGCATCACGTGGGCTATGCACTGGGCGCGCAGAGGGCATGGCGCGCACAGATGCAGTACCGGTCCGCATTGCTCGCGCGCGTGGCGTTCGGTGGGCGGGTCGTCTGCCGGTGCGAGCCCTGGAAGGTTGCGGCAGGGGGCGTCGGTGAGGCTGAGTGTGGTCATGGTTCTCCTTGGCCCCGGTCACAGCACCGGCTTGAGGCGCTCGCCGATCCACCGGGCGACGTTGCACGAGACCGCGTTGCCTGCCTGCATCGTCTGCTCGGCCTGGTTGCCGTAGACGACGTACTTCTCCGGGAACCGCTGGCCGAGCAGCTGCTCGCGCGGCTTGAGCATCCGGAAGTAGCAGTCCTCGATGGCCGGGGTGCTGCGCAGGACTGCGGCCGAGTCGCGGGTCGAGAGGGCGTGTACGGGGTCTGCGGCGGTCTTGGGGGTGGTCTTTCGATACGGGATGACGAGGGTGTTGCGGACGGTCTCCTGTGAGGGTGTGCCGTCGGGGACGACCAGGCCGTGGTGGTTGCCCTTGGCCGTGATTCCGCTCATGGGGTTGGTGACCGGGCTGGTGGTGGAGTTTCGCCGGAACTCGACGATGAAGGGGTCTGCGGTGACGAGGGCTTCGCTCTCGCGGGTCAGGCGGGTGCGCATGGGTACGTCGACCGGGGTCGGTTCGGTGTTCCAGCTGCCGCCGGTGGGGACGAGCAGGGCGTCGCCTTGCTTCGCTGTGCGAGTGGGAAGTGGCCGGTCCTCGACCGCGTAGGCGCGGTCGGTTCCGTCTTTGCCGTGGGTGAGGGTGATGGAGCTGGGGCGGTGCGGGAACTTGGCCAGCCCGGAGCGGATGCGGTCCATGGTGGTGGGGACGAGCGGCTTCTTGCGGTCTCCGATGCGCGTACCGATGTCCTTCCAGTTGATGATGTCGGCGGCCGGTCGGACGTACGGCTCAACGACGATCCGGCCGCAGCGGGTCTGCGGGCAGCGGTAGTCGTAGTCCCGCCGGTACTTGCCGATGCGGGTCTTGTCGTTGAACCAACTCTGTACGGCGGGGACGTCCTGCCCACAGGCCGGGCAGTGCGCGAGGGGACGTGGTGCCAGGTCGGGCTGGCGCATTGTCCTGCGTGTGAAAACGCAGTACAGGCGGTCACGCCACTGCGGGGCTCGTGGGTTGACGTCGTCGCCGATGTGGGCGCTGCTGACGCTGACGATCTGGACGCGGTAGCCCAGCTTGTCCATGGCGTCGAGCCAGACGGGGAAGAGGAGCCAGTCGGTGGCGAACTCGATGACGTTCTCGACGATGATCGCCTTGAACCGCTTGGCTTCGGCGGCCCGCACGACGCACCAGCCGGTTACACGCGTGCGCTCGAAGGCATCCTTGGTCAGAGCCTGCCACTCCTCCCACGTCTCGTCCGAGTCCAGCTCATCGAGGAGGTCGAGTTGCTTGCTCTCCCGTCGGCGTCCGCCCGCAGGGCTGATCTCGGTGCAGATGACGGAGGCCCACAGCACGTCAGCCTTCGGCAGGTGGCGCATGGGCAAGCCGGATATGTCGATGCAGGCGTGGTCAGCGTCTCTGTGGTTGGCCGCGTGGGTGTCGATGGCGAGTTGCCAGTGATTGATGCCCAGGATCAGCTCGTATCCGGCTTCAACGAGGCCGGTGCTGCTCCCGCCGGCGCCGCACAGCAGGTCGATCACTTTGATCACGATGGAGCTCCAAGAGGTCTGCACTGCGTCCCGGCCCCGCAATTCGGGGGCCGGGACGCAGTAGTGGGTCAGTGGACGCGAATGCCGCCGAGGTCGCGGGCGCGGCGCATGAACGCGGTCCAGCGCCCCCACGTCAGGTCGCCGACGGGCATCTCCGCGATGTCGTAGTGCGGGTGTGCCTCGTACGCGGTGAGCGCGGCGCCGAGTTCCGCAGGAGTGATCAGACGGCCCTCGTTGTAGCGGAGCTTGAAACCGGGGATGCCCGCGGGCTCAGGCTCGGCCCAGTCGCGCGCCTCAATGAGGGCGGCACGGAGCTTGTCGAGGGCCGCCTTCTGCTCGGCAGTGGCCTCGTCGCCCAGGTACAGCTCCTCGCCGGTCAGGCCGAAGTCGGCCATCCTGGGCCAGGCAGGGGCGGGGACGTCGGTGACCATGCCGAAGTTGGTCATGGCGTCGATAACCGTGGCGCCTTGGAATGCCCCGAGGCGGAAGTAGTTCTCGATACCCTCGAGCGGGCTGCCTTCGGGGTTCTGGGCGTAGATGTCGAAACCCATGGGTGTCTCCAAGAGGTGGTAGCGCGGCCTGTGTTGAGGCCGGCGGGAAGTCAGTGGGCGGCGTGTTGGCCGTGGTGCTGACCGCAGTGGGTGCAGCGCGGGCGCCGGAGGCGCATCTCGGTTCGCAGGTCGTGCAGGAGGACAGCGCCGAACCCGGCGGCCCAGACGGAGGCGCCGACCAGGACCCATGCGATGGCGGTCACGTCGTGCTCACGTCGCGGGCGGGACGGTCGCCGCGCCTGGGGCGGTCGGTCATGCCGGGACCTCCCCCTCGTCCTGGAGGAAGACGGTGAGGACTGCGCCCTCGCGCTCCCACACGGTCAGCGGCCAGTCCGTTCCGCCCTGCTCGTGAATGCAGCGCCAGCCGCTCTGCATGAGCGCGTAGGTCTCGTAGCCGTACTGCTTCACGGCCTCGTGGGAGTTGTCGAACGGTCCGACGAGGACCTTGCCGTGCTGCCGGTGATCCTTGCCGACGCCGAACTGGCGGACCGAGCTGAGGGTGATGAGCGGCGGCCGGAGGTTCCGCGCGGTGACGAAGGCCGAGATGGCGAGGAACAGGGGAACGATGTTGTTGCCGTTCGCGGCCTGCTCGCCGTCCGGGGTGGAGTCGTAGACGATCTCGTCCACGGTGGGGGTGTCCTCGTGGTGGCGTGCGACGAGGAAGCCCTGCAAGTCGCTGGGGTCCGTCGGCAGGTCGCCGACGGACGAGATCCACAGGTGTGATCCGTCCTTGAGCGCCACCACGATTCCGAACTCGCCACCTCCGCCGGTTTCGACGTCGGTGACGAGGTGCAGCCGACGCAGAGGGGTGATGACGGGCTCGTAGGTGTGCCACAGCTTGCGCCAGAGCGGATCGCCCGTCCGGTTGTGGTCGGGCATGGGGGCGAGCTGGGCGTTCGGGTGCGTCACGTGATCTCTCCAAGAGGTCATGTTCGTCAACTCTACAGAGTTGGGATCTATCTCAACAGATGGCTGTGCGCGCTACGGAAGAGCCGGTCGGGTGACAGGGTGGCCGCTCTCCACCGCGCGCTCTCCGCGAGCAATGACCGCCAGGCGGGTCAGCTCTTCGGCGCGCGCCTCCAGGGCGATGGCGAGGGTACGCGCCTCATGGGCCACCTTTCGCGCCTGCATGAGGGCGTGATGGGTGACGTGGGGGTCGAAGTGGAGCTCGGCGCCCCCGATTTCGTCGAGGAGCTGATTCACGAGGTTGTCACGGGCATGCTCGCTGTCGCCGAGGCCGTCGAGGTGGCGTTCACGTTCGGCCGCCTTGTCGAGTTCGGCGATGGTGGTCAGCATGTCGCCGACGCCTTCGGAGTCCTCGTAGTACAGGTCGGCGAGCTCCCGCAGGAGCGAGTGAGCCTGCTCGCCACCGTCCAGGACCGCACAGCCTCCGCGTCGTCGCCGCAGCTTGGGCAAGTACCCCATTTCCTACCTCCGTTCATGGGCGGGGTGCACCCCTTCCCTCATGCTTTAATTTTATATGCATTCTTGGAGATGATCAAGAGCCTGGGGAACTTTATAAAGTTGTGACCTATCTTTTGGGCTTGCGGATGCCTTCCCTCGTCCTGCGGGCGGCCTCCGCCGTGGCCTCGGATCGCTGCTGAACCTGCTGACGGCGTTCTTCTCTCTCGGCATGCCAGGCCTGCCAGAACTGCCCGTGCTCCTCATGCTCTTCGGCCTTGCGCGTAGCCGTCTCCCGGGCGCGCTCCGCGCGGGGGTTCGTGCCGCAGCCCCGGCAGGACGCTGCTGGCTTCCCTCTATGCCGCGTGCATCCGGCTCCATCGTTCGGCGCGCCGGACGGCTTGAGCGGCGAAGCGGCAGCGGGCTCCCCTGCGGCGTCAGCCGCGGGGGTAGGGGGGAAAGGAAGAGAGAAGGAAGGAACAGGAAAGGAAGGGGTTCCATCGGTGAAACCCTCTGGGTTCCCCGTGTGAAACCCACTGGGTTCCACAGATGAAACCCGGCAGTCGGCCTCTGCAGGGTTCCCCGCGTGGAACCCTGCGCCTTCCTGGCAGTTTTCGACCTCTCGCCGGCGGGCTGTCTCTCGCTCCTCGAGGTCCGCCTGTGTCATGGCGGGTGTGGCCGGGGCGGCCCTCCGCACGTCCGTACGGGCCTTGCGTGGGTTCTTCGGCGCCGCTTCGCGCGCGGCCAGTCGCTCCTTCAGCTCCGGCGTCGTGGGCGTTCTGGGCACCGACTTCGGAAAGATCCTGTAGACGGCAGCCCGGCCCGCCTTCCCGGTGTGCACGCGCTCCACCAACCCCTTGCGGACGAGTTCGGTGATGATCGTGATGGCGCGCTTGGCCGTGACGCCGACCCACGCTGCCAGCCGGGCGAGGCCAGGACGGGCGAGACGCGTCTCGTCATCGGCCGAGTCGCAGAGCTTCATCAGCGCCAGCTTCTGACCCTGGTTGACTTCGTCGTGAGGCAGGTAAGCGGCGGCAATCATGAGTTGAATGGACATGGCTCCCCCTGGAGCGGCGTTCGGGCAGGTCGGAGCGCCCTGCCCGGTGGCGGCCGGGCAGGGGCGGGAGAAAGGCTGCGGCTACGCGGCGGCGGGCGAGACGCGGATGATCCGTGCCGTCTTCTTGCCGGTTTTCCTCATGGGGACGGCGAGGCTGGCCGCCTTGAGGTTCTTGATCATCTTGTCGGCGTCGGGCGCCATGGGAACGGGGATGTCTGCCAGTTCGTGCAGGTCGACCATGGCTTGCACGTCTGGCTCTTCCGCATCGTTCTCCCCGCCCCACGACAACTCGTTGGGCCCGTAGATGCCTGCGGGCGACTGGTCGAGCTTCTTGCGGGCCAGCTTCTTGATCTTGTCGCCACTGCTGGTCAGTTCGTGCCCGCGCACGTAGTCGATGAGGGCCTGTGCACGGTCCCCGTCGTCGTGGATCAGCGCGGCCTGCACCGGCACCCCCGGCGCCGTTCCAGGCCAGCACGCGGTGAGGAAGGGGCAGTGGTCGCAGATCGGAGCCAGACCGGGGCCGTCGAAGTCCCGCTTCATCTCTTCGGGGTGGCCGGTCTCGCGCACCCGGTCCACCCACCAGCGGGCCTCGACAGCGCGCTGGGGGTCGTAGTCGATCTCCTGGATGTGCTCGGAGCCGTTGTCGCGGTTGATGAAGCGGAAGCGGATGCGGCGCACGTTGAGCGGCCCGAGACGGGCCAGGTATCGCTGACCGGGCACGTCTTGAAATCCGCGGTCAGCGAGCAGTCCGGCGTACAGATGAACCTGGCGCAGCTCGGCTTCGGTGGCCCCGTATCGCACCACTCTGTCCCACAGGTAGGTGGACTTGGTCTTGATGTCCTCGACCGTCAGCACGTCGGATGGGACCGTGGGACGGTGCCGCTTGGGCAGGCGCGCGGCTGTCGCGTCGTCGATCTGGACGACGTCGACGTGACCTCTGATGGTGTCGTCCTGGACGCTGCGTTCCACAAGCCATCCGTACTCGGTCCGGGCGGACTCAAGCAGGCCCATGTGGATGTATGTCCCGAGGATTGCTGCCTTGGCGTCCGGTCGATCGGTGCGCGGGGTGCCATGGAGGATGTAGGCGGCACGTCGACCGCACACGGTGTCGGACGCACCGAGCTGGGTCTGCTGCGATCGAGGCCGGCGGGCGTCGACGTCGTGCGCCGCGGTCCATATGGAGAGTGAGCGTTCGAGGATTGTGGACATGATTGTGCTCCAAGAAGTGTGGTGGCCGGGCGGTCGGCATGCGGGACGGCCCAGCGGGGGTCACTGTTCGGCGTCGGCGTCCTGCTCGGCTGCTTTGCGTGCAGCAGCGGCGCGCAACTTGTCGGCGTCCGACCTGGGCTTGTCGCCCATCTCCTGGGGCGCTGCCTCGAGTTCGGCTGCTCTGCGCTCGGCGGCGGCGCGGACCGTCAGAATCTCTTCGTGGCTGAGCTGGTTCGCCGGATCTGGGACGGCTCGCCAGATGGCTGCCAGGGCCTGCGAGTTGCTCTCGCCCTCGATGCGCTTCAGCCACGGTCCGACGCGGTCTCCGGCCAGTTCGGGCATGACGCGCGGCTGAGATGCCTGCGAGCAGCCCAGGCCGTTGAAGATCAGGTCCTCAATGGAGAAGTTCTTCAGGCGCAGGGGCTTTCTCGGCTCGACACGCAGCCGCAGTGAGCGCACTTTGATGACTTGCGGATCCTCGTCGCGCTTCATGCGCACCCATACGGTGGAGTCGAAGCCGAGGTCCTTCTGCGCGGAGACCTTCCACTCGGTCACTGCCCGCCCACGGTTGTCCTTCAGGGGCTGTCCGTTGTCGTCGGAGGCGCTGATCTGCTTGCCGCGGGCCAGCACGATGGCGATACCGGGCAGGGTGCGCAGCAGGTACATGACGCGGTTCCAACGCTCGGTGGCGTCGTTCCAGAGGTTCCGGCCGATGTCGTACGCCGCGTCGGGGTCTTCCTGGAGCAGGGCCTGGTTCTTCCTGGTGCGGCGGCCGCGCTCGTAGGTCCAGTTGCTGAGCATCCGCCACAGTGCGGATGCGGAGTCGATGACGAGGACTACGGGCGGCTCGCCGGCGGCAGCGGCGCGGCGGGCTTCGGCGTGGACTGCCTCGATCTGTTCGAGGATGTCGCGGTAGGTGCCGTCGTGCTCGATGATCAGGTAGTCCGCGCCGTCGATGGCGGCGTACTCGTCGGCCGACCCTTCGTCGAGGTCGATCCAGTACGTCTGGCCGACCTTGTCACTGGCGCTGAACTGGGCGGCGCTGAAGGTTTTGCCCGCTCCCTCCTCGCCTTCGAGGAGGACGAGCGGCCAGGGCACGATGCCAGTCGGCTTACGGGTCTTCAGCTTCGGGGCGGGCGGGCGGGTGCCGCTCGCGGCTTGCGTCACGGTCTTGCTCCAAGAGGTCGTTTCAGTCCGTTCGCAGGGCGCGGACTTCGAACAGGGGTGACCACTCCGGGTGTTCGTCGACGAGGAGCCGGACGTACCGGGAGCGGAAGTTGTTGTTCAGGCGGAATTCGTCACCGCGGGTGGCTTCGCCGTAGCGGTAGCGCAGGAGCTCGAAGAGCATTCCGATGCCGACGCGATTCCAGCCGTGCTGTGCACAGTCGGCCGTCATGCGTTCCAGCTCGCGGTGGACCCAGGGGTTGAGGGCGTGGAAGTCCTCGAACCGCTGCTGGATCGACTGGGCGTGTCCAGTCGCGGGCTGCCTGACTCGCGGAATGTCTCCGATGCCGAACAACGGCGGTTGTTCCAGAACCGACATGCGCCCCCCTCCGATGCACAACTCTTAAGAGTTGGAATCTATCTTTGGAGAGAGTGGAATGTCGACCACGGAGCGGCGCGGTGGAGCCCGAGGGGGACCGCCGAGGGCGCGCCGAGATGCAGCGGCGAGGCGAACTGCCGACCGCACCATCCCTCCCCCCACTCGAACCCCATCACCCTTCCCAATGCTCTAATTCTATATGCAAAAGGGGGACGAGTCAATCCGCACGCCGCTCTGACCTGCAGCTACGCGGTCTTCTTCGCTGCGGGGCCTCGAGGGATGATTACGGCGCCGGGTCCGGAGTAGGTTCCGGTTCGGAGCGCCTCCAGAACCTGCCCGTCGATCCGCCACGGCACAGACACCGCACCGGCCTGGAGGGCGGGAGCGTCGTCAACGATGCCGTCCAGCAGCCAGATGGGCGTCCCGGAGAGGGAGTAGTCGGCCGGCCGGAACCGGCCGGTCTCCTGCGCCTTGTTCAGCAGCGGCCGGGACGGCAGCCCGAAGAGGCTCACTACCTCTGCTGGTCCGACCAGAGGAGGGAGTTCACTGACGTCGTGAACCCAGTAGCCCGGGCCCTGGGACTTGATCAGGTCCGCGAGGGCCTGCTCATTGACATGCTTGGGGCGCGGCGTCGTCTCACCGAAGCCCTTGACGAAGCTGAGGAGCCAATAGGGCGATCCGCTGATGATCTTGGCGTGGCTGTAGTCGAGGACCCCGTCACGGCTGATCCACTGGCTGACCTGCAACCGCTTGACACCGTAGACGTCCGCGAACTCCTTGCCGCCCGCCAGGTACGGCTTCCTCACCGCCGGCCTCTCCGTACTCGACACCGTCAGCCTGTCCCCTCGCCCGACTCCCCTTGCCTATAGATAGTAACCGGGCTCGCCAGCGGCTTCGGGGCGGCCGGCTGTTGCTACAGTTGGCATTTCCAAGAGGTCGAAGGCCCTCGTCGCGACTTGAGACGGGGGCCTTCTTCCATGTGTCGAGTGGGTCAGTGGGACGGGAGCGGACTCCGGTTGCGCGGGTACTCCGGGGGCCGTGCGAACCCCAGGAGCCAACCGAAGCGCGGCGACAGGTACTTCTCCGCAAGTCGGAAGACGGCGTAGTAGACAAAGATGCACACCGGGGTCAGAACACCGGTGAGGGCCGTCGAATCGAGGCCGAGGCCGTAGCGGGTGGAAAGGGCAAGCAGCCACCCGGCGAGGGCGGGGATGCCCGTGCGGAGCAGCGAGGCGTACAGGTTCACATCATGCCTTTCGGTGGGAATGGTCAGGCGAAGAGGCGTCGCCAGGTCTCGGGGCCGGGGTAGCCGTCGGCGTCGGAGCCGCTCCAGTTCTGGGCGCGCTGGAAGGCCCGCACGTTGAGCCGGTCCGCCTCTCCCCAGCTGCGCGACGGCCCGACCTTGTAGTGGGTGCCGAAGCCCTTCTTCACGAGCTGGTGGCCGAGGCGCAGGATCGAGTCATTGACCTTGCCGGGGCCGAAGGCCGCCTTGCCGGGGAACGGGGGCGCTGTCGGCGTGGGCTTGGGCTTCCCGCCAATAGCGGGCCAATCCGGCATGGGTCCCGGGTCGTTGTGGCTGTTCTCCGGCACCTGGCCGTGGGCGTAGTGGCCACCGCGCGAGGCCCAAACCCGATCGCTACGGTTCGCCTTCCACGTGGGCTTGCCCATCGGCCAGTCGTCGGGGACGCCCCAGCTGCGTGCCCAGGTGAGGACCTTGTCGAGGCCCTTGGCCGGGGTGTCGCGGACCGTGGCGTACGACTTTCCGTTGACGCGGCAGTAGGGGAAGAAGAGCGTCTCAACCTGCAGCAGGACGCGTCCGGCCCGGTTAGTGCGAGTGCCACCCGGGGCGTCCGCGACGCTCTTGCTGCGCGAATTCGCCGGATAGAACTGAGCGATCCGGCCGGTGAACGGATCCCAGAGCAGGTGCGGCGCGGAAGCTCGGCCTGCACCGGTGAAGTAGCGGACCAGAGCGTCGAATGGCACAAGGTCGGCCGGCTTGGCCGCAGTCGCGTTCTTGTCCCAGGTGATGTGCCAGACCACCTTGGGCTGAAACTGAGTGTCGGTTGGTGCTGTGTCGCCAAGCGGATGCCTTTCGGCACCGGGCAGCCACAGATCGGGCATGGCGCGTCCTGCTTCTCCCCCGCGCCTGCTGAGTGTTCCTGCCGTTTGTCGTGTGCCCTATGGACCGCTGCGAGAGGTGAGCCAGACGGTGACGACGGCAACCAATACCGGTGCAATGAACGCGCTGACGGCGAGACGTCGATTGATTGTGCGCGCGGCGGCCTCGGCATCCTGCTGCCGCTCCAGAATCTCCAACCGCTGCTGCACAGCGCGCTGGTCGGCCTGGTAAACGTCCTTCGTGACCATCTTCTCGAGCTGGCTGGCGAAGGCTGCGAAATCCGAGCGCAGGTCCTCGCGGAGCTGCTGCAGTGCGCGGTGAAGCTCCCACAGCGTGGGGTCATTGGGCGTCGGCGCGATCACGTCGTTCCTCCGTGTGGCGTTCCCGCACCGCCGACCAGTTTACGTCGGACGACTGGCAAGCAAGCCGGGCCGAATCCTCTACGGGCAGTTACTCGTCCTAGCCGAGCTCAACAGACATAAACGTCATCGCCACCGTCTACACCCACGTCCGGCTCCGCCTCTAACGCGACGCCGTCGACACCCTCGGCACCGCACTCGACGGCCCGACGATCACCGAGACGGCCAACGGCGATGACGATGAGCCGACACCGGTGCCGCCCTCGTCCGCTGACGTTGCCGTCAACTACTGCCGTCAAGACCCGCTGAAGGCCCACCAAGCCTTGCCTGATGGGCCTTCAGATTTGCACTCATGACATCCAGAAAACCGGGCAGTGCTACCGCAGCGTCACTTATACGCCGAACTCTCTCAGAACACCCGGTCAGAGACCGTCTCAGATCTGACTGCTGGGCACACCAGGATCACGACCTTGCCGAAGAGTCTCTAGTTCACGAATCGGGAATGAGATGCCACCCCAAGCCCTTGAATACGCGTCACTGCCGCCACACTGAACCAGCACTTCGTCAGCCATGAGTACCACGCCGCGGATAAATGATCGGACGTCAACCCGACCGTGCCATCGCAGACTACCGCCGCTCCAGCGGCCGGACTCTGATTCCATGTCCACAAAATGGACGACCTGCAAGTACGCCTCTTCGTCGGCACCTGCAAAGAACAGGCAGGTACCCCCAGGCTCGGCAGGAAGGAAGGCGATTGCCGAGCTCGACCCCAGTCGCAGGTCAATGGCCGCTTGCACTACGGAACCAAGACCATCCCCCACGTATGTGGTGTGCACTTCGATGGCCTCTCGCGGAGAGAGTAGAGCGAGTGTAGCCGAGCCGGGATGACCCATCTTCCAATGAAGTGAAAATTCATCCATTGCCATCACCTTGGATAGGCGGTACGTAGAGTTCCATTTGGATTGAGAATCACTTCGACGCTTGTCTCACCTCGAGAGCCAACGGGATATTCGAAATCCAGGGTGTGAATTGTCCCGTCCCGGGGACGCCCGGTCACCGGATCGGGCCTATTCGGCAGACCTCGAGTTTTGGCGG
This sequence comes from Streptomyces sp. NBC_00390, assembly GCF_036057275.1. Lineage (NCBI taxonomy): Bacteria > Bacillati > Actinomycetota > Actinomycetes > Kitasatosporales > Streptomycetaceae > Streptomyces > Streptomyces sp. NBC_00390. The sequence continues at coordinate 7,706,596 of NZ_CP107945.1, read as the reverse complement.
CATCCTGAATCAATTCTCCAATATCATCCAAATCCATATAATTGGAGAATGTCGTGTTTCCTGGCACCACTCCTGGACTACCATCCACATGCTCATTCAGCACGTGTTGCCAGCCATCCCCCTTAAAGAGATTGCAGTTGCTGTTGTGAACGAGAACCGGGGTCTCGCCCGCCAGCACATAGTACGTGTGGACGCCTTCGATAGTGAGGTTGTACGTCCGGGCGTCGTCCTGGTACTGGCGCGTGGCGGTGACCTCGACCGTGCGGCCCTGTTCGGTGCGGAGAGTCACGCCGGGCTTGAGGTTGCCAGCTTCGATCCAGCGGCTTTCACTGACCGACCAGAAGGGGTGCTCGTGTGTAGCGACCAGCTTCTCTGAACCATCTGGCGTGGTGATCGTGAGCTCGGTGAAGTGCTTGTCGCTGTCGGTGACGATTGTGGCGGTTACTTCATGTTCACTGGTTTCACCGGTTTTGGGGTCCGTAGCCAGGACCTTGTCACCGATTTCGACGTCTTCGATGTTCTTCGTGGAGCCATCGGCAAGGAGGACGGCGGTTCCGGCGAGGAAGCACTGGCAGTCGCCGGGGAGTTTCTTGGTCCTTTTGAGTTTAGTGAGTTTGAGGATCTTGAGGGCCTTGAGAGGCGTCGGGAGGTCAGTTGCTGCCCATGCGCAGCTCGAGAGGCTTTCACCCTTGACGCACTTTTTCCAGTCGTCCACATCGGGCAGGAGAAGGGTCTTTGCGATTTGCCAGGCGTCAAGATCCTCGGCGTACACGAAGCCCGAATTCTTCATCAACTGGGCCACGTTGCACTGGTCAGCGAGATGGCCTCCGCCATATCCGCAGGACGGCGATTCGACGGTAATGACTACAGTGACTGGGCCGTCTCCGCCATTGCCGTTATCGCTACTCCCCTTGTCCTTCCCAGAATCCTTGGGCTCGTCTTCCTTCTTCGGAGGCTTTCGGCAGCTCCGCGGATCTGGTGCTCCACAGTCCTCATACAGTCCGGTCGGATCGGTGAAGGTGATCGGGCTGTTGTTGGAGTACGCGTAGCCATTGATCTGCTGTGGTTCCGCGGGGTTCATGATCGGGTCGACGGAGATGAATCGACCGATGGTGGGGTCGTATTCGCGGGCGCCGAGGTGGGTCAGGCCGGTGGCGTCGGTGGTACCGCCGACGAAGCCTCTGGTGGTGGGCCAAGTGCCGGTGGGAGTTCCACGGCTGGCTCCGAAGGGCAAAGACCGGCGCTGAGTCATGGCCAGGTCTGCGGTCTTGACGGCGATCTGACCGGTGCCGTGGTGGTCGGCGATGGTGATGGCGACGGCGCCGTCATCCGTCTTGACGGCCTGGTGGCCGTTGCCGAGGTCGGTGTAGCGGGTGGCTTTGGCCTTGGTGGCGCCCTTGGTCAGGACGAGTTCGGTGTGGCCGAGGTAAAGGGTGGTCTCGGTGGGAGTACGGGCAATGAGGCGGTTGCCGTCGGAGTCGTAGATGTAGCTGGTGACATCGTCGGGCTTGCCCTCGACGGGCTGGGTGAATTGGGTCAGGTGCCCTTCGGCGTCCCAGTCGAGGCCTTGGGTGTCGCCACCGATCAAACGGGTCTTGGTGTTGCCGGTCTCGTCGTAGCCGTAGGTGGACTTCGAGGTGCCCGACGGGCCGGTCTGGTTCACCTCGGTGACCGCGTGGGGTCGGGTGCTGCCCGCGGGGGGATAGGTGTAGGCGCGCTGGACGTCCTTGGCGCTGTCGCCGGCGGTGTCGTGGAGCGTTTCAGTGAGCCGGTTGCCGGTCTTGTCGTAGGTGTAGGAGTGCCAGTACGGGGCAACTCCGCCGATCGCACCGCCGGAGGGAGTCCCGGAGCAGGTGGTGTCGCCTTCGGTCCACGCGTCGGTCAGGCGTTGCAGGTGGTCGTAGGTGAAGCACTGGTTGTCGGTGCCGGGCCGGGCGACGTCGGTGAGGGAGAGGATGTTGCCGGCCTGGTCGTAGCCGTAGGTGACGTGGCGGTCGACGCCTGCGATGTCCTGGCGGTCCACGCGCGAAGTGGCCAGACGCTGGGTGCCCCACTCGTAGGAGTTGGTGACCTGGGTCACCTTCGCGCCGGCTGCGGTCGAGGCGAACTGCTGCTGGAGCGGCTTGCCGGTCAGTGAGTAGCTTGTGTCCGCCTTGAAGCCGTCGCCGAGCAGGGAGATGGGTCGCAGGGTTGCGTCGTATGTGTACGCATGGGAGCCGCCGGGCAGGGAGCCGGCTGCCGAGTAGGACATGCCGGAGACGAGTCCGGAAGTGCCATAGGTGGTGCCGGTTTGGTAAGTGCCTTGGAGGGCGCCTTCGGCTGCGGGGATGACGACTGAAGTGCGCAGAGGCCGGTAGAGGGAGTCGTACTGGGTGACGTTCGTCGTGTAGCGGGATCCACCGATGATGCGGCTGGCGGAGGCAAGTTGTCCCTTGGCGCCGGCGACGGTGTCGTACGTCCATTCTGCGCGCAGGGTGCCAGAGGCGTCGGTGTCGCGCAGCTGGGTCTGGCGGCCGAGGCCGTCGTAGCTGTGGTGGAGGGTCTTGTTGTTGTCGTCGGTGGTGGTGACGAGCTGGCCGCGGTCGTCGTAGGTGGAGTCGAGTGTTCCCTTGTCCGGGTCCTTCGCCTCGATTTGGCGGCCGAGCTGGTCGTACTTGTAGGTCCAGTTGTTGCCGGCGGAGTCGGTCAGTGTGGAGAGGTGACCGGCCGGTGTGTGGCGGTAGGTGGTGGAGTCGTAGGGGGCGGTGGCGCTGCGGGAGTGGTGCTGACGCAGTTCAGTAGTGCGTCCCCGAGCGTCGGTGAGGGTGGTGGAGGCGGTGCCGCCCTCGGGCGGGATGACGGTGGTGCGGTCGCCGCCGTAGATGGTCTGCGTGACGCCCAGGACTGCGCCGCCGTCGCCGTTGCCGGCGATCTGCTTTGTTTCGGTCTCGCGGCCCAGTCCGTCGTAGCTGTGGCGGGTCTGGGTCTCCACGCTCAGCGCCTGGTCGGGTTCGAACAGGGTTTTACTGGGCGGGGCCGCCGTGTAGTAGGTGGCGAAGGTCTTGATGATCCGGCTGCGTTCGTCGTAGAAGCGGTCGGTCAGCAGGCTTCCCCCATTGGGGCCAGGAGCCTGGGTCTGCCGCTCGCGCAGGAATCCGTCAAGGATGGTGTAGGAGGCGAGCTGCCCGCCCGAGTTGTTGAGCGTCTGGGTGCGGACGGCGACAGCCTTGTTCTCTTCGATGAAGTAGTCGAAGGCGTGCGACGGGGTGAGAGAGGTGGAGCGGTTGGGCAGCCAGACCTTGGAGGACCGTCCGAGGGCGTCGTAGGTCAGCGTGGTGACCCGGTTGTTGGTGTCGGTTTCGGTCAGCGGCAGGCCGCGCAGTGTGTCGAGGGTGACGACAGTGGTCTGGGCTGTGGTGGTGTCCAGCGGCTTGGCGGGCGGGGTCTTCGTGGTGATCTTCGTGGGGAGGCCGGTTGTGGGCTCGAACGTGGTGGTGATGGTGCGGCCGTCACTGCGCGGGGTGCGCACCGGTGTGCCGGTTTGTGTGGCGGTGACGTTGGCGGTGAGGTCGGTGGCGGTCAGCTCACGGCCGTAGGAGTCGACGGTGCTGCCGGTCTCGAGGTAGGTGGCGGTGGTGCCGTTGTGGGACTTGAGCGTGGCGGTCGCCGTTGCGTCGCCCTTGGTGGGTGCGGTGCCGTAGGCGCTGCCGTCGTAGGCGGTGCGGACATCGGAGATGACGTCCTTGGCCCGGTCAGGGGTGGCGTCACAGGCGACCGCAACGGTCTCCACACGGGACGGCAGGGTAAGGAGATTGTCGGTGGTGTTGGTGGCGTAGTTGGTGCGGGTGCACTGGTTGTCCGCGGCGGTTGTGGTGTCGCCGCGGTCGTCGAACTCGATCGCGCGGCCGGCGACGGTGTCGTACGTGGTGGACTTCGACGTGGTCCGCCAAGAGGCGCCGGTGCCGTTGTCCAGTGAGGTGTACGTCGTGGAGCTGGCGGTGCCGGTGAAGTTGGCTGTCACCGTGCCCCACGTGCGTTCCTTCTTCGCGGTCTCGTGGTGCCAGGGACGTTCGATGGTCTTTTCCAGCACCTTGCCGGCGGGCCCGGAGTAGGCGGCGGTCTTGTAGACGAAGCCGGCTGCCGACTCGTGGTCGGTGATCGGGTCGCCTTCGCCTGTGCCGAGTGAGACAGCGACCGTCTTGGTGCCGCCCGAAGGGGTTTTGCGGTCACCGTCCATGCCGCGCAGGAAGTAGCTGTCGGACTGCCCCGTCATCTCGGGGCCCTGGCCACCGGTCTTGACCCGCACGTGCCCGTAGCCGCGCCACTGCGACCAGGTCTTTTCCTTCTCCTTGGTCAGGCCGTCGTCATCGTCGTAGTGCCAGGCCGCATCACCGAGGTACTCGTAGGTGGTGACAGCGTCCGGCGCACCGCCGGTGCGGTCGGTGGCGGTCACCGAGGTAACCACGTACTTGTTGAACCAGTGCTCCTCCGCCGGCTCGGTGTCGGAGCCGCCCAGCATCTGAGGGAAGCAGCGGGTGGTGTTCGTCTCCGGTGTGGGCAGCGCCGAAGGGTTGCATGCTTCGTCGGAGTAGTTGACGTCGATCTGGCCGCCGTATTCGTCGGCGATGCCGGACAGTCGCTCCTTGACGAACGGGGCCCATCCGTCGCCAATCTGGTCCATGCGGTTGACCAGCTGGGTGTAGGAGAGGGTGGTCTTCGGCAGGGTGATCGCGGGGGTGGCGGTGTGGCCAGTGCGCTGGATGGAGTCGAGCAGCAGCTGGTAGTCGACGTCTGCCTGGCCCCAGCGGTGGTCCAGCTTCCAGGAGTCGACCGGGGTATAGGTGGTGCCCTTGAGGACCTGGGTGGTGATCCCGGTCAGGCGCTTACGGGTCCAGAACGTTGCTGCCAGACGGCTTTCATCGCAGTCCTCCGTGGCATCGCAGTTCATGTCCCACGGCGTGTCGTACCAGTAGAAGGAGTCGGTGGCGATCGAGCCGCAGGTGGTCTGACCGTTCGGGATGCAGCGTTCGGCGCTGGTGAAGTCGACCTTGGCCAGTGCCTGGGCGCTGTAGACGGAGCTGGACTTCAGGCCGTACTCAATGCGGTCGAGGGAGCCACCACGGGTGTAACGCGTGTTGTCGGTTGCTTTGAGGTTGCGCCCGTAGGAGTTTTCTTCCTTGTTGTAGTAGTAGGCGATCGCGTTGCCATGAGTGTCGACGGCGTAGTCGAGGTTCCATCGCCAGGCCTGCTGACACCATGAGTCGGCGAACGTCGCACCGTGGCACTTCTCGCCCGCGTCGTCGCCATAGACAGGGACAGTCCAGGTGGAGTCGGTGGCTTCCTTGCCGTCAGCCCAGCCGGGCAGGCGGTGGTAGCCGAAGTAGTAGCGGTTGCCTGACGGGTCGGTCAGCCGCCAGTACTCGCCGTCGTTGTCACCGTTACCCCGATCGGTGGAAGCCAGGCGGGCAATGCGGGTGCCGTCGTCCTTCTTCAGCTTGAACTCGTCGTTGCCTGCCGGGACAAGCTCGCCGCCTTTGCCGTTGAAGGTGATGAAGGCGTTGTCGTAGGCCCAGCACTGATCGGCGGGCTTGTTGCCGTCCGCGTTCTCCACGCCGTCGTCCGCACACGGCTTGTAGCGGCGTTCGATGTAGCCGGGCCACAGGTCGAACCCGTCGCCGACCCAGGAGGACTGGTTGTTGGTCCCACCGGTGCGGCCGTCGATGGCAGCAGACGAATAGGACAGTCCCACCTTGGGGGCCAGGTCGCCTGGCACCTCGGGGACCGGGATGTCGTACGACCACCCGAAATCACCCGAGCTCAGGTCGGTGTTCCATGCGGCCGACGCCGCCAGCGGGGTCGCCTTGTAGTCGCCGCCCTTGCCTTCGTCGCCGGCCACTGCGGCCAGGACCATCGGGCTACCCGCCGTGAGGGAGAGCGCGCGTGCGGTCAGGGTCTGCGCTTCAACATTGTTCTCCGTCGCCACCGGAGTGGCCTTCCGGCACGCAGCCTTGCCAGGTGTGTCGAGCACGCAGGCGGGCAGTTCGACGAGCGTCAGACGGTCGCCGTAGCCGCCGCCGAATGCCTCGGCGAAGGTGGAGTAGTCGACCGAGGCGCCCACCTTGCCGTTTGTGTTCTGTGACGGCTGGAGGGTGAACAGCTGCCCGTGGACACCAGCCTTGCGTGCCGCCGCTTGCGGCAGCACACGCGTGACGACTTGATCAATTGCGCGCTTCGCGTGCTTCTTGGGGGGAGTGATCAGCTTGAGCGGCTGGCCTTTGGCCTTCACCGGGGCACTGGCCTTCGCCGCGGGCGCGGCCAGTTCCACCACCGCGGAACCCGCTTTCGGCCAGGATGCCCTAGGCGCTTGGCGGGGCGTGCGCGGTCCCTTCTCTACGATGCGGGGCGCCACAGCACTGGTCCGCGAACCCTTGACGGGCTTCTCAGAACTCGGGAGCCCGGGAAGTCCGTCACCTGAGGCGGATGCGGCGGTTCCGAAGGCGACCGCCTGCAGCAAGGTGACCACCATGGCCATGGAGGCCCCGAGGGCAACCTTGCGCCGTAGCCTTGCGCCGGGGCGGCGCAGGGGTATGCCGTTCATGCGTGATTCCTATCGTGATCACTGCGCGGGCACGGGCGGTGCCGTCACGCATGCAAGTCTCATTCGGCGACAAGTCGGCTCCGCAGACGGGCTTGTTCACGCCTGCGGAGCCTTCTCATCACGGGTCAGTCGCCGGGCACCTGGGTGGGTACGTCGAACCAGCTGGCTGCCAGCTTTTTGACCTGGTCCTCAGTGAGGGCTCCCTGGAAAGCCCACACGTCGTCCACCAGACCGGAGAAGTACTCGCCTACCCGGCTGCCCGAACCGGAGCGACCAACCTGGAGGGAAGATGCCTTAAAGATGAGAGCGTTCTCCGCCCACGGCACTAGATCCGAGCAGGCAGGATCATCGGCCTGACCGTCGCCGTCGGCATCCGGGCAGGAGATCTCGGACAAAGAGCCGTTGACGTACAGACGGGCTTCCTTGGTGAAACCGTCGTAGACCAGAGCCAGGTGATTCCACTCTTTTGCGGAGTAGAACTCGCCATTATCGGTACGGGTAATGGCCGCGGAGCTGGCGTTGGTGTCGGCGACCGACAGCTGCCAGCGTCCCGGACTGCCTTCCGGGTTGGTCGCATCTGGCACGAAACGTACGGCGAACGCACTCTGGGCGCTGCCCTCCGCGCTGGCGAGCGCCACCGCTCCGTCAGGTATGGCGGCGGCTTGGGCCCATGCGGTTACCGTGAAACTTCCCGAGGTATCGACAGGTACGGTACCGGTCGATGCGTAGGCATCCACTCCGTCGAGCTCCATGGCACCGAAGTCGATCCATGCCATGTCGGACTTCTTCGCCCCGCCGTTGAGGGTGAGCGCGTTGCCCGTGCCCGAATCGTCGGGGGTGGTCGAGGGAACGGTGTCGGTGATCTCCTCGAACTTCCAGCGTGCCTTGACCAACGGGCGCTGCTTGAACAGCTGCTGAACCTCCCCGGCGGATACAGGTCGGTCGAAGAGCTTGACGTCGTCGATCTGGCCGGGGAAGAAGGAGCTCGGCGCGCCGTCGAACGAGCCTGCACCGATCTGCACGGCCCCGCTGGCGTACCAGGTCTGCGGCACCGTCGCCGTTCCAGCCTCGACGCCGTTGACATACAGCGTGAGCCGGTTGGCGACCGTGTCGTGCACGCCTGCGAGATGGACCCATTCTCCCGCTCGTGCAGTGGTGCCGTCTGGCTGCATGGCGCGAATCGGGGTGGCTTCGGGTGTGTCTGCGGAGTACTGGTTGAACACCCACCGGTCGTAGGCGCTCGAGTAATACAGTTCGAAGCCGGATTTGTGCACGCCCGCTTGGGTGGCGATCACTGCTCCGTGGTTGGGCTTGGTCGCGGAGAGCTTCGCCCATGCCGCTACCGAGAAGCCTCGCTGGTTGTTCACCTGCGGCGAGCCTGTGGTCGCGTAGTCGTCGACACCGTCCAGTGTCAGAGCTGCCTTCGTGACACCCGGTTCGCCCGGCTTGGCACCACCCTTGAGTACGGCTGCGTGCACATCCGCCCGGCCCGTGATCTGTGTGGCGTTGGCGGCTTCGTCCATCGGGAACACCGCGCGCGCCGGGCGGCCCGCGCCGATGGGCTGCTTCGCATGCAGCTTTGCCACATCTGCGTCGGAGACGGGCTTGTCGAAGATCCTTACCTCGTCAACGGCGCCGGGAAAGAAGGATCCGGGCGTGCCGCTGTAGGAGCCGGCACCGATCTGCAGACCACGTCGTGCATCCCAGGGGGTGGTGTGGGTGGTGGTACCGACCAGAGTGCCGTCGACGTAGAGCTTGAGGGCGCCAGTGGACGAACTGTAGGTGCCCATCAGGTGGGTCCACACGTTGGCTTGCACCCCGCCGGGCTGGGGCGCCATCGCGCGGACGATGCTCGAGCCTGCGGTGTCGGCGGCGTACTGGTTGAACACCCAGCGGTCGTACGTCTTGGAGTAGTACAGCTCGAATCCGGGACTGTGATTGCCCGGCTGGGCCGCGATGATGGCCGCGCCGTCGGGCATCTTCGACAGCTTCGCCCAAGCCGATACGGAGAAGCCCGTGTCGGTGGCGACCGTGGGGATGTCGGTTCGTGCGTAGTCGTCCACGCCGTCGAACGCGATGGCTGTGCCGATGGCTCCCTCAGTACCGGGTGTCGGCCCACCGAACAGCTCAGCCGTCTGCGCCGGCACGGTGCCCGTGGCTTCGGTGGCACCGGCCGCCTCGTCGAGCGCCCAGCCAGCACGTTCGGGCTGTCCCGCCTTGACCCGGAAACGGTAGCCCGTCGGCGCCGACTTGTTGCCGGCTGCGTCGAGAGAGGAAACGTACAGGGTGTTCAGGCCGATCTTGGCCGGGAGCAGCGGGATCGTCTTGGCTGCGCCGCCGGTCGTGAGGATCTCGTTCTTGGCGGTCGGATCAACGTTGAGCCCGTACCAGTACTTGGTCACTTGGCTGTCGTTCGCCTTGATCTCGAACGTCCCATACTTGCCCATCCCGTCGTACCACGGGTCGTTCGGGTCCTCCGAGTTCGATGCCGGGTACTCGCCCGAGGAGATCGAAGGCGACTTCGGTGCCTGTGTGTCGTAGTAGAAGTAGCAGCCGGTCGCAGCACCGGCGTTCGACCACGGCGAGGACTGAGCACCGTCATAGCTGCGGACGTACCAACTCACCTGCTTGTTCTCCGGAATGGAGGAGGGCAGGCTGACGGTGAAGTCTGAGCCGGACGGCTTGGATATGGTCCTGTCCGGCTTCCACCGCGCGACCATGCCCTGGCCATCTCCGCTGTCCCACGCGGCCTGGAACTGAACAGCGATGCTGTCACCGTCAGGGTCTACGATGTCGTTCGCGCTGATAGTCCCAAGAGAGCGGGTACGGACGGCGTCCTGCGGCTTCTTGCAGACGCCGCCGAACTGCATGGACAGCTGTGACATCTTGATCTGCGGAGGTGGCCGGTTGTACGTCACGCGCAGGAAAGCCTTGTCGGAAAAACGCTTCCACGCGTATCCGTCCGACTCGCTGGCAGCACGCAGACCGAACGTCATCGCATCGTCGCGATCATTCGCAGCCGCCTGCACGGCCGCCTTCACGTCGAACTCCGCATCCCTGGCACCGCAGCCGGTGAAGCCATAGGCAAAGGACTTCGACGCCAGCTCCTTCACCCAAAAGCCCGCGGCGTTCTGCGAGTTCCACGTCGTCGACGAACTGATCGGCTTGGTCTCCCACAGCTCCACCGTTCGGTCCGAGCACGAAGCGGACCAGGTGTTCCGCACGACGAACTCCGCCGACAGGATCGACTTGCCCGCGTACCTGGAGACCGGAATCTGGTAGAAGAGACGCTTCGTGTCATGCGGGGCGCAATAGGACCAGTTGCAGTAGCCAAGACCGGCATCCGAGTCGCCGTTGAACTTCCACTGCGGAGACCCTGCCCAGTACTTCGACGCCATCGTCCAGGCCGTCGCCCGTTCCGAGTACCACTGCGGATCGATGAACACGGGGTAGGTTGTGCCGCTCCCCTTCAACACGTCAGTGTCCGGCGTCAGCACCAGCTCATCGCCGTCAGCCGACACCTCAGCGCCCACCGGGGCAAGCTTGCCCGACTCCCCAGCACCCGGTTCCCCGTCCGACGCTGCTGCGGCGGCCATTCGCCCGGCCTTGAGCGACACTTCGCCGCCACCGGCGCTGGAATCCCACATGAAGGGCTTGGGCGCCTCGAAAACCGTGCCCTGAGCACCTTGGTCAACCGCTTCGAGACCACCCTCGTCCGTGGTCCGTACGTCGAGCCCGTCAGTAGCGAGCTGCAGCCGTAGCTCAGCAAGTGCGGGGTTGTTGGCTGCCTCCGCCGTCTTCACGACCAGCAGCTGAGTGAACCCATCTTCCTGAGCAGTCATGCGCAGGTCGACATCGGGGAGCACCGACTTGTACGTCGCCACCGCGCCATCCAGTTCGGGGGCTGGCAACGTGTCCGGCCAAGACAGGGACATCACCCGTCCAGCCTTCTCCATACTCACGAGCGGTGCAGAGTCACCGCCGCCGGAGAACGCCACCTCAGCAGTGGTCGCCTTGGGAGCGACAACCCCTCGATCAGTCACTGCAAGGCTTGTGTCAACGCGCTTCCAGGCGCCGGCGCCCCGCGTCCAGACCGGGCGGAGGTACTCGCGGGCCTCCAGCTCACCTTCGGGTGTCGCGAACACCTCGCGGCTCTCACCGCGCAGGCCCATGACCTCAACCGCTGTACCCGTCCGCTTGGCCTCGGCCAGGGCCTCGGCCTCGGTCAGCACCTTGTCCCCATCGGGTGCCTGACTGGAGGCATTGGCTGCCTGAACCGTCGGCTGGGGAGCAGCCTGGCCGTCCGGGGAAGGCAGAAGGCCCACTGCGAGGACCGCGCCAAGCGTCACGCCCGCGAACCTGCCCACGCCACGTCTTCGACTCCACATAACCCGCACTCCCACCCCACGACTTGCCCACTCAAACACCACATGGATCACATGAACCACTGGAGTGCGCTGAGTTAACAACGGCGACGGCGGGTAGTCCAGCGTGTCGCACATCACGTGATCGCGGGATGTCCTAATCGCCCATGTCTGCCTGACGAAAGATCCGCAATGTCGTTCCCCCCAGGTCAGGTCGCTGTCATGCACTTCCTTCAGATGTGTAGGGTTGCCGCGGCAAGTACGAGGCGGCCAAAAACCCAGCAGGCTCCGCAAGATGAGGAACAGACGGCAACCCTGAACGGTTCATCGGCTACCGGAACAACGCTTCTGGGCCGCAGCAGCCTCTAGACGAGCCGCGTGACCCGCATGTACGAGCCGGTGGCCAGGCGCGCGGCTGTGGCATGGGAGACGTTTTGAGCCCACGACAGTGCGAGTGTTCCCGCAGTCGTGGTCGTGAGGATGCCGCTCTCCACGGCGTGCGCGAGGTTCGTGGCGTGGTTGCGGGTGCCGTAGACGACTGTTGTGGCGGTGGCATGGACTCCACTTCTGACGGCCAGGTTGTCGGCGTTGCCCTCTGTGGCGGCGCTCCCTGGCCCCAGCACACTTCGGTTTCCGGTTGCTCCAGCGGGAACCGACCAAGTCGTTTTGAATGCGGCGGCCGACAGCGCGGCGTAGTACAGGTGGAATTCCACCAGGTACTTGGCATTCGCCTGGAGCTGCGTGATCAGGTGTGGGTCGGCGACGAGCGCCGTTGCTGATGGCCGGTCGGTGTTGCTGGGTTTGTGGATGGTGACAGGGATGTTCATGCCGGTCACCGGTCCGGCTGTGGACACTCCCCCGGCGGCAGTGACCCGCCCGGCCGCCGAGACAGTGAAGCGGTCCTCGCCCCCGACAGTAAGGCGGGCAAGAGCCCCGGTATGCGTGGCTCTTGCCGTGACGAGCAGGGCTGTCAGTGCCGAGGAAGGCGGCTCGATGAGTACCCGTCCCTCGTCAAACATGTACAGCCCAGGGTCTATCTGGAACAGAGTGGGTGGTTCGGCAGCCTTGTTGTCCGCGACGCCCATCACGACTCGCGCGGGCAGAAGCGCGAGATAGCCGCCGTTGATGACGGAGGTGTCGCTCTCCCGTGTCCGCAGAACGATCCAGCCGTTACTCTCTCCGTCGGCGCCCATGCGGTTGGCCCACCGCCAGTCACTGACCGATCCGTCGGTGAACCGGCCGCTGGAGACGACGAGTCCGGGACGGTTGTCTTCACCAAGGGCGTTCACGCTTCCGACAGTGGAGCCCAGACTGTCGAGGAAATCGATGACGGGAAGCGGCTGGGTGGGGTCGACCAGGATGCGGTAGCCGTTGGCGGCGGTTGCAGCGACAGTTCCGTTCTGGATGTCGACGATGCTTCCGGAACCGCTATCGCTGTGCAGGCTTCCCCCAGTGATGACCTTGCCGGTGATGGCGTCGGCGGCCAGGGCCTCCGCCGTGACGCTGCCCGTGACCAGGTTGTCTGGCCCGACAACGCCGGTGCGGACGGCTTCGATCTGTACGGCGTCCACCTCCATGACGGCAACCGAAACCGCCGACTGGGAGGTGTAGTTCAGCCAGAGGTACGGGACGATGTACCGCACGTCTGCGTGCAGACGTGCGGGCGCTCGCAGGTCGGGGTTGGTGCCGGCGTCGCCGCTCTGCCCGGAGGGGGCGCGGCCTTGGAAATAGCCGACGTAGGTGGTCCATCCGTCGGCTTCGGGGAGCAGTGCGTAGGAGGCTGCTGGGTAGTAATGCGAGTTCGGCGCGTCCTCACCGTTCCGATTCACCAGACGGACGCCGTCAGCTCCGATGCCGAGGACACCGACGTAGACGCTGTCCGGGCCGGTGGCTGCCTGCTTCGTTGCGCGGATGCGGGCGCTGATCCGGTACAGGGTGGAGGGATCGTGGGGCAGGGGTGTGTCGCCCCGGATGCGCACGTAGCCGGTTGCGCGTCCGACGGTGGCTCCGGTCTCGGCGTCGTTCACTCCAGAAGCGTGGGTCCACTCTGCGCCGGGCCCCGTGGCCGTCACTTTCCAGGCTGCGGGATCGCCCATGGAGTCGGTGTATCGCTGGGAGGCGGAGTCGGCGAGGGCTCCGGCCAGCTTGTCCAGTCCCACGGAGGCCGACGCAAGGTCGCCGCCTGTGGTCCTGCGGGGCTTTGCCGCAACGGCTTCGGAGGCCGCGCCCGGCGTGCCGCTGGTGTTCACAGCGACCAGCCGCACCCACAGCCCGTCGTAGTTCGACCGTGCGATGGTCACCGAAGCGCCCGATCCTGCTTCGATAGTTGCAGTCGGCCGGCGTACGTCCGGCTCAGCATCGGCGGCGGCGAGAAGGTGTACTTGGGCCCGGGCAAGGTCCAGGGGCCCGACCTGCGCATCGGTGAACTCGCCGTCCCAGGTGACCTTGAGACCGGCAAGTGCCGGTTCAACCACTGGTGCGGTGGGCGTCGGCGGCGGCGGTCCGTTGACGATCACCACTCCGGTGGTGCCATCGGGCTGCTGTCCGATCACTCCTCGGACGCCGCCGTCGTCGTCGTGGACGTTGATCGCCCCGCCTTCGATGCTGCTGTAGGCGAGCTGCGCGGTGCGGGAGGTGCGGGCCAGCTGCCGCTCGACCTGGGCGAGGCGGGCAGCGAACTGGCTGATGATGTCGGTCACGTCAGCCTCCGTACGTAAAGCGGTCGGCGCGCTGGAGGTGGACGACGGCTTGCTCCTGGGTCTCACCGCTGGACGGTTTGATCCGCCAGCCGACGATCCGGGCCCAGCCGTCGAAGTCGGTCCACTGGTCGTGCAGGCGCAGCCGTACCTCGTCGCCGATCTGGAAGCTGCCGATGGGGGCTGCCGGGTGATCGCGCAGCACCACCTCGGTCACCTCACCGATCACTTGGCGGGCGGTCCGCTCGGTTCGGGCACGCACCGCGAGGCGGTCGTTGCCCTTCTCCGATGGGATCTCCATCACGTGCTCAAGACGGAGGCGCCCGTCTCGAACCGCGTCGACAGCTCGCCGCCGGCTGCGTCCCTCTCCGGCGCCCAGGGCGATGACGACCTGGGAGTAGGAGTCCGCGTCGTACTCGACCGGCACGGCTGAGGCGATGTTGATGCCGCTGGTGAAGGCGATGTCCGTACGCCTCGTGCCGAGGCGAGGCCAGCCGAGCCGAATGCGCGCTGTCGGCTTTCCGTTCGCACCCCAACTGACGGCCTCGGTCCACTCGGGTGCGGACTCGACCGCGGTCATGTCGTCGATGACTGAACCGAGGGTGGGTGCCTCCCACCAGTCGACGGCGTACGGCTCGGCCGGCGTGCCGACTGTCGCTCGCGACGTGGTGGCGTCCACAGCAACGCGCAGGTTGCTGTCGGGCTGCTCCTGGCAGTAGGCCCACACATCCCGGATGACCTTGCACGGGTCCGCGTGCACGTAGGGTCCGCGGCCACCGAGGTTGCCGTGCAGGTCGTGGCGTCGATGAGGGTAGGAGCCGAAACCGGCTGCCTCGATGCGGAGTTGCTGACCTTCCGGGTCGGCTCGCCACACGATGCCGCCCCAGAGCAGGTTGGTGTCCCGCTCGGCGAAGATCAGGGACGTCCCCGGGTCGAGGTGTTCACGCGCCAGGTGCGCGAGACGCGGTTCGACTACGGCCGTGAGGGATCCGGACCCGGACAGCTCGGGCCCGAACTCGACCTGGGAAAGCGGCAGGTCTGGGGCGAGTATGGAGCTCGTGAGGGCATGTTGGGTCAGGTAGCGGTACGAAGGCATCACACGACGCCCTCGGTGAATTCCACATCGAGAATGAGCGTGGTGGCTCCGTCCACGACCAGGTCGCCGCTCTCGCTCTTGTGCATGTACGTGTCGAGCCAGATGGGCACGGTCGTGCCGCGCATGGCAGGAGGGATGAGGAGAGTGTCGGCGAGCACGACCGTGTTCCGGCGGGTGTTGTTGCCTTGGTCGTCATCGATGGCGATGTGCTGACCGGTGACTCCGCCGATGACGTTCCGCATGGCTGCGAACACGTCGGCGCGCTTCAGCCCCAGGCCGGCGACCATGGTGATCAGCTTCGCCTGCGTGGCCCATGGCGGGACGGCGATGTTCCATCGCGCCGCAGTCGGCCAGGTGTGCCATTTGTTGTCGGAGTAGCCCAGCGTCGCGGCGGCCGTGGGGAACGCGGTGAAGAGGCTGCGCGTGCGCCTCGGGTTGGCGATGACCCGGAGATCTTTGATCATCGCCGCGGTGATGGTCGCCGTGTTCGGCGGGATGTCGAGCCGTGCGAGCGGGATGGCGGTCATCCCTGCCGGTGGCGCCGCTGCGTTCGCGGACACCCCGCTGATCACGTGGAAGTAGCCGATGTCCTGCGTCGCCGGGTTGCGTGTCCCCTCGTACTCGGGATCCTCAACGCGCAAGCAGACAAGATCGGACCGGGCGGACGCTCCCGTTGGAGCTATGGGAACAGTGGCGTCTCCTACGTTGTACTGGGTGTAGCTGCCCTGGCCCCAGCTCGCGCCGCGTACGACGGCCGAGCCGTCGCCAACGCGGACGCCGGCGCCTGGAGTCGCAAGTGGGCTGACTCTGAGGTCGTTTCCTTCGGTCACGCCGGAGCTGCCGCGGGCGAGGTCTTGGATCATCATGCGCATCGCCCTGGCGGGGTGGGTGCCGCCGTGGACCATCATCGGGGGCTGGATCAGCGCCATGGGGAACTCCCTTTCACAAGGCGGTGTAGGCGTCGCGCCACGAGACGGCGAGGCGGCAGGTGTTCGTGTAATCGGTGGCTGTCCATCGCAACTCGGAGCGGCCGGGCGGGATCTGGAACAGATCGAGTCGCGAGCTGGTCGACAGGGACGAGTGGGCGTTGCCGCTGCCATTGCGCAGGACCCAGCGCGTGCCTGGCCGGGTGTCGATGTCGACGAACTCGCCCTCACCGAGCGTCATGGACAGCTCCAGCGAGCGCCCCGTCTCCACGATCCACAGGCGCGGGTCGGTGACCGGGCCAGTGATGCGAATGGTCGGGTAGGCGGGCAGGTCGCCACTGTTCGTCACCCAGCCCGGCCGGGTGGCGGGGTTGGCGACGCCCGTGGTGATCGGGGCGGTGAGCGGTGCCGTGAAGCCAGGGACGTTCTGTGAGATGTCCAGCGGCATGATCAGGGTCTGCTGCACGTCGTCGTGGAACCGCGGGTCGGTCGCGGCGAACTCCAGCTCCAGCGGGACCCAGCCGAAGATCGTGCGCGCGGTTGAGATGGCGTCGGCTCTGCGGACTCGCCCGTAGAGTCGGCGCACTTCGCGGCCGGGCCACTTCAGGCGCAGCACCGCGAGGGCTCCAGCTGCCTTGCGTACCGACGTGGCTGCCGCCACTTCGTGCAGCCGTGCCAGCGCGTCTGCCGCAGCGGCCGGGTCGCCGGGCGTCCGGATGGCCGCTTCAATGCGCACGACGCGCCGGCCGTAGTAGTCCACGCCTGGATATGCGCCGTCGTCCACCGGACTGTCCACGTCCTGGGTGCGCAGTTCGGGTGCTCCCAGGCCGGTGACGTCCGAGATCATGTAGGGGGTCTGCGGGCCGAGGAGGAGGCCAGCGAAGTCGATCTGCCAGTTCTGGCTGAGGGTCGCCATCAGATCCGACCTCCTCGCTGCGCATTGCGCAGCCGACGCATGATCTCCGCGCCGAACTCGTCTGCGCTGTCCCTGTCGCTGCGGGCGTTCACGGTGACCGGCATGTTCTCGATGAGGGCCTTCGGCTGCTCGCGGACGACGACGATCTGCACGCTCCCAGCAGGTCGGGCCTCCACCAGGCGCGGAGAGCCAGGGCCTGCGGCGGGGGCGAGCCGGTAGCCGAATCGGCGGGCGACGTCGGCGAGGACGGTGGTGGCTGATCCGCGCTTGCCGATTCCGAGGGGGATGAACGCTTCGCCGCCTGTTGATGGCTCGCTGAAGCGCACGATGCCGTTGCTCGTGGCGTAGAGGCCGGGGGTGAGGATGCCGCCAGACTCGTACGCCAGGCCGCGATTGGCCTTGGTGAGGTCGGAGAGGAACGTCGCGGCCTTGGTACCGAGTGCCTTCCGGATGCGGTCCAGGGCGAGGTTCGCGATCTCGATGACCCGGTCCTCGCTGAGTCCAGTGGTTTCGGCGACCTTGTGGATGCCTGTCTTGTGGTTCTTGACGGCCGAGATGATTGCCACGAGGTCGGGCAGGTCGGCGTCCGGAACGGTGCGACCTGCGGCGCGAGCCTGATCGTTGGCGGCCTTCGCCGTCTTCTTGTCTCGGACCGCCTGGTACGCCAGAGCCTCGGCGTCGGCGTCTCCCTGATTGGCGAGCGTCTTCGCGAGGTCGCCGTACCCGTGGGCAGCGAGCCGAGCCAGATTCTGCTCGAAGGCGGTCTGATCCTTCACAGCCTGCTTGAGCTGACTGGTGTACGAACCGAGAGTGGCTTTCGATGCCTCGGCAAGCTTGCGGAGGTCGGCGGCCATTTGCTTGACGTACGTCGAGCTGCCCGTCGCCATGTTGCGGGTCAGGGTTACACCGTCCTCACCCATGTCGGCTAGCGCGTCCGCCACGTCCTGACCTGCCCGGCGGGCCACGCTTTCCAGGTCCTTGCGCCACTGCCTGGCGATCTTCGACGACCGGTTGAGGTTCTTCGCGAACGCAGCGAGGGAGAACCTGCCCTTCTTGTCCTTGGAGTCGCTGGCGATGCCGGAGAGTGAAAACAGCTCCGGCGCCTCGTATTGGAAGCCGGTGAGGCCACCGCTTGCGTACCAGGCGACTTCACCTCCAAAGCGCCTGACAACCTCCTGGACGATCGCTTTGGAGCGCGGGCGCTTGGATTCTGCGAGAGGTACGTACGCTTCCCCGTGAGTCTCAGGCTCACCCCAGATGCGCCAACTGCCCGCCGGCGCGATCTGGGCGACATGCTCCTCTCGGCGGATACCGCCGTCCGCATAGAAGCTCAGCACGCTGCCGTCTGCTTGCTTGCTCGACCCGTACCGATATCCGCCTGCGTACGGGCCGTACGCCGAGTTCTTGGGCGTGAAGAAGATCGGGACGTTGACCTGCGAGGGCGCGTTCACGCTGACGCTGATGGACTTCTGTCCCGGGATGTTCTGCACTGACAGACCGATCGCGTCGAGCGTGGACTTCACGGCGGCCATGTCGCCGGACAGCAGTGCGGACGTGAGTGCCTGGGCGGCAGCGGTTCCCTTGGTTGCCGCAGCGAGCTGGATCAGGGACAACGCCCCGGACCATTCCTTGTTTGCCTCGCCGCCTGCCTGCCGGAACGCGGAGACGACGTTGGACAGGTCCGGCGCCTCGATAGGCAGGTCCGCGCCGAATGTGTACTGCAACTGTGTCCGGACGGCATCGAGGTCGCCCTTGAGCAGGCTGTTCTTCAGTGCTTCGGCGGCATCCTTTCCTCCGCGTGCAGCGACGTCGGCAACGAGCTTCATGCCCTGCTGCATGGTCGACCGGGCTTCCTGCGGCAGCTGCTTGGCCGCCCGGCCCATGTCGGCGAGTGCCATCTGCTGCATGACCGCGGCCAGCTTGCCGGGGTTGTTCGTCGCCGACGCGTCCGCCCATGCCTGCGCGATCTGCTTGCCGTACCTCTCGGCGATGGAGGGCAGGTGCTCCAGACCGGCGCGGAAAGCAGGGGTGGAGCGGGCCGCACCCTCCTGGATGATGCTCTCCAGCTCATCGGCAACCTTGGTGCTGCCCTTGCCGAGTTGCTTGACCAGCTCATCGAGCATCGGGGAAGCGTCGACACCGAGCGTGGCGAAGTGGTCGACGAGGTCGAGGCGGCCAGCGGCGGCAAGCTGACCGAGGTTCTTCTGCCAGTCTCGCTGGGCTGATAGCTGCTTGCGCAGTTGCTCGAGATAGTCCGCGAGACTGGCCTTGGCCGCGTCAGCGGAGCGGCCAGCCTTACGGTTGGCCTCGGCGACCTGGTCCTGCGCAGCCTTCCACGCCTTCGCCGGGTCCACGATGTCGGCCAGGGCCTTGCCCATGGCTTCCATCTCCTCGGTGAACTTCGGCGCACCGTTCTTGTCCGTGGGGAGTTGAATCGTCAGATCCCACAGTCCGGCCATCTCCAGCCGGTTGCTCTTGATCTTGGAGTTGACGATCTCCATGTTCGCGGCGAGCTCGGACTCCTTCTTCACCGCGTCGCCCCACACCTTGCGCTGCTTCTCCAGCACCTCGCGGGCACGGTCAAAGGAGATGTCGTAGGTGTAGACCCGGCCGGACACCTCCCAGGAAGCCGCCTTTCCGGCCTTCAGCTCGTCCAGAAGGTCCTGGTACTTCCTCCCCCCACTGGTCAGAGCGTCGATGGCCTGCTCGATGCTGACACCGGCGTCCTTCAGCGTCTGCACGTCACCGCTGTCAGTCAGCTGCTCGGTCAACTTGCGAAGACCGGCTCCCTGCTCACCCTCCTCACGTTCGGCGCGCAGCGCCGTGATCAGCTCCTCTGTTGCAGCCTTGGCCTTCTGCTTGGATGCCGAGTAGGCGGCGTAGGCGGCGACTCCGATCGTGAGGACGGCGGCCAGGCCGGCGACGGCAAGTCCGGCACCGGACAACACCGCGGGCAGGATGGCGCCGCCGGTGCGAGCAGCGGCGAGCTGGGTGCGAAACGTGGCGAGCTGTACGCCGAGCTTGGTGAACGCCGCACGGGCCAGCAGTCCAGCAGCAGCCAGCGCGATCAGACCCCCGGCGAACGACTTCACCGGACCCGGCAGGTCATTTATCGCGCCGGCCAGGACGTTCAGGTACTGACCGATGGTCTGCAGGACGGGCAGCAGGGCGCGGCCCATGTCGATGCCGAGCGCGGTGACTTGGTTGCGGAAGAGCGCCCACTGACCGGCAGTGGTGTCCATCTGGATCGCGTACGCCTTCTGCGCGGCGCCCGCCCGCTGCACCTCGATCGAAATTCCCTTGTACGTCGACGCGTAGTTGTCACCGTCGGCAGCCGAGAGAGCGAGCATCGCGCGGGTGGCGCGGATGTCCTTGAACATGTTGGCGATGGCGTCGGCGCTGCCCTTGGTCACGCCGCGCAGCTTGTTGACGACGACGTACAGGCCCTCCTGTCGGATGGCGGATGCGACGGACTCGTAGCCCAGTTCCTTGATGGCGTCGCGCATCTCCCGGGTCGGCTTGACCATCCGGGTCATCATCATGTTCAGCGCCGTGGCGGCCTCGGCGGTCGGGATGCCGGCGAGTGTGATTGCCGCCAGCGCGGAGCTGAGGTCGTCGAACTCGACGCCTGCCGCGGCCGCCATGGGGACGACGTCACCAAGCTGCTGGGCCAGCTCCTCGAAGGAGATGACGCCGAGGTTGACGGTCTGGAACATCGTGTCCATGACGTCGGCGGCCGCTGACGCGGGCATGCCGTACGCCTTCAGCACTCCCAGCAGAGCGCGTGCCGAGGTCTCCGTCGTAGTCAGGCCGGCTGAGGCTCCCTTGGCCGCTACCTGAAGGATGCCCATGGCCTGCGCCCCGTCGAAGCCGGTGGAGACGATCTGATAGAGGCCTTCGGCCAGCTGCTCGGCTGTCTGCGGGAGTTCCGTAGACAGCCGGACGATCTGATCGGTGAACTGCTCGACGTTCTCGCTGGTGATCTGCTGGGAAATCGTCATGACGTTGGCCATCGCCCGCTCCAGCTGGATGGCGTTCGCCACACCGACACCGAGCACGGCCCCGAGAAGAAGCCCGCCCTGAGCGAGAGTCGCTGCACGGGCGTTGGCCGCTGCGGCTACCTGCGCTTCGGCCCGTGCCACCTGCCGCGCCGAGGCTTGAGCGTTACGTGCTGCGGTGCGCTGCGCCTCATCGCGCGCTGCTACAGCGTTCCGGGCCCGTATTTCCGCATCGGCCAGGCCGACGGACGCCCGCTGTGCAAGTCCGCTCGCCCTGGTCGCGGCTTGCTGCGCGGCCATGGCCCTCGCTTGGGCGGCTGCATGTGCCCGGGTGGCACGGTCGGCGGCAGCCTGGGCCGCGGCAGCAGTGCGAGCCGCTGCCTGTGCCCCGCGTCCGGCTGTGGACTGGGCGCGTGCCGCCATGGTCTGTGCCAGAGCCTGAGCGCGAGCCGCCCGTTCTCCAGCCGCCACAGAAGCCGTCTGCGCGCCCTGAGCACGGGTGGCCAGGGAAGAAGCGAGTGCTTGAGCCCGGTTGGCACGAGCGACGACCTGCTGGGCGGCGGCTGCCCGCTGTGTAGCCTGCGCGATCTGTCCCTGCGAGCGAATCGTTTGTGCAGCGGCAGCCGCCTGCGCCTGAGCGAGCGCGCCCGTCGCAGTCCGCAAGGAGCCCAGACGCGCGCCAAGTCCAGCCAAGCCCTGGTCGAAGCCCCGCAGTTGCCCGGCGGCGCCTCGAAGCCCGGCGGTGAGGCCTCCGGTATTGGCCATGAGGTTGACGTAGAGGTTGTATGCGCCAGCCACGGCGTCAGTCCTTCCGGGGCCTGAGCCCGATCTTCATCCCGCGCCCCTCCGGACCCTCCGGAATCTGCTCCCGTTCCATCTCGATGAGCTCGCACCCTGGGCAGCGGTGCGGCTCCGGCACGTACGCGAACCGGTCACCGCCCAGCGCCTCGTCCCACTCGGCCGCGCGGGTACCGCATCCGTCGCAGACCGCTTTGGTGAACGCGAGGTAGGCCAGCGCCTTGGCCCGGTCGAGTGCTGACCACCGGCCCTCCCCTGCGCCCGAGAGTTGGCTGTGGGGAATGCCGTATACCGCGCACAGCTCCATCTCGGCGCGGAATGCGGGGTCGGTGATCAGCCTTTTCCCAGGTCCGCCCGCATGGTCTGGTTCACCAGGAGGGCCGCTGTGAACAGGGCCTTGGCCTCGGAGTCCGGCCACAGGTCCAGCAGTTCCTGTGCGTCGCTCTCCGTCATGCCGGGAACTTCGGTGCCCGCCCCATCACGCTCGATGTGGCATGCGGCGATGAGCGCGGCCGGGAAGGTCTCGACGTTGTACTCCATGCCGGCGTCGGCCTGCGCCTCTGTCGGCGGATGCTCTCGCAGCAGCTGTTCCCAGACCGGGCGGGGAAGAGCCCGGAAGGTGAGGGTCACGGTTGCTTCATCGAGAGCGCGTTGCGCGTCTTCAAGAGCGCCGGCCGCGGCCAGTACTTCGGGACGCGCTTGGACCCACTCATCGCGCTGGTCTTCCGGAACGGCCTGCTCGATCGATGCGCTCTGCGCCTCGGTACGTGCCCGGGCCAGACCGAGCGCGGCCTCGGTGACGTCGGCCTTGAGCACGGGGTCGTCGCAGATGGACAGCGTTCGCTCGGGAAGCTGCCGGGCGCGGAGCTTGGCCATCTTGGCGGACCAGTGCGGGTCTCGGGCGACGGCTTCCGGGGGCGGGGTGATCGTGGACATGCGACTCCCCCTGTCAGCCTGAGGCGGCGGCCGGAACAGCGGCGTCGAGGACGGGCTTGTCGGTGATGCCGAAGCTGACCTTGAACTTGGCGGGCTCGGTGGCGGTCGTGTAGCTGGCAGAGCGGCTTCCGACCCTGACTGGGAAGATGTCCATCGACTTGCTTCCGGCGACATCGCCCTTTCGAAGGATCACGACGTAGCCCTCGACGCCCTTGGACAGAAGCGTCTCCAAGGTGTCATCGACGCGGTCCTCGTAGAACGTGAAGCTGCTGTTGTCGGCCTTGTCCTCGCCGGGGATGTTGCTGGTGAACTCGGAGGACATGTCCGGGGTGTCGATGGGGGCGTTCTCAAGGGCCCAGCCTTCGATATCGCTGATCGCACCGGACAGCGCCGTGGCGTTGGCTTCCGAAAGTTCAGTACGGACAGGGATGTTGGCCGCGGCTGCAATCACCTTGAGAAAGTAGAACTTGGTGACGCCGCGGCGCATGAACCGCTGCTGTGTGGTGCCCATGTCTCTCGCTCTCAGGGGACAAGCTCCGAGAGCGCGCACCGGAGGCCCGTCCCCAACTGGTCGCGCAGATACGACTGATGTATGGGGAATCGGCCCGTACCGGCGTACTTGGTCGGGCGTCCGCGAGGGGCCTCCGCGGTGAGGGTGCGGTGCGGATCAGGTGTTGAGCGTGGTCACTTCGATCACGTACCGCTGTACGTAACTGTATACGCCGCTGGCGACAGCCACGCCTTCCTCCTTGTCCAGGGTGCGCTGCATGACCACGCATCCTGGAACCGTGATCTCCGAGGTGTAGGCACCACTCGTCTTACGCCCGAGCATCACGGAGCGGACCTTGTCAGCCATCCACTCGGCCTGCTCGGCTGTCGCGGCGACGCTGGTCAGCTGTAGCAGCACGCGAGCATCGGCGTCCGCTTCTCCGTAGGGCGGCCCGTCGGTGGTGACACCGAGCGGGTACAGCACGCTGTACGGCACCTGAGCGCCTGATGGGGTGCTGGACACTGTCGGCGCGGTGCCGTACCCGCAGCTGCGGGTGGTAGCAGCAGCCAGCATGCGCTGAACAGCCAGCGACACCTCACGTCCTGATACGGGCATCTATTCCTCCTCGTCGTCACAGATACGGCTGACGGTCGCGTTGGCTTACAGGTCGATCAGGCGGAGTGCAGCACCCCGACGCGGTTTCAGGCGGCATATCCGGCAACGAAGACCCGATGAGCAGAAGCCATAGGCCAACGCCGGGCAGGTGTCGTGAAGCCGGGGATCCACGGAATGCTTGCTGTGTACACGTCGGCAGGGAGGGACGATGGATTCAGGCACTGTGACGCAGCTGATCACTGTCGGAGCCACATTGGGCGGGGTGGTCCTGACTTCGGTAGGCAACGCCTTTCTTGAGCGGCGTCGCGCGCAGGACAGCCGCGAGCTGGAGTCCTTGCGCTCCGCGGCCGGCCATGCAGCGTGGCTCCGCGACGAGCGCCTCAAGGCTTACGCCGGGCTTTCGCTGGCGGGCGAGGAGGCACTGCAGTTCATACGGTCCGACCTGCGGCTCCTTCTCGGCTCGGATGCTGCCAGTCAGCGCGCCGATACGGAGGCTCGCTGGCGCGAGCTGCGCACGCAATTGCGAAAGGCATACAACCAAGTCGCCCTCTTCGGTGCAGAGCCAGCACGGCTGGCCGGTCGGGAGATCTGGCGGACTGCCCGCAACGGCGGCAATGACTTCTGGCGTGATCTGAACGCCGCCCCAGACAGCCGCGGTCTCCTTGAGCAGTACGAGCGGTTGGAGGCGATCGTGAAGGACCTTGGGACCGCAGGCGACCATTATCTCGAGGCCTGCCGCCGAGATCTTCAGAGAAGTGACTGAGTGGGGCTCGGCGTTTTGGGCTCGGTCGCTCACGGGCGGCGCCGAGCCGTGGTGCTGGCATACGTTACCTACGGTCTGATGCAGGTCCTCGTTCAGCAAGCTCACGAGCCGCCCACGAGTGACTCACCGAGAGCCGCCACGAACAGGGGCCGGATCTCCTCCACCGCAGGTCCGACATGGGGGAAGGGGGGCTGGTTGTAGATACGCCCGAGACTGTCAGCGCCGACGAAGCCGTACTCAAGCCGTCTCCCCTGCGGCTTGTTAGTGCCGACTGTCGCCGTGACGGTCACTCCGTCGGTGGCAATCTCGTGGGTCCAGCTGCGCCGGTAGTCACCGGTCGGCGCATTCGGGCCCGGCCTGCCAGAGGCCTTCGCTTTGATCCGGGTCTCCAGCAGCATGGCGTAGTGCTGCACCAGGCCGACCGTCTCCGGCAGTGTTCGCGCCGCACGGACATCCAGTTGGGCAGCTATCTGTGCCGCGTTGCTGTGTGCGCCGGCGCGGAGATGCGCGTTGGGGTTGGGGTTACGGGGTGAGGCCATCGGTCATCTCCTGGGGCTCCTCGAACTCGCCCCGCGCCCACTGCTGCAGCTGGGCGAGCACCGCCGCGGTGTAGCCGTACTGCTGGCCGCTGAGGTCCGAGCGGTTCATCGCGGCCTTCTCCAGCAGCGAGGCGTCGATGGCTGACAGGAACCGAGCAGCGGCCTCGCCCGGCTCGTATGGCTCACCGATGGCGACGCGCGCGTACCCGTTGAAGTCTGCACTGGTCCTGGCCGGTGAAAGCTGGAGCACCACCTGCGCGGGCTGCCCGGCGAGCTGATGCACTGTGTACCCCGACACGTATCGGGAGTAGTCGACGCCGCCGATCGTAAGCGAGCCTGCCGTGCCGCTGGTGGCTATCCGTACGTGCCTTACGTCGGCTGGTCGGGTGTCCGTGATCTTCATACGGCGAGCGTATGCGGGGTGTGGGACATCTCCAGCCGCTATGACGGTGCGGTGATCTCGTCCAGGCGGGTCACTCGCACCAGCTCCACGGTAGAGGCTTCGGAAGGGTCCAGGACTTGCCACGCGCGCCCGAGCGTCGCCGAGTTCTCGGCCCGCGCGGCAAGCACTTCCAATCGGTCGTACCGCGCTGGCACAGGTGCACCAAGCGGAGTCAGCAGCCGGTACCAGGAGACCGTGTCGTCGAGCCACTGTCGGCCGACGATGCCCTCAGCAGTCACCTGGCCGTGCCCGGACAGCACTGCCCCCGGCCCCTGATAGACGACGTCAACCGGCGCGCTGCCGAGCAGCCCTGTTTCCGGGTCCAGTGGCGCGCTGCCTGTAGGTCGGGTGATTCTCACCGTGTCCACGAGCAACTTGGTCTCCAGGTGGGCGCGTACCTCGTCAGGGTCAATGCCCGTAGTCACGGCTTCGCTCCACTCGTCTGCGCCTGCGTGTTCTGGTCGACCCATGTCGTACGGACGACGCTCAGCGTCGAGGTCTCGCTGATGTCAACCACGCGCCAAGTACGGCCGATTGCCGACTCGTCGCCAGACTCGATGACTTTGACGGTGTCCTCGCGCGACGCGACAGGAGCCGGAAGAGGAGTCAGCAGCCGGTAGCGAGACGGGGTGTCGTCGACGTACGCCTGTCCAGCCAGATGAAGAACGACGGACGGTCCACCTGCCGGGAAGATGGCTCCGGGCCCCTCGTACACCTTCACCGGTGGCCCGGGCTCGTACTGGCCAGTGTCAGGGTTGAACACGGGCTCACCCTTTCGCTCAACCCTGACCTTGTTGGTGAGGATCCTTCTCTCGACAATGGCGCTGACGGCCCCCAGGGTCAGCCCTTCAGCAGGCACGCTCATGCGTTCGAGCCTATCCGCGTCCGCTGACACCACGACCTCACGGCAGTACCCCACCAACACTCAGGCGATCCTGCCGAAAGCGACGAAGCCGTCCTGATCACGGGTCTCATCATGCCGGGGAAACGGCACGGCACTTCCGTGACCAGGGCGGGACCTCCCGACGACGCGAGAGCCTGCTTTGAGCTCGATGCCTGCCCGTACGCCGTCCGGCGTGCGGCGCCACCTCGGTTGGGGTGTTGGGCCGCGCCACGAAGTAGACCGGGCACTGAGACTCCGTGAAATCTGATAGTGCACCCGCCAGTCAAGGCAGCCGCGCATATGGGTGAATCGCTGGAGCAGACGTAGTCCGTTGCCGCCATGAGCGCAGCCCTCGTATGCTTTCGAGCAACGCGTCGACGGAGACAAGTAGCTGCGGGATCACGCGAGCCGAGAGAGCTGCCGGAAGCTGGAAAGGCAGCCTTGCGCCCCGGAGTGAAGACCCTCCTGAGTGCAGGGAGGAATGGCCCGATAGGCCTAATGCCCCGCCGGCTGGCCCCCGTCATCGGGCACGAATGAGGCCATCGCGTTCGCGCGGTGGCAAAGGCGTGGTGGCACCGCGAGTACCCTTCTCGCCCACGCTCCCAAGGGATCATGACGACGCCCCTGGGAGGGCTGCGATGATCCACACCACTAGCCGTGTACTGGTCTCCGACCTGCGAGAACATGTTGGCCGTACCGTTTCCGTCTGCGGGTGGGTGAACACGCTCCGCCTGCAGCGCAAGATGCAGTTCGTCATCGTTCGGGACCACACCGGCATGGTGCAGGTGACCCACAAGCGTGACGACGGGCCACTGGAGGCCCAGTTCGAATCCCTGACTCCCGAGTCCGCAGTCAAGATCACTGGCCGTGTCGTCGATGCCGCTCAGGTCAAGCTCGGCGGCCTGGAGATCGTCCCCGAGCGGGTGGAGGTCTTGAACCTGGCCGCTACGCCGCTGCCGATCGACGAGCACACTGGCCTGGAGCAGCGGCTGGACTGGCGCTTCCTGGACGTGCGCCGCCGTCCCGCCACCCAGCTGATGCTCGCCGTGCAGACCACCCTGGAGCAGGGCATGCGCGAGTACGCCTACAAGCTGGGCGCCACGGAGATGCACACCCCCAAGCTGATGGGCACTGCCTCGGAATCCGGCGCGGAGGTCTTCAAGCTCGGCTACTTCGACCGCAGCGCCTATCTGGCGCAGTCGCCGCAGTTCTACAAGCAGATGGCGATCTCGGCCGGGATCGACAAGGTCTTCGAGATCGGGCCGGTCTTCCGGGCCGAGCCGTCGTTCACCTCCCGGCACGCCACCGAGTTCACCGGCGTCGACGTGGAGCTGGCCTGGATCGACGGCGTCGAGGACGTGATGGCGTTCGAGGAGCAGATGCTCGCCCATGCGATCGCCAACGTCGCCGACGCACACGGTGAGGCAATCGCCGAGCATTTCGGCGTGGAGGTCAACGTCCCCACGACACCCTTTCCTCGCATCACGATGGCCGAGGCGCACGAGATCCTGCGCAAGGGTGGCTGGGACCCGGCGGGGGTCAAGGAGGACCTGGACCCGGAGGGCGAGCGGAGCATCTCGGCTCACATCAAGGAGGCCACCGGGCACGAGTTCGCGTTCATCACGCACTACCCGGTGAGCATCCGGCCCTTCTACCACATGCGGCTGGCCGACGACCCGAGCGTGACGTTGAGCTTCGACCTGCTGTGGCAGGGGCTGGAGATCACCACCGGCGCCCAGCGCGAACACCGTTACGACGTGCTGCTGAAGCAGGCCGCCGAGAAGGGCATGAGCCCCGAGCCGCTGCAGGACTACCTGAACGCGTTCCGGTACGGGTGCCCGCCGCACGGCGGGCTCGGCATGGGGATGGGGCGGGTGCTGATGGTGATGCTCGGTCTGGAATCCATCCGCGAGGCCACGTTCCTCTTCCGCGGGCCGAACCGGCTCACCCCGTAACCGGCCGCTGGCTGCGTCCCACGACACGGGCCCAG
Organism: Streptomyces sp. NBC_00390; assembly: GCF_036057275.1. Taxonomy (NCBI): domain Bacteria; kingdom Bacillati; phylum Actinomycetota; class Actinomycetes; order Kitasatosporales; family Streptomycetaceae; genus Streptomyces; species Streptomyces sp. NBC_00390. The sequence goes on along the minus strand of NZ_CP107945.1, from coordinate 7,678,567 downwards.
TGCCTCGTGTCGTGGGACGCGGTCTCAGTAGCGGACATTGCGCAGGTCATGCGTCCACGCTTCGCCCGGGTTCTTGTCCCAGTAGGCGCGCAGGGCCAGCTCCCGCTCACAGAAGCGGCCCTGATGGCACAGGCCACCGTGGGAGAAAGTGACGCTCATGGCAAGCGCCGACCCAGTGGTGACCCAGTGGGGTGTCAGCGCGTGACTCCACAGCTGGTCACCGGGGCGCATGGTGACGGACTGGCGATCGGCCGCATCGTGCTCGGGCGGCTCCTCACCGGTGGTCTCACCGATGACCGCCGCTTCGGCCGACAGGTGCTTGTCAGGGTTGAGGTAGCTGTGGAAGGTCTTGCTGCCGTGGACCTGCCAGACCAAGCCATGCGAGTTGTCGTTGTGGTACGTCGATGAGGCGGCCGCGGACCTCTCGACTCCGCCCGGGCAAGGAACTGCGCGACCCCCGTGCGCGGGCTCGCCAAGGCCCGCATCCGCTCGGCCGCCGGGCACGGGGGCTCGGCACTGGAGCCTCCCGGCGGGGGACGTAGCGCGTCAGTTGATCCTCAAGGTCGGAAGTCGACAGGATCCATCAAGCCGGTGCCCCGGCGTGTCAGTCCTCGTCCCAAGATTCCTCGAGTTCGATGTCCAGAGCTCCGATCCTCATCGGCGGACGGGACGCGGCTGCTCGGACGAGCCAGTCATAGGTGCGGATCTCAATGCGGGTCTCTTCCAAGAGCTCGTTGCGCATCGTCTCGGTTGGCGCAGCGGGGTCGTCCCGCCCAATGATGATGAGTCCGGGAGGATTGAGCCGGATACCTTCGAGCCCTGTACCTCCCCGGTCCTCGGGATCACCGGCTGTGTGGAAGTGCTCTGCGATCCACCGGCGCCAGTCCCGGATCTGCTGAACGGCCTTCCGCAGTGTCGCTGAGGGTTGCCCGTCGTTGAGGACGAGCCGGGCTGTGGGGCTTTCCAGCTCGACGAGCCGCCAGAGCATGCCCATGGACGTGACCCCGCCGATGACGAAGTCCGCCACGAACTTGTCAGCGAACCGCACCTGATGCCTGACGAAGGTGCGGTGATTGCCGCTGACCAGGTGCCCGAGGATCTGCGGGTGTTGCTCCAGGACCACCTGCATCGGCCGTTCGTCGGGAGCCTGGGCGAGAGCATCCTCCAGAGCCCGCAGAGCACCCAGACCGGGCAGGTCTTCCACCCTCCACTTGTTCAGGCGCTCCAGCTCTCCGCGGCCCAGCACATGCACGTTCTTCCGCCGAAGCGCGGTCTGCTGCTTCGACTTGGCGACGGCGTCCGTGTACTCCTGCTCGCCCGCCCGGATGATGCGCTGCACGTGCTGCGGCCACGCCCACTGGCCACCCCCGCCACGGAAGTACAGCCTTCCCGAGGCAGCGATCGAGGAGATCACATCGAAGCGGTCCCCGGGCCCACTGCGGCAGACGGTCACCTCGCCCGGCTCGGGCTTCCAGTGCTCAAGGCTCTCGGCGACACACTGGGCGTGCAGGGCACTGATCCACCCATCGGCGAGCTCACGGTCGACGCCTTCCTCTGGCACGGCAGCGCCGGTCAACTCCGCCAGGTCATTCAGATAGGAGGACTGCCCATAGGTGCACTCGCGTGCCCTGCGTAGCTGCAGCGGTTCCCGTAGATGCATGCGCAGGATGCCCGCTGCCACAGCAGCCGGCGTGTCTACTGCCAGACTCACATCCAGACGGGCAGCGAGCTCCAACTGCGCCGCTGTCGGGGCGGAGCGGTACCGCCTCAGTTCGGCCGCGACCGAGGCCCACCGTGGTGCGGCCACCGTCATCGCTTTCCTACTGTGCGCGCCATCGTCCAGATCACAGTGCTCTTCTTCTCCGGCCAGCAGCTGACTTGTGCCGTGTCCGCTCCGGGTTGTGTGGAAGACACTCTGCGCGAGCGTACCGATACCGCACCCGAGTGCGGCAAGGGTTCGCCAAAGTCGGCATGCGCATCTTTCTCGGTCTAGAGGGTGCGCTGGACTTCACCAACACCGAACCTCTAACCCCCGGCTACCAGACTCCGGCCGCCCTCCGCCGGATCTGCACGAAACGGCTGGAGCCCTGGCTCCGCAACCGCAAGCTCCGCGCCGACCGGCTCGCCGAGACAGCCGTCCAAGCCGCCGGCCGCCAGCACACCAGCCTGCCCGGGGAAGGCTGACCGCCCAGATGGTGCACACACGCTGGCGAAGGAAGTGATGAGCCTCAACCAGCAGGTCGCGGAGGTCGACAAGCTCATCGAGGCCCGGTTTCGCGACCACCGCTCGTTTGACGTGATCACCAGCATGCCGGGCCTTGGCATCATCTTCGGCGCCGAGTTCCTGGCGGCCATCGGGGCGACATGACCGTCTTCGGGACCCCCGACCGCCTCGCCGGCTTCGGCGACGTCGCCCCGGTCCCGCGCGACTCCGGCAAGATCAGCGACAACCTGCGACGCCCTCAGCGATACAACCGCAGACTCCAGCGCGTCTTCTACACCTCCGCGCTGTTCAGCGTCCGAAGGTGCGAGGAATCCCGCCGGTTCTAAGTGCGTTGTGGCAAAGGGAGTCCCTGTTCGATGAGCAGGGGCTTCGTCGTGTGCGGGGCATGATCGCGGAGGGGTAGGGGCAGGCAGCGGACGGCTTGTTGTGGATCGAGGAGGGTGCGATGCCGTCGGTGCTGGGGTTGATGGAACAGCGTGAGGCGCGGGCGAGGCAGGATCTGGAGTCCTGGACGGAGGTCCTGGAGCAGGCTCAGGCGGAGGTGGATGCCGCGCGGGAGCGGGTCGAGCGGGCCCGGGTGGGGCGTGAGGAGCTCGTGTCGGTGCTGGCCGGGGAGGGCGCGGTGAATACGCCGGTTTCCGTGCTGTCCGGTGGTGGGATGGCTGCTGCCGTGGGATCGGGCGGCCCCGGCGCGGGGCATGGCGAGCGGCCGCCGGTGTGGCGGTCGGGCATGGGCGAGGAGGTGCTCAGCGGCCTGTACCGGGAGGTGTTCGCCGCGGTGGTGGCTGCTTCGGGGCCGGTGAACGGGGTGGAGCTGACGCGGGCGGTGGGCCGGGAGGCGGAGATCAAGAACGAGGTGGAGAGGATCCGGCACCGTGCCTACGTGCTGGAGAAGCGGGGCTGGCTGGTGCGGGCGAAGGACGGACGGTTCATGCCCGTGCCCGCAGCAGTCGGGCGGGGCGTTTCTCCGGCCAGCGCGGAGCGTCTGCGGCCAGGCGCCGGGACAGCCTGATCACGGCGGCCCACCACACCATCTGGGCGTGGTGGTCGGGGCGGCGTTCGTGGTCGCGGTTGAGGCGGCGTGAGCGGGCCAGCCAGCTCAGCGTGCGCTCCACGACCCACCTGCGGGCCAGGACGACAAATCCGCGTTGTCCGTCGGAGCGGCGCACGACCTCGGTCCGGACTCCGTGGCGGGCGAACGCCTTCGCCAGCGCCGGACCCTGGTAGGCACTGTCGACCCACACCAGTTTCAGCAGCCGGCCCGGCTGGTCCATGAACGTCTCCAGCAGTGCGGGGGCGGCCTTGGAGTCGTGCACATCGGCCGTGGTCACGGTGACCTCCAGGAGCAGGCCCTCGGTGTCGGTCAGGATGTGACGCTTGCGGCCGTCACGTGACTTGCCGCCGTCGTATCCGCGGCTGTCCTCGCCGACGGTCTCGGAGGCGTCCACCGACTGACTGTCGATGACTCCCGCACTGGGCTCGGCGTTGCGGCCCGAGCGTTCCCTCGCCGAACGTCGCAGGCGTTCGTGCAGTTCACGCACATAGCCGTAGGACCGCCAGCGGCGGAAGAAGTCGTAGACCGCCCGCCAGTACGGGAAGTCGACCGGCATGGCCGTCCACTTCACGCCGTTGTCGACCAGGTAGCGCACCGCGTCGAGTATCTCGCGGTGGCAGTACGCCTCCGGACGCCCGCCCCGCTTCAGCAGCCAGGCCGGAACCGGCATCGCCGAGCCCACTCCGCATCCGTCATGTCACTGGGATAGCAGCCTGCCCGCAGCCCCGGAGCGATCGAACCGAACCGGTGCACGTAGCAGTCACACGCAGGGGTGACCGCGGTGGACGCAGGCACAGTGGTACTGCTCAACTGATCGGGCAACGGGCTTCCTTGGTCGTGCTGGTGTCGTAACCGCGTCACTACCAAGGGGCCCGTTCTTTCATGCCCGCGACCGCACCCGTACCTCTGTCCAGATGATCACCCGCGCCGCACGCCTCGAACGAAATCCGGTTAGCCACAACGCACTAAGACCGCAAACGCACCGAGGGCAAGCGCCACACCCAGGCCGTTCTCGCCCTCGCCCGCCGCCGCGTCAACGTCCTCGGGGCCCTCCTACGCAACGGCTGGCCTATGAGCGCACGCCGTCAGCCGCTCTCGCAGCTTGACAAACGGCATTAGGAGTCGGCGCGACAGGACAACAGGTCCGATCCGTCAAGCAGCCGCGCACGGAATGGGAAGCCTCGCCCTCGGTGATGCAGCGACCCAGATGACTGGGCCTTTATCCTCGCTGGATGCAGCAGCGAGGAATACGGCCTACAGTCCCCTCGGCCACAGGGACGCGACGCCGGATTGGGGAGAAAATTCCGGTTCAGGAAATCATCGACCGCTATGTCATAGCTGGCGAAACCGCCCGGGCGATAGCTGACGATTACGGACTGAATGAGCGATACGTCTTCAGACTCCTTGCGCGCCACGACATACCCCGCCGCGGGACGCGAAAGGTTCTGCCCCTGTCAAACGGGGAGATCGCACGCCGCTACGTTGAGGGGCGGGTGGAGATCCAGGCCATGGCCGCCGAGTTGGGTGTGAGCCGGCACACAATCGCCAAGCGTCTGAACGAGGCCCGCGTGCAGCGTCCCGTGGGCCACCGAGGACGAGACCTCCCGGACGCGGAAATTGCCGCACGGCACGACGCCGGGGAGTCCGCCCGTGCGTTGGCCGCAGAGTTCGGTGTTTCCCATTCGACGATCCTGAAGCGCGTGGCCCGGCACCGGGACGCAGAGCAGCCCCAGCGCACGAACAGTGGTTCACAGTCAAGTCGGTGAGACCGGCGTTCGATCCTCTGGATGGCCTCGCGAGCGGTCACCTGAGGCTGCTCACTGACAACTTTGAGTGATAGATCGAGGTCACCGTTTGGCGCGGTTGCGGATCATGGTTGGGCGTCCGTACACCCGGCGTTTCACCCCGGTCCGAGGGATAGGGTGGAGCCTTCCCACGACTCCTCCGGAGGTGCCGTCCCGGTGACCGACAGCTTTGTTCACCTGCACAATCACACCGAATACTCGATGCTCGACGGTGCGCAGCGGCTGAAGCCGATGTTCACGGAAGTCGAGCGGCAGGGCATGCCCGCGATCGCCATGAGCGATCACGGAAACATGTTCGGCGCGTACGAGTTTCAGCAGGTGGCCAAGAGCTTCGAGGGCGTCAAGCCGATCATCGGTATCGAGGCCTACGTCGCACCGTCCTCGCGACGCAACCGTAAGCAGGAGTTCTGGGGGCCCGGCGGCGTCCGCGCCATGTCGGACGATGGCGAAGGATCGAAGGACGTCTCCGGTGGAGGCCGCTTCACCCACATGACGATGTGGGCACAGAACGTAGAGGGCCTGAAGAACCTGTTCTTCCTCTCGACCGAAGCGTCGTACACGGGCCAGTTCCCAGCGGGCAAGCCGCGTATGGACATGGAGCTGATCTCCGAGCACGCCAGCGGGATCATTGCGACGACCGGCTGCCCTTCGGGGGCGATCCAGACCCGGCTGCGCCTCAACCAGTACGACGAGGCTCGGGCAGTCGCGGGGGCCTACCAAGACATCTTCGGGAAGGAAAACTACTTCCTCGAACTGATGGACCACGGCCTGGACCTGGAGCGCAACGTCCGCGGGGACCTGCTGCGCCTGGCGAAGGATCTCGACATCCCGCTGCTGGCCACAAACGACGCGCACTACGTCCTCGAGGAGCACGCGGACGCGCACGACAACCTGCTGTGCATCGGCGTGGGCAAGAACAAGGACGACCCAAACCGCTTCCGGTTCAACGGCTCCGGCTACTACCTCAAGACCGCAGCCCAGATGCGGGAACTGTTCTCCGAGCTCCCCGACGCGTGCGACAACACCCTGCTGATCGCCGAGCGCATCGAGTCGTACGACAACGTCTTCGAGAACGTAGACGAGATGCCGAACTTCCCTGATGTGCCCGAGGGCGAGACTCAGGAGTCGTGGCTGCGCAAGGAGGTCCTCAAGGGCCTCGCCATGCGCTACGGAGACCCAATCCCGACCGAGGTCCTGGAACGGTTCGAGACCGAGATGTCGGTCATCGGCCCGATGAACTTCTCCAGCTACTTCCTCGTCGTCGCAGACATCTGCAAGTATGCCCGCGACAACAAGATCCCTGTCGGCCCCGGCCGTGGATCAGCAACCGGATCGATCGTCGCGTACGCGACCCGCATCACCGAACTGTGCCCGCTGGAGCACGGTCTGCTCTTCGAGCGGTTCCTGAACCCCGAGCGCATCAACCCGCCGGATGTGGACCTGGACTTCGACGACCGTCAGCGCGACACCATGGTGCGCTACGTCGTCGAAAAGTATGGCGACGAGTACACCGCCATGGTGAACACCTTCGGCAAGCTGAAGGCCAAGAATGCGATCAAGGACACATCGCGGCTCCTGGGCTACCCGTTCTCGCACGGCGAGCGGATCACTAAGGCGCTGCCCGCCGATGTGATGGGCAAGAGCATCCCGATCAGCGGGATCTTCGACGAAAGCCACCCCCGCTACGGTGAGGCCGGCGAAATCCGGGCGCTGTACGAGAACGAGCCGGACGTCAAGAAGGTCGTCGACGGCGCCAAGGGCGTCGAGGGCCTGATCCGCAACACCGGCGTACACGCGGCCGCGGTCATCCTGTCGAAGACGAAGCTCACGGACCGCATCCCGCTCCACATGCGCGCCAAAGACGGCGTAAAGATCACCGGCTTCGACTACCCCAGCTGCGAGGACATGGGGTTGGTCAAGATGGACTTCCTGGGTCTACGAAACCTGGGAGTCATCGACCAGGCCATCCAGAACATCCGCGAGAACCGCGGGATCAACATCACGACCGATCCAGTCCCGCAGGACGGGTCCCAGCCGATCCCGCTGGACGACGCCACCACCTACCAGTTGCTGGCCAGGGGCGACACCTTCGGCGTGTTCCAGCTCGACGGCGGCGGCATGCGCACCCTGCTGAAGCTGATGGAGCCCTCCAGGTTCGAAGACATCGCGGCCGCGCTCGCCCTCTACCGACCCGGTCCCATGGCGGCGAACGCGCACACCAACTATGCGCACCGCAAGACCGGACGCCAGGAGATCGAACCGATCCACCCGGAGCTGAAGGACGCCCTCGAAGGCATCCTCGGCAACACGTTCCACCTGCTCATCTACCAAGAGCAGATCATGGCCATCGCCCGTGAGCTGGCCGGATACACCCTCGGCGGCGCCGACCTGCTTCGCCGCGCCATGGGTAAGAAGAAGCCCGAGGTGCTGGCCGCCGAGTGGGACAAGTTCCACGCCGGAATGAGGGGCAACAGCTACTCAGAGGAAGCCATCAAGGCTCTCTGGGACGTCATGCTCCCGTTCTCGGGCTACGCATTCAACAAGTCGCACACCGCCGGCTACGGGTTGGTCTCCTACTGGACCGCGTACCTCAAGGCGAACTATCCCGCCGAGTACATGGCCGCGCTACTCACCTCCGTGGGTGACGACAAGGACAAGGCCGCCATCTACCTGGCCGACGCCCGCAAACTGGGTGTCCAGGTACTCGCCCCGGACATCAACGAGTCCGTTGCCGACTTCACCGCCATCGGCGACGACGTCCGGTTCGGCCTTCGCTCGGTGCGCAATGTCGGTGAAGGCGTCATCGAGTCGCTGGTCGCCTCCCGCAAGTCCAAGGGCAAGTACACGTCCTTTGCCGACTTCCTCGACAAGGCTGACATCGGGGCGCTGAACAAGAGGGCCGTGGAGTCCTTGATCAAGGCAGGCGCTTTCGACTCGCTCGGACACACCCGCAAGGGCTTGTCCGCCGCGCATGAGGACGCGATCGACGCGATCATCCCGGTGAAGAAGGCCGCCTCCTTCGGGCAGGACGACCTCTTCGCGGGGCTCGGCGGGGGCAGCGACGAGGAACCCGCATTCGGGCTGGACTTCCCCATCGGTGAAGACGAGTGGCCACGCAAGCAACTCCTCGCCACCGAGCGTGAGATGCTCGGCCTGTACGTATCCGCCCACCCGCTGGACGGAACGGAGCACATCCTCTCCCGGCAACGAGACACCACGATCAGTGAACTCCTCGGCTCGGGCAGGACCGAGGGCACTGTGCAGCTCGCCGGTCTCATCACCAACGTCGACCGCCGCATGACGAAGCAGGGCAACCCCTGGGCGATCGTCAATCTCGCGGACCGTGACGGCGAGATGGAGGTCCTGTTCTTCCCCGCTGTCTACAGCCTGGTCCAACACGCCCTGATCCCGGACTCTGTGGTCTCCGTGCAAGGCAGGCTCAATGACCGTGACGGGGCAGTGAGTGTCTTCGGACAGGAGATTCAGACGCTGGACGTGTCCTCGGCAGAGAGCGGCGGGCGGCCCCCGGTCATGCTCGCGTTCCCCTCATACAGGGTCAACGAACCTGCGGTGGCTGAGCTGAAGCGCATCCTCAGTGCCCACAAGGGCGAGAGCCCCGTACGCATGCGCGTCCTGACGCCGCAGAAGACAGTGATCTATGAACTGGGGTTCCTGGTCGACCCCACCTCAGTCGCCTCCGACATCAAGGGAACCTTCGGACCGGACGTCTGGATGGGCGTCGCGTGAGCGATGAGCAAGAGGAGATCGTTCTCCAACTCGACGATCCACCCAACTGCACACGGTGTGATGGCCCTTGCCTGCTCTTGGCGACCTTCAGCCACTCGTGGACGAACGCACGCGGCGAGGACGTCTCCGGCCTCCGCGAAGCGGTGCTCTGCCCGGAGTGCGACCGCGGTGAACAGGCTGCAGACGAGCTGCTGGCCCTCTTCGCAGTAGACGACCAGGTCAGCCCGTCCAATGTCGAAGTGTTCGCCGAACTCGTCGCGGCCTGGGTGGAGTCCGTACGCCACCGCCACGTCGACATCGCACTGCTGGACGACGAACACGAACGCTGGCGGCGCGGACAGCTGTGACAGCCAATGGGGCCGGCCCGGGCTGTGGTCCGGGCCGGCCCCATTGGCGTGCGCGCAGGCTACTTCTCCTCGGAACTCTCGTCCGGGAGATCGTCCGGCACCCTGATGTCGCCGTTGTCGTCCTCGGCGGTGCCGCCGCCGTACTTGAGAACGGCGAGCTGCTCCACGAAGCGGTTGTCCTGACCGGTTCACCTCCTCTCTCTCACTGGAGCGGTGCGCGCAGGGGATCTAACGCGCATGACAGGGGGCTACTTGCCGGCGTAGTTGCTGTCGGAGCAGCCAGAGTGGCACTGCGAGCAGTCGGCGGCGTGGCCCCACAGTTCGTGGTCGGGCTCGTAGCCGATGCTGCGCATGGCCTCGACGGCGCGGAGCCGGGTGTCGCGCTTCGGCTCGTACGTCATGCCCGGCTCGTCAGCCGGGGAGTGGTGGATGAACCGGCCAGCTACACGCTGGCAGAACTCGGCGTAGGGCTCGGTGTAGAGGATGAAGGTGTGCCATCCGATGTCCACCTGCTCGCTCGGGCCAAGCGGGGCACCAGGGTTAGCGCCGCAGGCGGCGAGGAATGCGAGTGCGTCGGTCACGATCCTCTCGGCGAGGGGCCGCTCGATCCCCTCGTCCTTGACGATCCGGTTCACGAGCCGGCCGAACAGCTCTTCCGATACGAGGCTGCGGGCATTGGCCCGTACAGGTACCGCAGTGCTCATGGCGGTGTCTCCTTCTGTCGGTGACAGTGGCGGTTCGCTAGTTGGGCGCCTCTGCGAGCCGCGGCCCGCAGAGGAGTAGGTGGGTCGGCGCCTTCGTGAGCGACCTCTACACGACCGTCTGGCTGGCACTCATGGCGTCGAGCGCCTGCACCAGGGCGGGGATGTGCGATGCGGGGAAGTGGAGCAGAGCATCATGGTCGAGCGCGGCAGCGCCGTTCTGGCGGACCAGGGGAACGGTCATGCGCCAGCTCCGTTCCATCCACCTCCGCTGAACATGGGGCGCGAGCGAGGGGACGCACGCGAGCATGTCGAACAGTCGTAGAGCGTCCGCGAGGGGCAGCTTCAGCAGAGCCCATCCGCTGTAGTAGGCGATGAAGTCCTCGCCGCGGTAGCCCGCCGTGATGCCCTTCGCGTCGCGTACGGCGCGCGTTGCTTCTCCGACGTCCTCGCAGCACGCGGTGGTCTGGAACCGCATCTGCCAGAGGAGTTCGACGATGGGGACCATCTCGATGTCAATCTCTACCTGGTCGCCGGCGGGCGTGGTGAGGAGCTTGTACGGGTGGATGAGCGGGTCGTCGGCCATCGGGTGGACCCTTCACGAGACGGACTGGGAGGAGGGGGCTCGGGGGCCTCGTCGGGATGACAGGCCCCCGAGCCCGGTGGAGCGCAGCCCGTTAGAACGGGTTGTCGTTGCCGCAGCCGAGCATGACGTCGGTGCTGGAAATCGCGTCCAGGTCCTCGACGACCTCGATCGCGTCGTCCTCGGCCTTCGTGGTGATCTCAACGGTGGGGCTCATGGCGTACTCACCTCCTTCCTCTTCTCGGTGTGCTGGCAGTAGGACCCCAGGGGAGCCTTCGCCTGGCGGTAACGCTCGGCGAGGGGCATGCAGGTGCTGCACTCTTTGCTGAGCGTGCAGCCGGTGCACCCCCCTTGCCGCAGCAGAGCCTGGTCGGCGATTCCCCCGAGCTTGGAGAGCCCGGCAAGTCCCTCTTCCAGGAGAGGGATCTGCTTGCTCCGGGCGACCTTGCAGATGCTGGCCATGCCGAGCGGGTCCACGTGCAGGCTCGTGTTGCCGGCGTCGCAGCCGGTGAAGACACCGCGCTTGCTGCGACGGGTCAGGGCCTGGGCGGACAGCGTCTCGCCGGTCCCGAAGTAGGTGGGGGTCATGTTGTTGTACTCGCGGGTTCGTACGCCGTAGGACTCGGCGAGCGCGTACATGGCGTCGATCTCGTGCTCGTTGTCGCGCGTGACGATAAGGCTGAGTTCGATGGGCAACTGCGCGGCGTGCGCGGCGTCCAGGCCGCGGCGGAACGACTTCCACGCGCCGCGGCGCTGGGTGAGCCTGTCGTAGCTTTCCTCCGTGGCGCCATACAGGCTGAGCGTCAGCCGGTACGGACGGCGCTCGGTGAGGAGACTCAGGATCAGCGGGTTGTGCAACCGGGAGCCGTTGGTGAGGACCTCGATCATCATGCCGAGCTCGTACGCGCGGGAGTACGCGGCGGCGAAGCCCTTGTCGATGGTCGGCTCGCCGCCGGTGATCTGGAGCCAGACAACACCCGCGTCTCGGAGGACATGGAGGATCTTGTCGCGGTCCTCCCAGGGGAGACCAGCGTCTTCCTTCACGCCGAGGTAGCAGTGGGGGCACTCCCAGTTGCACGCCATGTTGAGCTCGTACGAGGCCCGCCCGTAGTCGAACGAGGAGGGCGTACGGACGAGCAGCGCCTCCGCGGCCGACCGATCGGTGAGGTCGAGCCCCCACTGCTTGAGCACGGGACGGCACAGCCAGTCGGGGACCACCGCTGCGTCCGCGACGGCCTGCTGGAGTCCGAGGTGGCAATGCTCCGGAATCTTCAGCCCTCTGGGATCGCCTGGACGTAAGACGTAGTGGGCGTTGAGAAAAGGGGCTGCGATCAGTTCGTGCATCGGTCCTCCAGCGGTCAGCAGGCGCGAGAGCGCAGTGGTCTGCGGGTCGGAAGTGCACGGCCAGATGACTTCAGGCCGGTGTGGCGGGCGCGGCAGCGCATTCGGCTGGTGGATCCGCCATCTCGTGCTCTTTGGCCTCCGGTTGGAACGCCCCGGAGATGAGGTGGTCCAACCCGGGTCGGCGCCGGGCCGCTGCCCTCAGCAGGAAGAGGCGGTTTCCGTGCGGATCGAGGGTCGCCCGCAGACGGTTCCAGGTGTACTGGCCGCCGACCCTGATGTTCATGAGATGGTCGGCGAGCGCACCAGGAGGAACGGCACAGCCCACCCACCTGCGGCCGATGGTCGCCGCGCAGTGGGCAAGCCAAAGCGTCAGCAGCTTGCTGGACCGGTCATGGCGACGTGCCGGGTCGGACCAAGCCGCCTCGACGTATAGGACCGACGTTACTTCGCCCCAGGCACGGTTCGCGGGCTGGAGGCTCAGCGCCATCGCCGCGACGATCTCGCCGCTGTCGGTCAAGGCCATGGGGAAGCGGCCGGTGTTGTCCTTCCCGAGCCAGCCGAGGAGGTACTCCGCGCTGCAGGGTGCTCGCAGGTCCCGCTCGCGCAACCAGGTCCCGCGGGCTTGGGTCAGACGCAGCAGCGGGTGCCAGTCGTCTTCGGTCAGCGGGCGGATCTCGTACACGGTGGCTCCTCGGTTGGCCCTCCACCCGGCCACTGTCGGCTCCTCGGGGAAGCCTTCAGGAGCCGTGTCGGCCGGGCGGAGGGCAGTTGTGGGTCTTCTCTGTTCCCCGAGTGGTGCGGGCCGCCGCGGCGGCCGGGTCTGCTCAGGGAACGGATGTGGGAGCCGTGCCTTCCGCGGGCATTGGAGGACGGGACCCGCGGAAGGCACGGAGATTGCGGATCGGCTACGACGGCAGCCATAGGCGTCCCCGGCCGAGCACCCGAAGAGAGCCCAGGGCTCTGCTCACTTCCATTCGGCAGCCGTGATGACCGAGGCGATGAGCAGTAGAAAGACCGCCAGGCGCAGCACGTTCAGGCCGGTCATAACCCACCCTGTCTATGGTGGAAGCCAGCGGCGTAGCGCGCAGTGTGTTCAGCGGCCTTGGCCAGCAGCCGGAGATTCGCCGCAGGATCCACGACGGCATCGCTCGCCACGGACTTCGCGTGCCGGATCGTGTTCAAGGCGATGTCGCGGGCCCGCGAGTCGTCGAGACTCTCAGCGAAGCCCTGCGCTGGTGTGGCGAAGGCAGTGATGTAGGACCGAAGCCGAGTGCGGAGCGCGTCGGCGGCCGGCCCGGTTGCTCGTCCCTGAGACAGTTCCAGCGCGAGGGCTACGTCCTCGACGACGTCGATCGAACTGGGGACGACTGAGGCTTCTGCGTGTGGATCCGTCATCGTGGCCTCGGGCAGGTAGACAGGTGTGTGAGCGGCGGTCCGCCGAGCCCCATGGGCGGAGACAGGGCTGGGGTCTTCCCCGGCGTGACGCGCAGCTCGGGGGATGCTGGGCAAGGCCCGCCGGGGAGGACACCGATGCGCAGGTCGGAGTGGTCTTGGATTCTGGGCGCACAGGTCAACCACCAGCAGACACGGGGGCATGGAGGGGAGCGCCGACCGCTGCGTCCCGGAGCGCGGCGAGGTGCCCCTGATCGATGAGGCGGCGCAGTTGCTGGGGTGGTACCAAGCGGTCACTGCGACACTCGCGCAGCCAATGAGGGCCCGGCGGATTCCTGAGGTTGAGTCGCGGTAGCTGAAGCGCCCACGGTGCACCGAACGCGACGCTGCACGGGTCGAGTGGCCACGCGGTGCTGGTGCTGGGCGGTACGAGCCAGAGCAGATACGACTGTTCGGGGTCCTCGATGACCGGTCCGCAGATGCCGAGCCGCACCTGGTCCATGTGGGCGACGGCGGCATGACCGGCGGGCCCGCCGGCGGTGACGATGACATCGAATAATCCGCCACCTAGTGGCACGGATACGTACTCGTCCTGCGTGTCGATACTGAGAAGTGCGCGAATGCGATGAGTCAGATCTTGCATGTCGCTACCCAGCGTTGAGGGCTCGGCAGTTCTCGGCACGACTCACTCCTGACGTCGAAATGTGATCAGGTCGGCACGCTCGGCAATTGCAGGCGATCAGAGTCCACCCGCGGCGGGTCGCTTCACCAGAGCCTCGCGGGTCGCTTCTGGCCCGCTTCCGAGCGACGGAAGAGCCCTCCGGGTAGCGTGCAAGTAGCTTCTGTGCAGGGGAAGTTGCATCGTCGGCAGTGCGCGGTATCCCCTCGAACGGCAGGGATTCGCCGGAGGTTCTGACCGGGATCGACGCTCGAGGACTGGGAGCCATGGTGGGCAACCCGAGGACGCTGCTGAAGGCCCTGATCGACCGGCGAAGATTGACGTGGGCGTCGTTCGAGGCAGAGTTCTTCAGGACGGCCGGGCAGTCGCTCGGTCCCGAAGCGCGCAACCTCACGCTTGGGGAGTCGCAGTACCGCCGCTGGACGAGTGGGCAGATCAAGACCCTGCCCAGTGCTGAGGCGTGCCGCGTGCTCGAGGCCATGTTCCACATCTCGGCCGAGCGTCTCTTCGCGCGTCCAGAAGAGTCGGCGGATCCCGATGTACCCGTGCTCGACCTGGAAGCCGAGATCGCAATGACCGCACATGAAGCACATGAAGACGCCGGCGGCGCCGCTGCCGCCTCGCTGTCCGACCTGACCGTGGACCAGCTCCGTGACGACATGTACGCGCTGGCCCGCGCGTACAGCCGAAGAGCCCCCCAGATCGTGTGGCAGGAGGCCAAGCTGCTACGCGAAAAGGCAGAAGCTGGCCGCGACCGCACCGCCGTGCCCGCCCAGCAACAGGCGCTGCTGATCCTCGCCGGGCAAGCATCGGCCCTCCTGTCGCAGGCGGCCTTTGACCTCGGCGTTCTCGACGGTGCGAAGCGCCTGGCTCGCACCGCGGCGCTGTACGGCGAGACGGCACGCTTCGAGCCGCTGCAGGCCTTCGCCGCCGGGAGCCTGGCCTACATCGCCTACTACTCCGGCGAGCAGTCCCAAGCAGTCAGGCTCGCCCGGCAGGCGCTCGCGTACGGCGGCCTGGGCGATGTCGCGATTCGCCGGCTGCGTGCCATCGAGGCCCGTGCCTACGGGCATCTTGGCAACATCGCCGCCGTTCATCGTGCGATGACCGCGGCCGAGGACATCGACACCGGCGCGACAGACGACCTTCATGACGCCGTCGGCGGTGAGTTCGCGTTCAGCCACGAGCGTCTGGCTATGTCGAACGCTTCCACATCACTGCTCATCGGTGATGGCCTCGAGGCGGAGGTATTGGCCCGCCGCGCGCTGGACCTCGCTACGAGCCGGCCAGCGCCGCAGCGATCAACCACCGTACTCGGGAAGGCAGCAGCCGACCTCGCGATGGCCCGGCTGCTCTCAAATGACCTCGACGGAGTGGCCGACGCGCTGCAGACCGTATTCTCCGTGTCGGGCGACCACCGAGTGACCGGACTCGTTTCCCGTGCGGCGGCTCTGCGCAAGCATCTCGCCCGGCCGCAGCTGCACGGCAGTGCCCTGGCGGCGGAGCTCGGTGAGCGCCTCGAGGAGTTCACCCGCGGGGCGCAACAGAGCCAGCTCGGGGCTCCGTACGGGCCCCTCGCGCTCGAGGCCTGATCAGAGCGAAGCGAGGATCTTCGCTTCCTTCTCCGGGGCGATCCCGTGCTCTGCCCACCGCGGGTGGTCCACGGGACGCCCGTCGTTCTCCAGCCAGGCCCATGTGTCACGAATCGTCTCAAGTAGCGGCCGGCAGCGCAGACCGGCGGCCACAGCGCGAGTAGCGTCCACGGACCAGACGCCAGGGTGCGTGCGCCAGAGCGGCAGCTCAGTCCACTGCTTCACTCCGTGCTCCACCAGTACCCCGGGTTCGGACCATACGGGCCGCCCTGCCCCGCCCGTCACCTCCAGACAGCCCGTGACGAAGTCCTCGAAGGTGATGCCCTCCGGGTGCGCGACGTTGAAGCTCCCGCCTTCTTCACCGGCCGCCTGGTCGAGCGCGAACTGCGCAACATCACGTACATCCACGGGTTGGATACGCCGACCGCCTGGCGAAGGCGCCAGGAAACGACCACCCTTGGCCGCTCGGTGCAGCCACCATGGAAGGCGTCCCACGTACTCCCCCGGTCCCAGGATCACGCCAGGCCGGAGAAACACGGCACGGTCTGCCAAAGCCTCGGCCACGGCCCGCTCGCCGCCCGCCTTCTGGAAGCCGTACTGCGTCGGGCTCCCGTCCGCTCCCGTGTAGCCGTAGCTCTCGTCCGCATCCGCAGGGCACTCCAGCAGCTCGGAATCGTCTGTCAGGTGCTGGTGAGGCCAGCCCGCATACACCGACACGGTAGAGATGTGCACCCAACGGGCCACACGGTCGCGAAGCGCCGACGAGGTCAGGAGCACATCCCTGGGGGCCAGGTCGGAACTCGATGTGTCGATCACTGCGTCCCACGTGCCGTACTCGGCCAGCCGCTGTACATCATCGACGACCATCCGGTCCCCACGGACAGGGTCAACTCCGGCCACATCCGTACCGGAGCGGCCGCGGGTGAAGGTTGTCACCTCCCATCCACGAGCGAGTGCGCTCTCCGCGATGTGCCTGCCTAGGAACCACGTGCCACCCATCACGAGAAGTCTCATGGTGCCCGATCCTGCCACGCTCGCTCTCCCGCGAAAGGGGGACCGAACACCGTTCACGCCGACCGGTACTGATGCCAGCATGGGGGCTGATCGTGATCGAGTTGACCGCTCGAGGAGGTGTGGAAAACTTGGAAGTCACGAGCTACGAGCACTGAGTTGCCCTCTCGCGGCGAAGCGAGCAACTGGGGGATAAGGCGCTACGGAGCCTGGAGGCTGACATGACCTCCCATCGGGGACAGCCCCCGGCAGCCGATGATTCTGCGCTGCCACTGCGCAGACCCGGCCGCTGGCACGGATTGTCCTTCCTGCTCGGCCTGTTCCTGCTCGCGGTGCTGCGGTTGATTGGCGCCACCTATAAGGGCCGGGGTTCCCCTCGATGGACTGCGGATACGGACTGGCCAGGATGGGTTCAGGGATTCTGGAACTCCGTGGCGCAGGTATTCAACGGCGTTGCTCAGGTGGTGACGTTCAAAGACACTGGCGCACCATTGGGCATCCGGCTTGCGTGTCTGGCTCTGCTGATTGCCTCCTTCTGGGCGCTGCGGCGGGCGCTGCTGGCCAGCAACGGCTACCAGCCGGGGCCTGTGGATGTGCAACGGCTCATCGACGCGACGCCAGAGGGGGCATCGAAGCCGCGGATTGAGGACCTGACTGCTCGGTTCCGGAAGCACTTGTCGGAGACCGACTTGTACCCACCTACAGCACTTCCTGCCGAATTGCCCGCGGAGAACTTCCTGGACCTGCTCGGAGATGTGAACCTTGAGTCTGGAAAGCTCGGGACAAGCCTGCTGAACCTGTTCAGCCGACTGCGGCCCAGAGTCGCCTACCGTGTCAGCGGCGTGTTGCAGGGAAACCCGCACGATCAGAATCGCAGCTGCGGTGTGACAGTGACCGTCACCGCATTCACCACCCGCGGCAGCCGCGCCCACACGGTGTGGGAGTCGACGTGGGAGGAGGCCGTGCACGAGGCGGGGTGTTGGGTGATGGCTACGATTCTGCCGGTTACTCGAGCGTGCAAGAGACCGCCGTGGCAAGCCTGGCAGGGACGGACTTTGCCCCCGGAGCTTTTCGCCGCCTACCAGAAAGGCAGGAAGCTAAGCAGGGAGCGAAAGTTCGATGAGGCTCTGCACCAGTTCTACAAAGCGGTTCGATGGGACCCAACGAACTTGTACCTGCGGACCCAAATAGCTGTGGTCCAGGAAAAGTTGGGGCTGTATCTCGACGCCTTGGAAACCTACCACGGAGCACTGACTCTCGGCAGGCTGAACACCGACGAGGAAGACACACGACTCTGGGTCGCCCCATGGGCACTGCGACGATTCACATACCTGTGGCATTGGCGGCAACGGCCCGGGATACTACAGGCTCGCCACAGGTACGCCGTCGTCCTCGGCACCCCGGAGAGGACTACTCGTCAGTGGTGCCATGAACCCGATGAGGAAACTCACAACCGCCGAGCGAATGTCCGCGATCAAATCCGAGAGGCACTTACGCCGATCATCGCAGAGCGGTACTGGCCGTCAGCCGTTGAGATCATTTTCGATAGTCAGCAATCCGACTATGAAAAATCCGCCAAGGAGTGGATCGCGGAACAATTGAAGGAAAAGAACGAGAAATTTGTCGGATTGATATTCCAGCTGGCCTGCCAGCAGGAAATACGACGACTTTCCCAGGACTACACCATCGCCAGCTTCTACCCCGGAATTCGAGCGGAGAAGAATATCATTACGCGATCCGCACTCCGGGTCAATCGGGATGTCTGGGCCCCGCTAAAGCTGGCAAAGTCCGTAAAGTTGGCGAGCATTTCTAGCTCTATCTCCAAATGGCGTCCACCTGGTGGATCGACATTCCTACTGCCTAAGGTAGTAGGCGCTCGCGATTGGCTCAGGGGTGGATACCACGCTTACGTGAAATGGCCAGCGAGCACGATGGAGTGGGCGCCTGCAGACCTGGAGAAACGCATAAAAAGAGCCCGGACTCCATTTATACGCGAGCGACACGAACATTGGCAAGATCATTACAACGCAGCCTGCGTGTACGCCGTCGCGATGGAAGCCCCCGATATCGACAGTGACAAACTTGCCCGCTTGGCCTACGGCGAGTTGGAGAATGCAGTGCGGGGCGCCGAGAGCGGCTCCGTTACGCTCGAGCGGTCCTGGTTGCTCAGCGAGGATCCCGACCTCACTCAACTTAGGGCGGAAGATCAGGTTCCTTACCTGGCGCGATTCGAGCGTGCGGCTTATCCACAGTCCACGCCCAATCGAAGGCGGTTCGATGATCCAAGGCCCATACATGTCGAGATGGCCATCAGCAACAGTCAGCTATTGACGCGCATCTCCGCCTTGATGGAGCTGACCTGGCATCGCCGCAATTCACTGAACCTAGTGGAGGTCCACGACGCAATTAAATGGTTTGAGGATGAAAAATGTATATGGGAGTGCATAAGGCGTGTCGCAGACGGTCAGGCTCGGAACTGGCCCGATCGGGAGAGACTGTTGCAAACGGTCCAAGCGATCGCCGACCCCTCACTGGTAGCGGAACTTCCCCCCGGAGTGCCCGAATTTAATGACATCCTGGACGACGACGAAGAATGGGGCGACGCCGGGAAAGCGAGGACACGAATTGACGGGCTGGATGCTCGCCTCACGCTGCTGGGCGGCCTACTGGCGGAGGAAAATTCTCCCACCAAATGCTGCACACATTGCCTCGACGGCGCAAAAGAGGCTGATATAGCCGGTGAAACCTGGATGCAGGAGGCGGCAGTCCGGCAGGTGTGCGCATATTATGCGGCAACCTGGCAGACACTGCGCGACGTAGTGATTCCAAGCGATATTGAGGACTCGGACACTAGCAAGGATGCTTTCGGAAAGGCATTGGACAGGCTAAGCGGTCTTCCCGCCTCTGTAACATGGCGGTGACCGGAGCTCAACGAGCAAGGCAGAGAGCGAATCCCGCACCACAGTAGGGCCGAGGCCGCGTCAGCGATCGGGGCTTGGAATCGCGCTTGCCACAGGCCACAGAGCTCAGACCAGCAAGTTCACCCCCTTTTAGCCGCACATTGCTCCGAATTGAGCACCGCCCTACCGAATTCGGCTCAGCCTCCCGGGACGACGCGCTGGGCTTCTGATCACAACCCAACTCTGTCGGGCCGCGGTCCGAAGGCGCGGCGGCACCGTGGATGGGAGATCGGCCACTCGGCCGCCTCATCGACCCTGCGCAGCGTCCGGTTCGCCTTGTCGGGATCCTGGTGACTGGTCCAGCCGCAGTCGAAGCCGTCGAAGACCTCGACGTGAGTGACGCCGGCCTCCCGGGTGCGGTTGAGCGTTCCCGCGTTGTACGCGACGGCCGACTTGGCGAGAGTCGCAGCTTCGGCCCAGGCGCGCACTGGCACACGGGCACCGTTCCGGTACACGACATGGGTCAGCTTGTACTCGGCTGCCAGCCTGTCGGCCAGGTTTTTCGCGGCATGCTTGGCGGTCATATTGCCAGCCGCGAGTAGCGGCACCTCGCGGCGCGCAGCCGCGCGGGCGGCACGGTAGAACTTGCTCGCCATGCGCTCGGCCTCCTCGGAGCGCCGCAGGAAGTCGGCGTAAGAGTCGGTGGCCAGCGAAAGCAGTGCGTCGCGGTGGAACGTCGTCCAGGTGAACTGCAAGCCCATGCTGCGGGCGGCGAATTGGGCGCCCTGCTCGTACAGGTGCGGCAGTTGGCGACGTACGAACGCCTGGGCCTCTGAGTCGACTTCGCGGCGGAACGCTTCGATCGCCCTCTTGAACTCCTCCAAAGTGATCACGGCGTGTCGGCCTCGCGGCTGCCGCTCCATCATGTCGAGCACGCGCTTCTGCTTTGCGGCGAGCCGCTGCCACGCTTCCTCGAGTACCGCCGCGACCCGAAGGGCGATCGCGTCCGCGTCGCCAGGGGTCAGCGGCGGCCAGTCGTAGGCCACCGCTACCGGCTCCGACGGGCCGGGATGATTGGGGCAGTCACCAGGTCGACCCCGGGTTCACCAGCTGCCGCATCATCCGGCGCGGGCACGTCGACGAGAGCAGCAATCTGGCGCTCCAGCCCGGCGAGGTTGTTGCTCTGGTCGATCGTGACCACTCCGTCGACCGTCATGCGCAGCGGATCGGCCAGCAGGCGGGCCCGGCGCTCGGACAGGACCTCATGGGCGACCTTGCGGGCGCTGCCGAGGCGCGCGTAGCGGGTGGCGAGGTCGGTCTGTTCGGTGTTCGGGCCGAGCTGGGCGAGCAGCCACGCGAGGACAGCGGTGTTCACGGTGTTCTCCAGCGGAGAGGGAAGACCACCGGCCCGGCGGGGGCCAGTGGTCGGGGGTCACTCGGCGGCCGGTGGCTTCCGTCGGCGCGGCCGGGCGGCCGGCGGCTCCGGCTCCGGCTCCGGCTCCGGCTCCGGCTCCGGCTCCGGCTCCGGCTCCGGCTCCGGCTCCGGGGCAGTGTCCTCGACTGTCACGATGTCCGGCTGCCCGTCGACGAGCCGGGGATCATCCAGCGTCACCGTCTCCGGATCCTCATCCCCCAGGTCCGGGTCGCCCATGGTCGGAGCATCCACCTCCCACGCGTCGGGATGAGTGATCAGTTCAGCGACCGCGTCGACCGGCTGGTCGCCTGGCTGGAGGATCACCGGCTCGTGCGTAGTCGGGTGGATGAGGTGCACCGCGGTGCGCAGTCGGCGGGCCATCACAGCACCTTCGCCACGAGGTGGGCCCGCGGGTCATGCATGACGGGCATCGCGGAAGCATTGACCTTGGTCCAGATACGGATCGGGTCAGCGTCAACGTCGCGGGTGACGACGATGCCCGGGGCTTCCTCCCGCTCGATCTCCGGGTTCTTGCCGGACGACAGGACAATCGAGTCGGCGTTCAGACCCCACTGCACGTTGGCCCACTGCTTGCGCTGCGGCGGTATGTAGATGTAGCGGTCGTCCGGAATCGGCTTGGTCCACACGCCGTCGACGCGCACCTGCCCCTTGTAGATGCGCACCGGCGGCAGCCCGTACTCAATGCGCACCGAGTTGACCTGGTCGGGGGTGAGCGAGGCGGTCGGCGTGGTGGACGGGTTCACCGACTTGTAGAAGGCAGCACGGTAGGTGCTGTTCGCGGCCCACGTGTTCACGACACGGCGGGAGGTGAGAGCGAACTCTGGACTCGGCGAGCCGATGTCCTCCAGGTACTGGAGCCACCCCAACT
Source organism: Streptomyces sp. NBC_00390 (assembly GCF_036057275.1). Lineage (NCBI taxonomy): Bacteria > Bacillati > Actinomycetota > Actinomycetes > Kitasatosporales > Streptomycetaceae > Streptomyces > Streptomyces sp. NBC_00390. The sequence goes on along the minus strand of NZ_CP107945.1, from coordinate 7,656,885 downwards.
CGTCACGAATTGCGTCCGCCGTCGGGTCAGACCACAGCTTTGGCGCGGTCGGCATGTTCTCGGCCGGCACGCCGAAGTCGACTTCGGTGATGAAGTTGTTCTCGTTGACGGTGAGCTTGCCGTCGAGCAGAACATCGGCCGCGGCCAGTTCGATGCGACCCTTGGTCGCCTCGACGTGCCGCTCGGTGTCGTTGTAGAGGTTCTTCACCAGGCGCTCGGCGTCAGCGCCGCGCTGCATCTCGTCGAGGATGATCTCCTGCTCGCTCACAGTGAGCTTCTGCGAGATGACGGGCAGACCGCCCTTGCGCGTGGTCTCCCACACCTCTCGGGTCGCCAGCGGAGCCGAGGCGTCGTACGCCCGGAACTTCGCCGCGTTCACGTAGCGGCCGGAGTCCGTGATCTCCCACAGGGTGCTCTGAAGCTTGAGGTCGGGGAAGACGGCTCCCTCCCCCGTGGTGAGCGTCCACTCTGCCGGCGTCGGCACCGCTCGGGCGAACACCGTCAGGTCACGAGTGGTGACGTCCTTGATCAGATCCTGAAGGGACATGGTTCAGCGGCTCCTTACACGTACCGGATCTGGGCGTTGGTGGTCGTCACGTCTGCCGGATTGAATCCGCCCGGGACCTTCGCCACGCGGACGATGCCGTGCCACAGCAGCGCGGCGGGAATCTTCGTCGCAGTCGGCGCGAACAGGGTCTCGGCCATGACGAAGCCGGCGAGTACCTGGCGGCCGTCGGTCGCGGCCTTGTCGAACGGCCCGTACAGACCGCTTGCGGTGATCTTCCCGACCGGTACACCGGACTTGAACAGGCTGTATGGCTGCCGCGAGTCCGTCGACGGCGTGTAGTGAATACCGGTGGTGAACTTGGCGATGTCGAGGGTGATGGTGTCGGTGTCGTCGGTGCCGTGTCGGCCGCCGAGCCACTCGATGTTCGCCGTGACGTTGAGCTGCGTCGTGATCGGCTGAAGCATGGGAAAGCCCCTCCCAGGGACGCGATGGCGGTATCCGCGCGCTCACCAATCGGTGTCGCCGTCCACGGAGTTGGGAGGGGCGTGGTCCCCAGGTCCGGCCTTGTCCCGCCGGTGGGAGTGAAGTCTTTGGTCAGGTGGTGATGTAGCCGCGCTGCCTGGCCATGTCGAGTCCGGCAGAGCCTGGCTTCGACGGCTGGCTGCCCCGTGCGGGCGGGCCGCCGGCGGGCGAGCCTCCCGGCGCGGGCGGCGCAGTTTCCTGCGCCTGACAGAACAACTGGGGGCGGCGCTCCTTCAGCTGCTCGGCGGCCGCCGTCACTGCCCCCTCGTCAGCGTCGGGCTGGTAGGCAAGTGCTCGATCAAGGAGGACCGCAGCGTCGGCCAGGTCCTCGCCGCTCGCGCCGAGCCCGGCGAGCGCGGCGCGGCGTACGGCGGCGCGTTCTCGCGCGACGGCTTCGGCGAGACGCTGCTCTGCCTGCTGCTCCTTTGCCGCAGCGGCCTGCTCGCGGCGCTCGGCCTCGGACAGTGCAGCCTGATCCGCTTCACGCTTCGTGGTGATGAACTCCGACAGCGCCTCAGAGTTGTCGAAGCCCAGATCGCCCAGGAGCTTCTTCACGGCTGCTCGGCCGCCCTGAGTCTTCTCCCGGGCCAGCAGCCGCGTCAGGTCTCCCTGCGATACGGCACCACCGGCTGGCGGCACAGCATCGTCGCCCTGCGTGTTGGAATCGTCCTCGAGCGAGGCACCGAGAATCGGGAGAATCGGCCGACCATCGCGGCGGTACCCAACCGGCACAAGCGGAGAAGCAAGCAATCGGCGCGTCATGCGTGAACCATCCAGTGGTCTCCAGCGCCCCCGCACCGGTGATCAGTGTAGCGACCAGTCCAACCGGGCCGTTCTCTGATCGGGTTGTTTCCGTCAGCCGAGACGGATAAGGGGCCCGCTCCGCGGGCGCGGAATCACTCCGAAGATCACCCGATGTGGCAGCTCGCACTGGCTACGGGATAGACGCTGAACGCCACCAGAGCCTTCCCGAACCGGCCCTGCGCCGTCATCTATTTGAGGAGAATCTGCATCTCATCCTCAAACGATCAGTTATGGTGCGGATCATACTGAAGGGCGCGCCAACGCCGGTCGCGCCGGGGTGGGGGAGGCGGCCTTGGGTACACCTGGCACTGCACGCACCTATGTACGCCGTGCGCGCCACGACAACATCTCCCTACTGCAGGAAGTGCTCAACGCGCAAACGGATGAAGCATGGTTCGCCGCCGTCCAGCGTTGCCGCGCCGGGTTTCATCCGAGTCTCCTCGCAGAAGCGGACTACCGCGCGCGCCGCGCCCCCCTCGAAGGGGACGGGGAGCTACTGGGGCACATCGCTGTCTCCCTCTTCATGTTCACGATCGGTGAGAACCTGCGCCTACGCGACGCGCGTGGCGCGGTCGACCAACAGTTCGTCGCGTCCGCTCTCAGCACGTACACGAGCTTGATGTCCGACAGGGAGGGCGAGTCGCTCGCACTCCACGTCCGCACGGCGCGCGCCGCGCTCGGAGCGTCATTAGCTGTCCTGCCCGGCAACGAGGAGAGAGTCGACCGGCTGAGAACGGACCTCCGGGCTTCGCTCGAGACCTGCGCTGACAGGGAACACCTCCGCTCGATTATCGGCGAATCCCTGTGCAATTTATTCTTCCTGCTTTTGGACGGCCCGTCGACGCGGCTGCCCATGGTTGCCTTCACCCTCGGATCCAGAGAAAAGTGGGAGGACCTGCCCAGGCTGATGATGCCCTCATTCCACTTCGATACTCCCGAGAGCCTCGAACGTTATGTGGATGAACTGCGTGACTTCGCGGCGGAGCTGAGGGAAGGAGAACTGGGTAGCGGAGGCCAGGTGGTGGAGGACATCGCATCCGCCCTAGAGGCAGTGGACCTCGGCCTCATGCCCGCCGACTCAAGGGAGCGATGGCCAGTGGGGTCCGGGCCATGCGCGAACTGCGCCATGCTCTTCGCTTCGCGGAGTCCCTTGGTGCTCGACCAGGACAGTCCCAGCATCTCCGAGAATGGCGGAATCGTCTTCTTCAGGGACTCACTGAACCGCGCGCGGTGCCTATTCTGCAGTACGGATGCCCGCTTGGAAACTCCCGGCCTGCTCTACTGGAAGGAACGGGGAGCCATCTACTACCGCCTACCTCTGACGCCGAACTTGCGGCGGGACGAAGCCGAGGAGTTCTATCGGGAGGTTGTCACGGGTCTGCGAAAACAGTACAGGTCCCAACTCTCGAAGTCCGAGGCGGAAGAATTCGATGCCGCCATCGAAATCATCACGCACGGGTGGGGGCAGTGGGTCCATGCAGTGCACATGGGAGACGTCATCTGGGAGGACCACGTGCTGACTCTGGTGGACACGGGACCCGAATCCGGGGTCGTCGTCGACGTGACAAAGAAGTTCATGCAGGAAGTAAGCGGCCACGAGTACCTGGAATGGCGGGAAGGGGTGCGCAATCATCAGGAAATTCTTCACGGCGCGCCTGAACCGGACGGAACGAGGCCCGGCCGCCCGGACCTTCCGGGTAGGAAGTCCACCAGCAGTTTGACACAGGGGATCACGCGGCTGTTCCGCAGGAACGGAGGCAGCTAGGACGTGATGCGCAACTTGGAGAATCGAGTCCCGGAGTGAACTCGATCGTCGAATTCTTCACCGCCGAGGCTGGCGTCTTCGCGGCGGTCGTCGCCGTCATCGGCCTCCTGGGCGCGATCGTCGCTCTCCTACGGCCCTACTTCGAATCGCGGAGGAAAAGCTCGGAGGACGTCGGGCGGCTGGAGATCGCCGCACTGCACATCAGCGATCTTGCCGAGTGGAGCACCGCACGGGAGATGCGGTTCACGCTGTCCAACGCGGGCAACCGTCAGGCCATCCTCGTATCTCTGCGTCTGTGTGTGGAGTCGTCCTCGCCCAGCCGGACGATCCACCGAACAAGGACGGCCGCGCCAGTCGCGGTCTATCAGCACAGAGTTGAACTCTCCCCGGAAGGATCGAGTTTCGACATCCGGGGAAGGTCGTTTAGTGACCAAATCAAACCGCTCAACTTCGAGAAGGGAGAAACAATGGCCTTTGTGGTCAAACTGGTTTCCCCTGCATCCTACGTCTACCACATGCGCGTGGAGGCTGCGTGGTACGACGTCGGAGAGCCTCAGGCCATCCGGCAGTCGTACACGGAGTACGTCGACATCGACTTCCCCCAATCTGCGCCACGGTAGGGCTGCGACCGGGTGCTCCCGCATTAGGAGACGACAAGTCGGAGAACGTTGACGGATTCCACGTCGCGCCGGTCCATCTCGTTCCGCCCATCCGCGAGTACCCACCAGACCGCTGGCCCCTGCGGCCCTGCTGAGGTGCTGCCCTCGGTGGCTTGCAGGTGACGCCGGAGGCGGTTGATCCCGCACTCGACCGCGTGGCGCTCGCGGTAATCGACGCGTCGAAACGTGGCGGCCTGCCGCCGCGGGAGCCGAGCCCCGTCGGCTTGGCGGCGACCTCGGTCAGCCCGGCGTTGCACAAAGTGCCGATGATGGCCACTAACGAGCCCTTCGGCGAGTCAGGCGGGTTCGCAGGCGTCCGAGGTCATAAGTGACCAAAGGTCGGGCTCCCCTGTTGCTGTGTCCTTGGGTGCCGCGATCGCGGGTCGACGCTGCGGCGCCCCGGTTACGGCACCTGGCGTCGCGCTGCGCGTCGCCGTGCCCGCCAGGATGGCCGGGGCTCGGTAGCCTCGCGCACGGCCTGCCCGAACGCCTCCAGGGCAGTTTCGAGGCGGGCGGCGTTCTCGATGTCCCCAGCCGCGTTCAGCAGTTGCTCGGTAGCTGCAACGACAGCCGCGGCGCCGGACACCGCATCAGCGGAGCCGCTGCTGCGGCCACCCGGTTGAGCGGTTCACGCACGGTGACCGCGGTCTCCTTGGTGGCACGCCGTTCCCGGCTCAGGACCTCCGCTACCCGTCCGAAGCCCGCCAGGCTACTCAGCACATCCGTGCCGCCCGCCACCCGCGTCCGCGCGGCACCGCCCGCAAAGGCGAGCACGGTCAGCAGAAAGGTCCGGCCGCGCTCCGCTGCTCCTTCCCACAGAAGCCGGTTGGCGGACGCCGCCCCCTGCAGTTCCATGATGGCCACAGTCATCGCGTCTGCCTGGACCTGTAGCGCGGCGGTCTCGGCCTGGCGATCCGCGCGGTTGCGCGACCGTGTGGTCAACCAAGACGCCAAGACCGCGATGACCGCCCCGGACAGGAGCTGGGCCGCCAGCTCGATCAACTTCTCCATCCCGGCAGGCTGCCTGCTCCAGGCCCGGAGCGTCGCTCTGTTGCGCAACTAACGCACAGCGCGGACGGAGCTGTTGCCCCACTCCACCGTGTGGTCGTACCGGGCTGGGGCGCAAGTGTTGCTGCCGTCGGCTCCTGCCCTGGTGCAAGGAAACTGAATCAGGCCCTAGATGCGCTGCTCGGCTTGCCGGCGTGCGGGCCTGATGCTGGTTGTGGAGCCTCGGCGGAGCCGTCCCGGTTAGACGAATCAGCGGGGTCGTGACCGGGGTCTTCGTCGTCGGTCACGGCTCACATGGTGCACCCGATATTCCTGTTCCGGGTTAGTCGTCACCTGCGTCAGCGGGGATCAGGGGCGCTTCCGTGGAGTTCGGGATCTGCATCAGGGAGTCCCAGGTAAGCACGGACGGCAGCGTTGTCGCCGGTGGCGTCGGCGAGGCGGGTAGCGGCTTCGAAGGCCCTCGCCTCGATGAGATGAATCTCTTTCAGCGCGTCTTCGATTGGGTATCCGGCGTCCTGGAGCATCCGTACGCCGGTCTCCATCGACATGACTCCGGCGGACACAGCCTTGACCACCTCGTCGAGGACAGCAGCCCGGTCAGTGGGTGTGTGCGGTCCCCAAACCAGTCGGGCAGGCAGCGACTCGCCTGCGGGCCACCCTTCGGCCTGCCCTGCCTGATGAAGGCGCTGCACCATGCGCAGCAGGACCGCGTACTTGTGGTCGCGGGCCAGCCTCATGGAGGCGACGAGGGTGTCGAGGGGGCCCAGTGCAAGGTCGAGGGCGTAGCCGGAGGGCAGGGCGGTGGGGTCGAGAGTGCCGAGGCCGGCAGCAGTGATGCGACTGTTGGCTGCGAGGCGGTCGAGTAGGTGGTCGATGCGGGAGCGGAGTTCGGCGAGCTGGGCGGAGGTGTCGAGGACATCCATGCGACCGCCGTCGTTGAGCTGCCACACGGTTCCGGCCTTCACCTTCACCGGGAGGGGCTGGCCGGTGGTCCGGTCGATGGGCAGGCGTGCCCCGGCGAGGCCGACGATCGGTGAGCCGGTTGTGGCGCTGGCTGCGGAAGAGTCGGTGTCGGTGGCGGACAACTCGTCGAGAGCTTGGAGGACAGCAGCGAGAGTGGGTTTGCCCCAGTGGTCGCCGCTGTGCGGGATGTTGTTGGTGATGTGGATCAGCGGGATGAAGTCCACTCGCAGGTCGAGCCTGTCCAGGACCTCGCCATCCGAGCGGGTGCGGAACGTCGCCTTGTGCAGCGGCAGGTCGTACAGGAGGTCGGAGTGCTTTAGGTCGTCCAGTTCCCATTCGGCATCGGTGAGGTAGCAGGTGTACGCCGACGGCCTGCCTGCCGACCACGGGTAGGTGCGGGTGATCACGCCGCTGTCGGCGTGCAGTGAGTCACCGCGGGTGAGCACGGCGGTTCCGCCCTCGACACGGATCGCCTCCCGGATTGGCCTGCCATCCTTCGTTGTGCCACCCCGCGTCGCCGGGCCGATCGGCGCCAACTCGTACGTGATCCGCCGCAGCCGGGCCTTGGTTCCGCGCCGCTCGTCCTCGGGGATCTCCCAGGCCAAATGCACCCGGGGCGGGAACTCGGCGCTGTCCTGCTCGCTGTCGTCTGGCCACTCCGCGAAGTACAGTCCCGGATCCCAAGTGCGCAGAAGCACACGGCCCTTGGCAGGCTCCCACGCCAGGGTGTAGACGGAGTCGCCGAGAAGGATGGCGGTACGCTCGGCCTGCTGGAGGCGCAGCGGCAGCAGTTCCTTCTCCGCCCATGCCCGCAGCCGCTCCTGTACGGCAGCCGCCATGGTCTGGTCCGGCGTGGGCTCGCCGTCAGCGTGTTCCGCGCCCGGCACAGTGATGGTCTGTTCCGCGCCGAGCAGATAGCCAAGCGCGGTGTCGACGAGCTTGCTGGCATCGCCAAGCTCTCGCCGCTCCTCGCCGGCCACGTCGTCACCGGTGATCGCCGCGACCTGACCAGCCTGGTTAGAGTCGTAGGCGGCCAGCAGCCGGTACGCGGAGAGCCTTCGCAGGTCCTCGTCTGGAACCCACGACGAGGTCAGCTCGGACCAGGCGTTGCGTCCCGGCCGACGCGGGTCCGCCAGGACCGGCTTGTAGTCCAGCCAGCTCCAGGCGTCCGTGATCAGTTGACGCAGGCCCACCATGCCCTCCAGGCAGTCGGCCCCGCGCCGCATGATCAGGTTACGGCGTCAGCGATTCGCCCCGCGCATAGTCATAGTTGCTCAAGCATCCCCACAGGTTCGGGAAGCTCGACGGCTGCAGCCGCGCGGGAAGATCCCCGCGCGTCCGGGGAGCAGTGGCCCGCTCCTGGCGCCGCTGACGCCAGTCCGGGACCATCCCCGCGGGTGCGGGGAGCAGAGGGCGCCGTCGATGTACACGGCCCATGCGCTGGGACCATCCCCGCGGGTACGGGGAGCAGTCGGAGAACTGCAGCCGCACCTCGTAGGTGCCGGGACCATCCCTGCGGGTGCGGGGAGCAGCACGCCGTGTGGCTCGCCTGCCAGGCCGGCCTGGGACCATCCCCGCGGGTGCGGGGAGCAGAGGTCGAGGTCGTCGAGTCCGTCCTCGCGCTCGGGACCATCCCTGCGGGTGCGGGGAGCAGGCCGCCGAAGCCGTTGATGATGCTTTGGGCGTGGGACCATCCCCGCGGGTGCGGGGAGCAGCACCACACCAACGTCACGAACTCCGCCCGCTGGGGACCATCCCCGCGGGTGCGGGGAGCAGACGGACATGCCGGCCTCGGGCAGCGGGTGCCGGGGACCATCCCCGCGGGTGCGGGGAGCAGTGAAAGTCGTCGTACCGCAATTCCGGGTTGACGGGACCATCCCCGCGGGTGCGGGGAGCAGCGCCCGACGCGTCCTTGGACGACATCCGCACGGGGACCATCCCCGCGGGTGCGGGGAGCAGGCCGGGACCTCGCCGACCATCCGCACGTGCCGGGGACCATCCCCGCGGGTGCGGGGAGCAGGTGATGCCGTGCTGAGCCCGACCCGTGTCGAAGGGACCATCCCCGCGGGTGCGGGGAGCAGTCCCCCGTGATCTCGCTCAGGGGCAACTCGTCGGGACCATCCCCGCGGGTGCGGGGAGCAGACATACGCCAACATGACCCAGCGGAACCTGCAGGGACCATCCCCGCGGGTGCGGGGAGCAGTATCTGACGCTCACTCGAACGGGTTAATTCCCGGGACCATCCCCGCGGGTGCGGGGAGCAGCCCGCGCCCGGCTCCTCGGAGTCGGGCGCGGCGGGACCATCCCCGCGGGTGCGGGGAGCAGGGTGTCTCGCCGGCCAACCGGCGCAGTCGCTCGGGACCATCCCCGCGGGTGCGGGGAGCAGTTGCCGCGCCTCTTGCGCGGCTGGGGACGGCCGGGACCATCCCCGCGGGTGCGGGGAGCAGACCGCCGGCCAGTCCGTGGCGCTGCTGGCCCAGGGACCATCCCCGCGGGTGCGGGGAGCAGGCGCAGGCGGCCGGCGACGTGGCGACCGTACGGGGACCATCCCCGCGGGTGCGGGGAGCAGTTCGCCGCGGGTACGGCGCGGTACGTCTTGCCGGGACCATCCCCGCGGGTGCGGGGAGCAGCGGACCGGGATTGCCTGGTTCGGGTCGTAATCGGGACCATCCCCGCGGGTGCGGGGAGCAGACCCGGCGCACGGCATTGATCTTGGCCCGGTAGGGACCATCCCCGCGGGTGCGGGGAGCAGAAACTGCCGGAGTACTACCAGCCGTTGGTAACGGGACCATCCCCGCGGGTGCGGGGAGCAGCGCGCACCTCCGGCGCGGACGATGAGGCCCGGGGGACCATCCCCGCGGGTGCGGGGAGCAGCGCGCACCTCCGGCGCGGACGATGAGGCCCGGGGGACCATCCCCGCGGGTGCGGGGAGCAGGCATCCGGGTTGCGGCGCATGACCTGCCGGATGGGACCATCCCCGCGGGTGCGGGGAGCAGTTCCCCTGCTTGTACTTCGGGTTCTTCCAGAAGGGACCATCCCCGCGGGTGCGGGGAGCAGCTTGAGCCACGCTTCGAGGTTCCGCTGACGCTGGGACCATCCCCGCGGGTGCGGGGAGCAGCTCGAAACCGCGCTCGTGACCGGCCTGCTCGTGGGACCATCCCCGCGGGTGCGGGGAGCAGACCGCGACCCCGACGCACGTCATCAAGGCAAAGGGACCATCCCCGCGGGTGCGGGGAGCAGCCTGGGAGCTGGTCGCTGTACTTCTGGCCGTTGGGACCATCCCCGCGGGTGCGGGGAGCAGGTCGACGTCGACCGGGCCCTTGATGTCCCCGAGGGACCATCCCCGCGGGTGCGGGGAGCAGTCAGGAAGCCGCTCCGTCTTGTAGCCGAGACTGGGACCATCCCCGCGGGTGCGGGGAGCAGCTTGGATGTCCGCGGCCTCGGCCTGGCGGGGGGGACCATCCCCGCGGGTGCGGGGAGCAGAAGGGGGCCTGCGCGACGACAGTGTCGTCGCTGGGACCATCCCCGCGGGTGCGGGGAGCAGAGGGGGATCACAGCATCCCCGCCCCGTGGTCAGGGACCATCCCCGCGGGTGCGGGGAGCAGAGGTGGTGCAGCGCCGTCGCCCGGTCCTGGATGGGACCATCCCCGCGGGTGCGGGGAGCAGCTTGTGGCGATCCCCGGGAACTATCTCAGCGAGGGACCATCCCCGCGGGTGCGGGGAGCAGCTTGTGGCGATCCCCGGGAACTATCTCAGCGAGGGACCATCCCCGCGGGTGCGGGGAGCAGTCGGCGACGGCCAGGTCGCGGCCGATGTTCTGGGGACCATCCCCGCGGGTGCGGGGAGCAGTCGATCAGCCGGCGCCCCGAGGCGCGCTTCTTGGGACCATCCCCGCGGGTGCGGGGAGCAGCGAGTTGCCTGAGCAGGAAGGCGCGTCGGGATGGGACCATCCCCGCGGGTGCGGGGAGCAGTTGCCGCCGCGCTTGCTGGGTACGCCGGCCGTGGGACCATCCCCGCGGGTGCGGGGAGCAGCGCTTGTGGACCCGGGGCGCGGTGCCACGAGGGGGACCATCCCCGCGGGTGCGGGGAGCAGGGCTCGCCGTCATTCGGGCAGGCCGTCGGGGGGGACCATCCCCGCGGGTGCGGGGAGCAGGCCTTGTCGACACCTTGGATGGTCAAGTCGTTGGGACCATCCCCGCGGGTGCGGGGAGCAGATAACGAATGACTATGCCGGTGTGATTGGCCCCGGGACCATCCCCGCGGGTGCGGGGAGCAGGATCTCCTCCGCTTTCGCCTTGGCGGCGGTCTGGGACCATCCCCGCGGGTGCGGGGAGCAGAGGCACCCTTCCCGCGCCGACCAACCTCCGCAGGGACCATCCCCGCGGGTGCGGGGAGCAGCAGTCCATCGGCTTATCGTTGAAGACGACCCGGGGACCATCCCCGCGGGTGCGGGGAGCAGGCACTCAGCCCCTGACGCCGTACGAGTTCCAGGGGACCATCCCCGCGGGTGCGGGGAGCAGAGGCCCTCGTTCTTCAGCAGCCGGTAGGCCCTGGGACCATCCCCGCGGGTGCGGGGAGCAGTCGCCGTCCTCGGCCTTGTCACCCGCGGACAGGGGACCATCCCCGCGGGTGCGGGGAGCAGTCCCGGCCACCCAGCCCCGCACGTGGTCGTTCGGGACCATCCCCGCGGGTGCGGGGAGCAGGTCTGCCTCCTTGGGTCGTTCAGCTTCCCACTGGGACCATCCCCGCGGGTGCGGGGAGCAGGGAGACGCAGTGGCTCGCACCCGGCGGCGTCAGGGACCATCCCCGCGGGTGCGGGGAGCAGATTGCGGTGGCCATGGCAGAGTGCGGCGGCCAGGGACCATCCCCGCGGGTGCGGGGAGCAGACCGGCCGTGGCGAAGCGACCAAGGCCGAAGTGGGACCATCCCCGCGGGTGCGGGGAGCAGCTGCAGGAGCTGCTCACCGAGATGGAGCGACGGGGGACCATCCCCGCGGGTGCGGGGAGCAGCAGCTGCGATGATCTTCGATCTCGGGTGGGCAGGGACCATCCCCGCGGGTGCGGGGAGCAGTCCGAACTCCGCCCCGGCAAGGTCGTCGTCGCGGGACCATCCCCGCGGGTGCGGGGAGCAGCACCCGAGGCGCTTGCCGAGGAAGCGCGGGGCGGGACCATCCCCGCGGGTGCGGGGAGCAGCACCCGAGGCGCTTGCCGAGGAAGCGCGGGGCGGGACCATCCCCGCGGGTGCGGGGAGCAGCTCCACGACACCGCGCTCTACCACTCCGTCCTGGGACCATCCCCGCGGGTGCGGGGAGCAGGCGCCCCCGAGCCCGAGTCCCGCCCATGCCCAGGGACCATCCCCGCGGGTGCGGGGAGCAGGGCGGACGGCGGGCCAGACTGCGCCCTCACCAGGACCATCCCCGCGGGTGCGGGGAGCAGGAGGACGCCGGCACCTGCCGACTGACGGTGGAGTGGACCATCCCCGCGGGTGCGGGGAGCAGGCCACCGTGTCGACGTAGCCCTTGGAGGCCGCGGGACCATCCCCGCGGGTGCGGGGAGCAGTGCACACGGATACCTGCTCATGGCCGACCGCTGGGACCATCCCCGCGGGTGCGGGGAGCAGACCGAGATGGCCGACGCCGACCGTGAGCTGACGGGACCATCCCCGCGGGTGCGGGGAGCAGCAGCTCGGTTCGATCATTCTGCCGATGCTCGGGGGACCATCCCCGCGGGTGCGGGGAGCAGGAGTGCCTGCCCGGGATGTGGCGGCGCGTGCAGGGACCATCCCCGCGGGTGCGGGGAGCAGCCGGTTGAGGAGCTTGGCGTTGTCGGCCCGCAGGGACCATCCCCGCGGGTGCGGGGAGCAGTTGATCTTCCGGATCGTCCCTGCGGTGGCGTCGGGACCATCCCCGCGGGTGCGGGGAGCAGCTGGCCCTGCAGGGCGCCGAGCCGGTTGCCGAGGGACCATCCCCGCGGGTGCGGGGAGCAGTTGATCGGCCGCGTCCAGATCGGCACCAGCCCGGGACCATCCCCGCGGGTGCGGGGAGCAGACTGCGTGACCTGCGTCTTTAGCGTGGGTGCACACCGTTCTGGAGCACTTTCATCGATTCAGACAAGTCGCGCAAAAATGACTAAGAGGTCATTCAGCTTCTTCCGAAGCGTCGTCGCTTGGCAGCCTTGCTCCAGCCCGGTTTCGGATCGGTAGTCGTCGGTACCGGGTTGGCGTTCGGGCGGCGGATCAGGGTCAGGCCCTCGTGGTCGACTGGATGCCAGCCGTGGTCGTGGGTCCGGAAGGTGAAGCCTTGCTCGTTGTTGGTCGTGTGGGCGAGCAGGGCGCGGCCTTGGTCTGCGTACTGCTGCACTTCCTCCCAGAGGGCGTCGCGGATCCTAGCTGAGGGGTTGCCGATGAACACTCCTGCGGAGATCTCCAGGAGCCAGCGGGTGAGGAAACCTCGTAGTCCCGCAGGACAGTTGGTGAGGACGATCACGGTCACCAGGCCATCACCTCGTCCTCGTGGCCGCTGTCTCCGTAGTTGTGTCCGGCGGCGACCTCGATGCCGCCGTCGCTCTGGAGCGTGACAACGTCCTGGTCACTGGGCCCCGTGCTGTTCTTGGCCTCCGGCAGCAGGAGACGCTTGATGTCGTCGACGCAGCGGTCCAGCAGGGACAACTCGTTGATCCGGTCACGCAACGCGCGGCGGGTGCGCGGAGCGACGTCCTCCGGGTCTTCCGCCGCGATGTCGAAGGCCAGGGGAATGCCGAGTTCGGTCTTGTAAAGGTCGGCGATGTCCAGGACGAAGGACAGCTCATGGCCGGAATGCACAAAGCCCAGCGCGGGACTGCACCCCAAGGATGCGACGACCGCGTGGGCGATGCCGTACATGCACTGGGCGGCCGCGGTGACTGCCTGGTTGATCGGGTCGCTGCTGGCAAAGTCGCCCGGGGCGTATTTACGGCCGCGCCACGGAATTCCGGTGCGCGTGGCCTGCGCCTTGTAGCAGTCCTTGACTCGTCGGCCTTCGCGGCCGAGCAACTCGTGGCGGGTGAGCCCGGCAGGGTCCTCGTCGGGGAAGCGCAGCCGGTACATGGCGCGGGCGACGGCGAGGCGGTTGCGGACGTTGGCCCACTTAAGGGCCTGTGCCTCCGCGAGCGCCGACGAGCGGGTCAGAGCGCGGCCGCCGGCGTAGTAGCGCACACCCTGTTCCCCCACCCACGCGACGGCCGCGCCGGTCTCCCCCAGGACGCTCATCGCCTGGTGGGTGATGCGGGTGCCTGGGCCGAGAAGGAGCGTTCCGATGGTCGCCGACGGTATGTGGGTGGTGCCTTCGGCATCCTCGGCGGTAATGGCGTTTGCATCCCGGTGGACCGTGCATCGCTCGAGATAGATGAAGGACAGCCGTTCGCTGGTGCGCGTGAGGTTGCGCGGCGTGAGGGCTGCGCGCCGCGAGACCGTCGTCACCTGCTCACCCGCCACCGGGCAAGGAGGCCAGCGTCATCAGCCCGCAGCCGTACGCCTTGGCCTTGCCAAGTCCTTGGGTGAGCGTGCGCCGTAGTGCGTCAGGGTCGCTGACCTCGAGGCGGCCGTCGAAGGTGACGGTGACCAGGCTGACGGGGCGACGCCTTGAGAGGTTCTGGCCGCGAGACTTGTCGAAGGACAGGTCCCGCCTGTCGCGGACACTCAACTCGTACCGGTCGCCATGGTGTTCCTGCTGCCTGTGCGTCGTTCCGCCGGGCAGGAGCCGCTTGCTGTCGGGCTTTTCGAGGATGCGGAAGCCTCCGCGTTCCTGGCGATCAAGGAGCCAGGCCATCTGGTGAATGGGGGTGAGGTGAGCGGTGCGCTTTCGCGGTTCGTCGTCCTTGCGCCTGATGTGGTGGACGGGGTTGGCCGTCAGCCTGAACGCCCACGTGTCGCCTACGGCGAGGTGGTCCAGGAGAGGGGTGTAGGGCTTGCTCTGCCATCCGGGGGTGTCCGGATCGGTGGCCGCAGCGGGCCAGCCGGCCTGCTCGACGAGGTGGGTCAGGTCGGGCTGGGTGGGGCTGACGATGTACAGCATCACCTCGGCGCGTGTGTTGTGGTCGAGGCGCCACAGCACGCGGGGCCCGTCAGGGGCTGAGGAGTCGCTGGGCAGGAGTGAAGGGAACGATGACATGACGGCCGCGTGCAGGGCCTGAGGTGAGGAGAGTAGTCGGCGGGCCCCGGGGCGCGCTGTGTTCACTCGGAAGCGGGTCAGGAACATCGGGCGCTCTCTTCCTCCAGAGCATCGAACGGATCGTGCCGAGGCGCCGACCGGGTGGGCACGGCGGCCGGGTTGGGGACTTCCACGGTGTCGCCGATGATGCTGCGCAGGGCGTGGCGGCGGTGGTCCGCGGCGAAGCTGAGGGGCTGGTCGCGCAGGACGTCGGCGTGATCCTCGTGCTCGTCGGCCTCGCGCAGGACGGCCAGCGACACGGTGGCGTCGCGGCGGCGCTGCCTTCGGTACCAGGGCGCCGCCTGCCAGGGCTCGTCCTGCAGAACCTGACGAAGTGGGGTGGTGCCGTCGTGGAGACCGAGTTCGATGGGCAGGGCCGGCGGGCAGGAACGGCGGCCTAGGTAGGGCGCGTACACGGGTGCGCGAAGGGCGGCATGGAGTTCGGTGAGGAGTGCCCGGTCGCCCTCGAGTGCGGCAACGAAGACGGCGTCGGCGAGGTAGAAGCGTTCGGAGAGCGGCATGGACTTGCCGGTGACCGGGTGGTGTGCGGTCTGGAAGTCCCGTACGCGGCTGCCGGGCTGGTCGATGCGGACTCCGTACCGCAGGGCGCCGAGGCGGGCCAGTTCGGTGTCGTCGCCGCGTTCGATGCCGGCTGCTGCGGCGAGCATGCCGATGACACCGCTCTTGGTCGGTGCGGACTCGGTGGTGCGTCGGGTGAAACGGGCGGAGGCCCCCCAGGACTGAAGGGGGCCTGCGAGCCTGAGGGTGAGCACGCTCATGCGGGCTTCTCCAGGCGCTCGGCGACGGCCTGGCCGACCGAGGTCACGAGCTCGGTCAGGTTCGCCGACTCGGTTCCGAGGCCTGCGAGCTTCTGGGTGTTCGGGCCGACGCGCAGGAGCCAGGTGCGGGTCGTTTCCTCGTCCCCGTAGGCCCGCTCGATGTCCGGGATGTATTCCGCCAGGCGTGCGGACGCCTCGCGCACGTGGCCGCCGCTGTGCTCGCTGCGGACCGGTTCTTCGAAGGCGGCGACGAAGCTGACAGGCCGCGTGGTGCGGAGCTTGACGATGACGGCGTCGGGGAGGGTGTGGTGGCCGAACGTGTTGATCTTCCCGGTCGGCAGGGAGGCCACGAAGCCATGGACGAACGCTTCGACGGCGCGGCGCACGGGGTCGGTGAGGGGCTCGTCCTCCCGCAGTCCCTGGCCGAGGTTGTTGGCCAGCTGGTGGACGCCGAGCGCGGCGTAGCGGTAGAGGGTTGCGGAGTTGAAGTCGACGGTGCCGATCATTCCGGCGCCCGGCTCCGCGTCGGTGTTGTGGTCGTCGACGGCTGTGTAGTAGTCGGATTCGTTCTCGACGCGGTGGACGCTGATGGCGTGGGCGACCTGGACGGCGGCGTCGACGTTGATGTCGGCGGAGTCCGCCACCATCCGGCCGAACAGCGCGATGTCGACGGAGTGCCGGGTGTCCGCGATCTCCTTGGCGCGCGCCTTGTTGTCCTTGTCCTTCAGGTAGGCCTTGATGTCGGAGGCGCCGTCGACGGCGAGGCGCGCGAGACCGTCGAGCTGGCGGGCGCTGAGGAACATCAGGTACTTGGACTGCGGCGCCGGTTCGTCGTCGGCGTCCTTCGCCGCGGACGCCTTGCGCTTGGGGACCTCGATCTTGGAGCCGGTGGCCGTCTCGATCACCTCGGCGGCCAGACGCAGAGCGTCGGCCTCGGCAAGTGAGGAATCAAGGTCGGTGATCCGTGCGGCGAGGACCTCGGCGACCTTCTTGGTCCGTACGCCCAGCTCGCTCGGGTCCAGCAAGTTCTCGTCGCCGAAGTACTCCCGGGTGGCCCGCTTCCATGCCTGGCTGGAGACGCGGGCGCGCGGTACGCCTCCGTATACGGCCGTCTTCGGGGCTCCGGTGTCGTCGCGGTTGAGGTTGCTGGGCGGGACGGTCTGCAGAGCGTGTACGTCGAGGAAGATGCGGTTCACAAGGCGTCCTTATGCGGTGGCTGCGGTGTCGCTGTTGGCGGATGAGTCGTCGGAGGGTGTCTGCTGGTCCGTCCCGGGCTCCTGAGGGTCGCGCCAGGCGTGGAACGAGCGGCCCCATGCCCGGCGTACGGTGTCCGGGCCGCCGGGCCGTTGCCATGTGTAGAGCTGGCCGGCAAGCAGGGCGTAGTCGAGTGGGATGTCCTCGCGGCGCAGCAGCACGACGATGTCCCGCAGGCGCTGGGCGAGGGTGGTGAGGTCCGGTGCGGTACCGGCCCGCACCAGGCGCTTGCGCAACGCTTCGTCGATTTCGCTGCCGGGCATCATCTGCCGTACTGCTGCCCCCAGCCCCCGCGGTCTCTGGCGGCTGTCGCCCTGGTGCATGCCCGTGGGGCGGGACTGCTGGTGCAGGGCCCACAGGGTGAGGGCGACATGCACGGCGTCCTCTGCGCGGATCAGATCGCTCTCGCCCAGCGGCGGTGCTCCGTCAAGCGGTTGGTGCAAAGGTGCGGTACTGACGAGGTCCCACAAGTCAGGGAGTTGGCCGGCCTCCCGGCCCGCTCCGCGGCGGAGTCGGGCCAGGGCTGCCACCGCCCTCGGCTGGTCGCCCAGGTATCCCCTCTGCAGGTGAGAGATCTGTTCGCGGGTGATCTGTGCGACGCGGTCGGACGGAGGTGCGGTGACGGTTGTCATGCGTGCGCCTTCGTAGAGGTTGCGGATTCCGGTGCGGCATCTGCGGCCGGCTGATCGGTGGGGAAGGGGTGGCCCAGGCATCTGCCGAGGCGGGATCGGAACCATCGGTCTGCGAGGGCGGAGTTGAGCCACAGGGTGCCGCTCTTTGCCTCCACGGTCCGGCCCTGCCATGCGGCATCACCGGCGTCGGCGATCAGCCGGTCACCGAGCCTGCTCACAATGCCGTGCACCTGGCGCTGCCATGCGGTGCGCTGCTCGTACGGGTCGTCGGCGTCGGCCAGGTGTGCCAGCCAGGTGCGGTAGGGGGTGTCGAGGGCCGCGAACCCGAGGTCGCGTGCACTCGCGCGGGGCCCTTCGGTCTCGCTGCCTGTCGCGCGGGCCAGATCTGTGGCGAGGTCACCGAGGGCATGCACGGCGTGGTCGGCGTCGTTGACGGCATCGATGGCCTGCTGGGCGAATTCGCGGTTTTGCTGGTGGAGCAGGACCACGGCCATGGCCACCTGGTCGTCGACGACCTCGTCGATCACGGATTGCTGGGTGCCGTACTGCGGGCCGATCACCCTGGCCCGGATGAGGAAGCCCCGCTCCAGCTCCCCTTCGGTCACCAAGCGGGCGATCCACTCGAGGACTCCGGGCCGCAGATACTCGGCGGCGTCCGAGCCCTGCGAAGCTTCGCTCCGGTCGGCGATCAGAGAGGCGATCCCCCGCCACGCGGAGCGCGCCGGATCGTGCTCACGCGGCAGGTAGGCCAGTGCCTCGCCGTGCTTCTTCTCTTGTGCCTTGCTGCGACGCCAGGCGGTCATCGGCTCGACGGTGTGCTTATTGCGTGCGGTGAGGGGGTCGCCGTAGCCGAGGACGACACCGTGCACGCCCTCTGCATCGAAGTGGAGCCGCAAGCGGCGGGTCTGCCAGGTGTACAGGTCGCGTGGGCCCATGGGCTGCCGCTGCGGCGCAGCGCCGGGGCCGCATGCCTCGCGACGCCAGGCCGGACGGTCGTCGCGGTCGAACCGCAGGCCGCTGGTGTCGCCGGCGACAAGGTTGAGCAGCAGCGTCTCACGCAGGGTGCGCACCTCAACGAACACTCCGCCGAGGTTGCCGGCCCAGCCGACGCCGAGCGGGTACACCTTGCCACCCTTGACACGATCGTCGCCGTCCACGCCCGTCTTGATGCCGGAGGTGTCGTAGGCGTGGGCGTGGACGACCCAGCGGGCAGCCTCAGCGAAGGTGAGCCGGTCGACGGTGGGCATTCTCGAGCTGAAGAACGGCTCTCCGTTGGGGACGTCGGCGACGATCCGGTTGAGCGAGAACACTTCGTTCTTCGCCGTGTGTAATCCGGCGACCTGGAAGAACGGTGCATGCGCGTCGAGCAGGTCGAACAGGCCCCTGTGCTTGTTGAGGTAGGCCGCCACGGGGGCGAAACACTCCTCGTCCGCCCACAGGTCCGCCCATTGGTCGATGTCCTGAGGTCCGTCGAGGGCATCGTAGGTCAGGGCCAGCAGCAGCCGCATGAGCGCGAATTCTTGGGTGGGCAGGTCTCCGACGACGCGGCGCAGATGGCCTGCCTGTCCGAAGACGTCCCGCAGCGAGAGATCGTCCTGCGTGCCGTCGAGCCTGAGCACCGGAATCCACGGCCGAGTGGTGAGGTCGAACGACAGCACGCCGTCGCCGTCTGCTGTCACTTCGCTCGGATCAGGCACGGGTCACCTCAAGACCGTCGGTGGGGCTGTAGTTGAGTTGGAACCCTGCCAGTTGGGTCTGACAGTCCTCGTCGAGCGCGAGAATCAGCTGGCCGGCGAGCCAGTGGCTGTCCTTCACCTGCCAGGCAGGTACGTAGAGTTCCTCGAGTTCGCCGATCGCTCGGTCCATGACTTCGGGGTAGGAGAACTGAATCGGCAGGCGCAGTCCGCAACTGGCCGCGGCTCGTGCAGCCCGGAAGGACGGAACCTGGTCCTGGGACAGCTCCAGGCCCCCGAGCTCGTTTCCGTGGTGGTCGTCGGCGAGCCACGGCAGCGTGGCCAGTGCCCCGTCGTTGCGGCGCTGCACGACGACGACTTCCAAGCTCTCCCTGCTGTCCCGGACTTGGGCGCGCCCGGCCCGGGTATCGTCCGCGTCGCCCACTCCCGCCGCGACCCACCCGAACAGCGGCCTGCCCGGTCTGCCGACGGCATCCAGCCGGAAGACGGAAGCGCGCTCGGCCTGGTCGGCGCGGTGTCGTTCGTATCCCTCACGTGCCCCGGCCATTGCTTCGGCCCAGCTCGCAGGTCCGGCCGCTTCTTCGTCCGCGTAGGCGTTCTGCACGAGCGGACTGATGTCCTGCGGCAGCCGCACCGGACGCCGCGGGCCGTCGAGGTGGGGCAGCAGCCCGGCCGCGGAACGCAGCAGCGCGTAAGCGCCGTACACCGCTACCGATCCCCGTACCGGTGCCGGCACGTCGGCCTGCCAGTCGACCCCGGTGACCAGGCAGCGGGCGCTGCGCAGCTTTTGGGGACGGTCAATCTGATCGGGACCTCGCTGATGGCGGTGAAGCCTTCCCATCCGCTGCAGCAGCAGGTCGACCGGGCACAGGTCGGTGACGAGCAGATCGAAGTCCACGTCGAGGGACTGCTCGGCAACCTGGCTGGCGACCACGATGCGCGGGCCGCCAGGTCGGTGCGTGGCCTTACCGGGCGGGCCGAAACACTCGAGAAGACTGGCGTCCTTGGCTGCCCGGTCCACATCGACGAAGCACGAGTGAGCGACGGTCACCTGCTCATCGCCGAACCGTGTTCGCAGCACCTTGGCGGTCTCCAGGACCCGCTTGACGGTGTTACGGACGACCAGCGCGCACCCCCCGGCGTCGAGTTCATCGGCCAGCCGTTCGACCAGGGCGTCCAGGTCGTCGTCCATCTGTTCGAGTACGACGTCCGTCCCGCGGGCCGACGCCGAGGGGTGCCTCATGAGAGGTGCCCCTCCGTGCGTCACCGCGGTCAGCAGCGGATAGCCGTCAGCCTGGGCCACCGCTTCGAACGCCGAAGCACCGGATGCGGTGCCGGCGCCCGCGTACACCTCGACGAGCTCGCGTCGCCTGGCCGCCGGCAGAGTCGCAGACAGCACCACCACCGGCACCCGGTAGGCACCCAGCCACGCCAGCACCCGATCCAGGTAGGCGCTCATGTACGTGTCGTAGGCGTGTGCCTCATCGATGATGACGACCTTGCCGGCGACGGCGAGATGACGCAGTGCCAGGTGACGGCTCTTGAGCCCGGCGAACAGGAGCTGATCGACCGTTCCAGCGACGAACGAGGACAGCATGGCCTTCTTGCGCCCGCGCAGCCACGCGTGCGCGACGAGCTCGGCGGGGGCCGAACGCACCTGGTGCGAGGGCCGCCACGCCGGCTCAGGCGGCGAGTCCGTATCGACAGCGGCGATCCGCTGGCTGCCCTCGCGCATCAGATCGGCGAAATCCTCATTGAGAGCAGCCTTGGAGTGCGCGAGCAGAACCGAGTGCCGGGCACCAGGCGGTGAAGGCAGCCGCTCGAGCCAGTCGAGCAAGCGGGGGAACATCGCGTTGCCAGTAGCCATGGTGGGCAGCGCGAAGAACACGCCGCCGGCCCCCGAGCGGGCGGCGAAAATCTCGGCCACAGCGAGGGCGGCCTCCGTCTTGCCCTCTCCCATCGGCGCCTCGACCACCATCAGCCCCGGCTCGGCCATCGCCCGGGCCAACTCCACGGCCGCCTCCTGCACCGGCCGCACCTTGGCACCCGGCGGCAGATCGAAGCGGGAGGCGAACAGCTCATCAGCGTCGCCATCCGGCTCACTGGGCGACCAGGGCACCGGGAGGTCCAGCCCGCGCCACGCCGCGGCGACGCGTTTCTCACCGCTACGGGCCTCGTCTTGCGGGAAGTACGGAAAGAGGTCCGGGTTGCTGGCTATCCAGTCGGCGACGATCACAAGTGCGCTGAGCAACACCTGTACCGGCTGGGGCAGTTTGACCGTTCGCCATGCCCCGAGCCGATCCCGCACGCCGTATACATCGGCGCACGCCTCGAGTAACTCCTCCTGCACCCGGCGCCACACAGCACGGCTCTGTCCAGGGGTGCGCAGCAGGTGCTCATGCTTGTGCACGTCCACGATCTGCCCGTGCTCCGGAGGCACGCCGTGATGGCCACCCACGACGACGGTGAACTGCCCTGTCTGTTTCACCGTCCAGCCATGACGCTCCTCGAGCCACTCCCCCAACAGCACCTGACCGGCCAGTCCGTGCGGAGCGATCCTGCGATCCGGCCCCATGGCACGCGCCGAACGCATCTGAAGTCCCTGCTCACGCATCCGATCGGCAAGCGGGTCGACCTGACAGGCGAACGCCGGCGTCGCCTTCCCGATGTCATGCACCGCCGCCAGCCACACCGCAAGCAGCCGGGCGTCCTGCACACCGCTCGGCAAGGCATCGGCGATCAGCTTCCGTACACTCGCTGGCAGCCACGAGTCCCACAACAGGCCTGCCACGGCGGCGCTGTCCTCCATGTGCCGCCACAGGGGCAGCCACCCGTCAGACTGCCTGTCGTGCTTGGCCCACACCGTCAACACTGGTCCGCCAAGCCTGTATCCGAGCCCTGATCGGGGCTCCCCCTCACCCGTCATGCCAGATGAATACACGCAAAGCCCAGCTCTGGATGCGTATATGAGAAAAGCGAGCAATCTGTACCTGTTCTTGAGACAGATCTCGGTCAGCATGCGGCTGTGGCCGTATAGTGTCCGCTTCGCGCTGCCAGCCTCGACAGTGACAGCAGAACTCCGAGGAACCTATGGGCGATTTGCCGGAATCAACGAAACTATGCGAAACCCGCACGCCTCCGCGATGAACCTGCAGGTCGCGCAGCCTGCTCCCCGCACCCGCGGGGATGGTCCCTCCCCGAGCCCCGGACCGAAAGGACCCCCTGACTGCTCCCCGCACCCGCGGGGATGGTCCCGGCACCGTCATCGGCGGCCGCGTGCGATTGGCCTGCTCCCCGCACCCGCGGGGATGGTCCCGCCGCCCACCTGCTCGGCATCCGCCCCTGGGACTGCTCCCCGCACCCGCGGGGATGGTCCCTGCTGCGACGGAAGCGCCTGGCCGCCGAGTTCCTGCTCCCCGCACCCGCGGGGATGGTCCCGCGATGGCCTGCTGCTTGCCGTGCCCCGGGTACTGCTCCCCGCACCCGCGGGGATGGTCCCAGTTTCCCCGACAGCGACCCGGGCCCGTTGAGCTGCTCCCCGCACCCGCGGGGATGGTCCCCCTGGGCTAGCCCACCTTGTCAATGGGCTAGCCTGCTCCCCGCACCCGCGGGGATGGTCCCAGCCGGCGCCGTAAGACCCGGTCCGGGATTCACTGCTCCCCGCACCCGCGGGGATGGTCCCGGGAGCTCGTGAACCAGCACGGCAAGCCGTACCTGCTCCCCGCACCCGCGGGGATGGTCCCGCGATCGACGGTGGCCGGGCCATCAACTGCCGCTGCTCCCCGCACCCGCGGGGATGGTCCCGGACGCCCGTCGCCGCTGATCACTCCGGAGCACTGCTCCCCGCACCCGCGGGGATGGTCCCCGCACGTCGGTGACGCCGAGTCGAACCGTCCACTGCTCCCCGCACCCGCGGGGATGGTCCCGCGCGCCCCTCCGGGTCCGGTACTTCCTTGAGCTGCTCCCCGCACCCGCGGGGATGGTCCCGCCCTGATCCGCCAGAAGGCGGGACTGGGCTGCTGCTCCCCGCACCCGCGGGGATGGTCCCGCGCTGACGTTCTTTGCCGGATTGGAGGCTGCCTGCTCCCCGCACCCGCGGGGATGGTCCCTTCAGCCCGTACGCCTCGGTGTCGTCTTCCATCTGCTCCCCGCACCCGCGGGGATGGTCCACCCGGAGGCTTAGCCCGCGGTGACGGAGGAATCCTGCTCCCCGCACCCGCGGGGATGGTCCATTGAAGATGGAACATCCATCGCAACAGCCTCTCTGCTCCCCGCACCCGCGGGGATGGTCCCTACAAGGAGTCCTTCGTGGTGACGACCACGGCCTGCTCCCCGCACCCGCGGGGATGGTCCCGACAACCGCTACTCGAACATGCTGCCCGGCTTCTGCTCCCCGCACCCGCGGGGATGGTCCCTCGTTCACAACTCGCCGTAGATGGGCGCATCTCTGCTCCCCGCACCCGCGGGGATGGTCCCCGGCGCCCGACCACCGGCGACCACTTCGCCATCTGCTCCCCGCACCCGCGGGGATGGTCCCGTGCGGTAGGCGGCCATCAGCTCCGGCACGTTCTGCTCCCCGCACCCGCGGGGATGGTCCCCTCCTCCTGGCCGAGATCGTCCGCCAGGACGACTGCTCCCCGCACCCGCGGGGATGGTCCCCGGCGCCCGACCACCGGCGACCACTTCGCCATCTGCTCCCCGCACCCGCGGGGATGGTCCCGTGCGGTAGGCGGCCATCAGCTCCGGCACGTTCTGCTCCCCGCACCCGCGGGGATGGTCCCCTCCTCCTGGCCGAGATCGTCCGCCAGGACGACTGCTCCCCGCACCCGCGGGGATGGTCCCCCCCATGACGGCAGTCTGCCGTGCACGGGGGCCTGCTCCCCGCACCCGCGGGGATGGTCCCGAGAGGAGGGCGGCGTGACCGCCTACGACGCCCTGCTCCCCGCACCCGCGGGGATGGTCCCCTCGCGCGCATTATGCGCACGCGCGCACGAGGCTGCTCCCCGCACCCGCGGGGATGGTCCCGGACTGGACCGCTGTCGCGGACGAGTTCCTGCCTGCTCCCCGCACCCGCGGGGATGGTCCCCAGATGGCGGCCGCCCCCTCCGGCCCGTGCTTCTGCTCCCCGCACCCGCGGGGATAGTCCTCTTCGACGATGCCGGCCTTCACCAGGCCGCCGCCTGCTCCCCGCACCCGCGGGGATGGTCCCGATCAGTTCGCCGGCACCCTCACCATCCCCACCTGCTCCCCGCACCCGCGGGGATGGTCCCAACTTCGCGACGTCGGCGCAGGAGATCACTGTCTGCTCCCCGCACCCGCGGGGATGGTCCCTCGAAGGAGTGGCCGGGCTCGAGGAGCTGAACCTGCTCCCCGCACCCGCGGGGATGGTCCCACCACGAACGGCAGCCTGCCGGAGTTCACGCTCTGCTCCCCGCACCCGCGGGGATGGTCCCAGCGTGCGCAGCACGAGTTCGTTGATCTGCTTCTGCTCCCCGCCCCCCGCGGGGATGGTCCCTCCCACACCAGCGCCGTCGCGCCGTCGCTGGCCTGCTCCCCGTAGCCGCGGGGATGGTCCTGGCCCGGGACGCCCGGGTCTGCTCGACGGGCACTGCTCCCCGATCAGGCGGGGATGGCCTCGCCTTCGGTCCTTGGTGAGCGAGCAGTGCTCCTGCTCTCCGCGCATGCGGGGATGGCCCTCAACGTGCGCTGACACCAACCGGGAGTTGATCTGCGTCCACTCACTCGCATGAAGGTACCGACGCCGTTACGACGCAGTCGCCTCCGCTACCGCATCCGCGTAGCCTGGGTTCCCAGGAGTGGGAAAGCTCGAGCAGATGCTGATGAAGGTGTCCCGGTCACCGGGAGTCTGTTCCTTCTCCCCCAGGTCCGCCCACCGCGTCTCGCACTCGCCCTTGGTGGGCGTGGACGATGAGCGAGGCACGCCGTACGAGATCTTCTCGCGCTGAACGACCAGTGCCTCACGGCGCGCCAACTGCCCTACCTCCTTGAGGCGATCGAAGTGCGCCACGCGCTTCTCCTCGAACGTCGGCGTCGGCGCTGGCTCCGTGCAGGCCCCCAGTCCTGTAGCGAGCAGTGCGGCCGCACACAGTGCGAGCGGCGATCTCCCCCAAGTCCGCATGACCGGGAGGCTAACAGCACTGCGGATGGGCTGTTTCTTCATCCAGCCGTTTCACCGAGCACAGGGATAGTGATATCCACAACTGCCCGCGGGCGGCGGGGTGTCGCTGTCAGCGCCTGCCGTCGAACCGTTCGTCGTGAGTGCCAGCGGGGAGTGTCTCCAGCTGATCAGGATCCGCGAGCTCGGTCAGGCCGTGTACAGCGGCGTCCATGCGGTCTGGGCTGTCCATTCCTTCGACCCAGGTGACCATCTGGTCCTCAAGCTGGGAGTAGTCGCCGACGTGGTGGACGAGCTGCTGCTCGTAGAGCTGGGCTACAGGTGCAGCGCGCAGCCGCTTTCCGACCTTGGCGGTTACCTCCAGCACCATGGGCATGAGGAGGCCGCTGGTGACGCCTTCACGGCGAAGCTGTTCCCAGGCTTGGGTGATGACCTGGCGTGTCATGTCTCCGCCGTAGTTCTTCTCGACCACGATCGCGTCTGCCTTCAACTCCAGGGCAAGGCGGCAGGCGGTGAGGCCCCAGTCGTTGGCGCCCATGGAGCCGGAGCGGTCGGCGAGGAGGTACAAGTTGCGGTCGAAGTCGCGGGCGGCGCCGATGATGCCGGTTTCGTCGCCTACGGTGGACTCTCCGCCAGCAGGGTCGACGGAGACGACGATGCGGGCCATGTCGAGGCCGGCGAACTGGACGGCGTTGATGCGGGCGTTGTCGATCCATGCGCGCTGCCATACGCCTCCCTCTGGCGGTCGCGGCTTCTGCATGTAGAGGGCTCCCCATACGCGTTCGCCGACGCGCCTGCGGGTCTTGGCATGGTGGGCCTTGTTGAAGCGGGCGGGCCAGAGCGGTTCGCCGAGGGCGCGGCCGAGGGGGTCTTCGGGGTTGTCGGCGAGGGCGGGCAGGTCGATGACGCGCCAGGCGTCACGTTCGGTGGCGAGGATGCGTCCGGCGAGGTCGTCTTCGTGCCAGCGGGTCTGAATGAGGCAGATCGCGCCGACGGGTTCGAGGCGGGTCTGAAGAACGGAGGTCCACCAGTCCCAGGCGCGTTTGCGCATGGTCGAGGAGTCGGCGTCTGCCATGTCCTTGACCGGGTCGTCGACGATGGCAATGTGAGCGCCGCGTCCGGTGAGGCCGCCGCCGATGCCAGCGGCGAGGAGTCCGCCTTCGCCTCCTGCGATGTCGAAGCGGTTGGCGGCGGATGATCCGGTCTTGAGGTGGACGCCGAGGTCGTCGCCCCAGGTGTAAATGGCGTCCCTGATCCACCTGCCGTGGTCATCGGCCAGGTCGGAGGAGTACGAGGCGATCATCATGCGGTGGCCGGGATTGCGGCGCAGGTACCACAGCGGGGCCCAGCGGCTGGCTCGGCGGCTCTTGCCGTGCCGCGGGGGCATGGTGAGCATCACGCGATCGGCGCGGCCCTCGGCCATGTCGATGAATGCCTGGTCAATCAGATCGAGGTGCGGAGCCTGCAATTCGCGACCTCCGGTCAGTACCGCGGCGAGCGCGCCGGGCGACCGGTCCATGGCTATCTGCTTCTCGGCGCGGACGAGCTGCACGCGTAGCTCGGGTGACGCCTCCGCTGCGATGGCACGGCGTTGAGCGGCCGGCAGGGTCCGGTACCGGGCCAGGAGCTCGGTACGATCGCGAGCCGCCATTAGGGCGCGTCCGGGGCGGTGAGCGCGATCAGAGCGTTGAGCTCGTCGGCAGTGGAATTCTCGACCTGGACAGGACCGCCGTCCGGCCCGGACACCTCTGTCTTGGCGGGCATGTCGAGGCCGAGGAGTCGTGCCCGGCGCTCCATGATGCGCAACGTGCGGTCGATCGCGGTGAGGTCCTGGTCGCGGACGGCCTTCTTGTACGCGACGAAAAACAGCCTGTCGAGGCGGTCGGCCTCCAGCTGTCGCAGTTCGTCGACGTCGGCGTTGAGCTCGGTGCGCCGCTCATCGAGCGCCTTGCGTACGTCGCGACATGCAGCATGGATTAACGCCTCATCGGTGGGCGGCTCCTGGCCTTTCTGGTACCGCTCGATGCCGTAGCCCTGCGGGTATGCGACGCCATCGGAGTTGACCGCAGGGTCGGCAGCCAGCTTGCGCGCGATGGTGAGCCAGTCCACGCCGGCGAGGCGCAGGTCGATGGCGTCCGAGCGGCGGCGTGCGATCGCCGCACGCTTGGCTTTGTCGGGGCGTCCCACGGCGGGGGTCCTCCACAGCTCGGGTGCGCCCCCGCGCCCTCATCCATGATCGCATCAGACCAAGAGGTCCGTCGTCGCACGGAGCTTGTGATCACAATGCTTGCCGTACTAGCCTGCCGGTACTTGAAGGTGACTTAGCCAAGCACCTTCCGCTACCAAGCAGTTGGGGGTTTCAGGGACCCGCGACTATGGAGTCGCAGTGTGGGCCCGCCCATAGAGCACTTGGTGGCGTAATCGGGGGATTGCGGGCCCGACGTCCCGCTAGGGCGCCATCCGGCGTCAAGGCGCTAATCGAATACGCGGCCTGCGTCGGCAGGGCCTCAGTTGATCACCGTAGACTCAACGTCATGTGGTGGTCGATCTGAGACCTGCTACGTGCTCGCTCAGCTCGGCCACCCATAGAAGGGACCGGGCAAGTGGACTCTCAAGCCGTCCTCTGGGTACTGGCATGGGGTGGTGTCGTTTCTGTCCTCCTGTTTGTACTTCAGGGACTTGTGCATCAACTGTCCGCCTTTGTTGAAGCATGCCGCCCGCTCGTGGAGAAGGTGCGGAGTCGATCGACCACTCCCACACCTCCCTCCGTCGAAATTCCGGGCCAGCGTCGTTCCGCTGATCAGAAGACGATCGATGCGACAACGCCTTCGCCTGTTCAAGGTGGCGAATCAACCAGGGATAGCGAGTAGCCCATTGGTGGGGTCAGGCGTCAGCCAAGCCCCACCTCACAGAAAGGACAACTGATCCCCTTCGCCCGGCCTACGAGGCGGTACGCACTCAGGCGGCGCATCCGGTGCATTGCGGTTCTGACGCAGCCACCAAGCGAACTGGTAGTTGCGGCAGGTTCGGTACCGCCAGGAGCGGCGTAGCGGCTCGCCTTCGGGGATGGAGTGCTCGCCCCAGCCGGTGATGGGGCGAGCGTTGTGGAGACTGACGAGAAGGCCTGGCACGAGTGCCGGGCCTTCCCAGTGTTCGCCGGCGGCGGGCTCGAAAGCGAGGTGCGCGTTGGCAGCCCAGTTCCAGGGGATTGGCAGCGCACACAAGTACCAGGCGAGCGGCGGGTTCGTCGCGGGGAGGCACACCGTCTGGTTGCGGCGCGCAGGGTCAATCCGCGGGCGGTCGGGTTGCCCGAAAGCACGGAGGCAATGCTGGTCGAGGGCGACGTCGCGTATCCCGGCGAGCCACATGATGCGGTAGCTACTTCGCGTCGCTATGCGTACTTGTATTTGCTCTGCCATCCACGCGCCTCTTTCCATTTCAGCCCATTCGGGCCTCATTTCTTTCCAATACCAATTTTATCAAATTTCCCACCAATTCCAGGTGTCGCCCGTGACGGAAGTCATTCGGATAGGGCATGTTGAATTCCTCTTCGAATGCCTTCTGATAGTCGGCTTCCGGCAGGGGGAGCGGGTCGCGGCACACCGCCTTGAGATTGGATCCGCTGGGGTCACTGACCTTTACGTCTCCGAAGTACCGGCGAAGGAGGGCTTCGAGCGTGTCGGGGGTGTGGAAGCGGAGCTTCTGCCACTTTCCCTTGACGAAGTTCATCTCGACATTGTCGTCGTCGAGAAAGGACATCCGGGTCGTTGCGGCCTGGGAGGTGACGCGCTGGGCCTGCTCGTCCCGGAGTTCGCGCGCGAGGTTACGGGTGCCGAGGCAGACAAGTCCGTCGGCAGCGCACAGGGCGTTGACGGTGGTGAGGACCCAGTGCTGGTAGTCGAGGCTGGTGGTGGCGTTGATGACGGAGTCGAGGACGACGACTTCGTAGAGGCCGTTGGCGCGCAGGTCCTTGTCGATGTCGCGGATCATGCCGACGACGGCCTTGATGTCGACAGCGTACGAGCCGGGGGTGCACCGGTAGGGCTCGTAGTCGTGGACGTTGAAGCCCTTGGCTCGCAGGTGCTTGGCATAGTCGCCGTAGCCCGCGCCGAAGTCGACAACGCGCTGCGTGGGCTTGAGCCAGGGCACGACGAGCTGGTCCCAGGTCTCAGACCCGTACGAGAGCTTCCCCTGCTTGGCCTTGGAGGAGAACTGCCGCAGACGCTTGGGCTGGACGATGTGCTGATTCCATACGGGGGCCTTGTCCTCGATGGCGGACCAGTCGTAGACGCCGTACTCGCCAGTGAGGTCGGCGTGCAGCTGCGCGGCTTCCGAGGATGGGACTGTCCAGGCGAGGAGGTCGAAGCGGGAGGCTACGGCAACGACAGCGTATTCGGCGTTGAGGACGATGCGGCCCTGGTCGTCGATGACGACGCTGCCCCAGGGGCCGTGGCCGGCGGTCATGTGGCCGATGGCGTTGACGAAGGACAGGTTCTTGCGGTCGGCGACGCGGATGGTCTGCCAGGGGATCCATGACCAGGTGCCGAGTTCGCCAGGCTCGGCGTAGACGACTGACGCTTCGGTTTCGACGCGGTTGTGCAGGAGGTTGAACTGGATCTCGTCCTGGAGGCGGACCTTGGTGCCAAGCATGACTGCGGGGGTGTGGGTGATACCGATGGCCTTGAGGCCCTTGGTTCTCTGGTGGCCTGCGACGAGCGTGCCGTCGGCGTTGAGGATGACGGGCTTGACGATGCCGTGGCGGCGTAGTGATGTCTGGAGGCGTACGAAGGCGTCCTGGCTGAGGCGGCGCGGGTTGTAGTCGGCGGCACGCAGCTCGTCGAGTGGGTACGCCTCGTGGAACGTCGTGGTCGGTGCGCTCATGAGGCTTCGGTCTCCTCGTGGGCCTGCTGGAGGAGGTGCCAGCCGAAGCCGAGGTCGCTGTTGGTGTCGTCGACGAACTTGCCGTAGCGGGAGTTGAGGGTTTCGACCTCTTCGGAGGTGATCCGGACGCGGGTGGTCGACCACTGAAGGTAGCCCCACTGGAGGTAGTCGACGGTGGCTGCGGCTCCGGTGCCGGCGCCGTCGCTGGGCAGGGCGATGGGCTCGGGCAAGCTGGTGTCGTCGAGGAGTTCGGCGAGGGCGTCCTGGTCGTAGCCGGTGCCGTTGAGGTCGGGCAGTTCGGCAAGGATCTCGGCCAGGAGCACGGTGTCGTATCCGGCGAGGTCGGATGTGCGGTTGTCGACGATGACGATGCGGGCTGCGGCCTCGTCGTCTACGTCGACCCACGTCGCGGCGATGTGTTCCCAGCCGAGGTCGACGGCGGCCGCGTAGGTGTGGTTACCGGCCAGGATTTCGTTGGGGCGTCCGGTGTGGGTGCCTCGGTTGACGACGATCGCTTTGTACTGGCCGTTGACGGTCAGGGATTTGGCGATGGCAGGAACGTCGCCGTTGCGTGGGTTGCGGTGATACGGCTTGAGGTCCTGGGTGGGGACGACGAGCGGCTGGAGGTCCTCGGGGATGTTGGCGGGCGTCGCGGTCACGTGGCGGTTCCCTCTGTGTAGGCCGTTCCCCGCGCCCTACACCGATCAACAGTAGACGATCAACTGTCGGCCGGAGTTGGCCGAATAGCGCGGAGGCTGCGCGGACCAGCCAGAGACAGCGGCGCTTCGGGGCTGGTCTCATCCAGCACGTGCTCCAGCGATGCTCGGTATGCCTCTGCGCGGGCTCGCCGGTGGTCGGCCTCAGTGGTGTCTTCGGCCTGCAGGTCCGGGCCGGCACCGGTGATGAGAGTCAGGTATCGGCCGTCGGGCGTGGTGGCGTCGAGGGTTTCGATGCGGGCGCCGATGTCGTGTCGGTGTGTCGAGGTGAGCCATGACGCCTTGCCCTGTGCGGCCTGCCCGGCTTCCGGCTCGGCCTCGCTGGCGGACTGGGTCTGCTTCATGAGCTGGTCGAATCCGGCGCGCAGGCGAGCGGCTTCGTCGGCCGTGAGGGGGGTGCGCTCGGCGCGGTGGATGAGGTTGCGTATCTGCTCCGGGGTCACCGGTAGGGCGGTCAACGGTTTCTCCTGCGCTGCTGAAAGTGAGTGATCCCTGCTACGGCGAAGGCCGGGGTGTGCAGGACGAGGCTGGCGTAGAGGAGGGGCCAGCCGCTGCCGAGGGTGGTGAGGGCCCATACGGCAGCGGCGGTGGCCGCCACGAGGAGGGCGGCCACCGCGTAGGTGGCGAGGCGAAGCAGGACCATCACCGGTTGTTGCAGCCGCAGATTCCTGAGGGGAGGCACCAGGAGTCACAGGCTCGGCACCATTCGGCGCCCGGTACGGGCGGGGTGCGGCGGCTGGTCTGCTGATCGGGCTGGTCCGGGTTCATGCTGCGCGTCTCCTTGGGCGTGGTCGGCATAGGGCTTGCTCGAAGATGGCGATGCGTTCGTTGATCGCTTCGCGGTCCGGCTTGGGCTTCAGGTGCTCGGGCAGTGGGCCGTCGCGTTCCTGAAGGAGCCGTAGGTACAGCTCCCGGTCTTCGGGGTGTCCCTTGAAATCCACCGCGTCCATTTGGCTCCTTGTGCACGGGAGCCCGCCCCCTGGAGCGGGGGCGGGCTCGGTCGTGGTCGTGAGGTCTTGCGGCGTCCTGTGGTCTCGCGTCTGGTGCGGGACCGGTGCCCGACGGGTAGGGCGCGGGGGATTTGCCACCCGTCGGGCACCGAGGGGATGCCGCATGCCACGGCGTTGCTGGCGGGCCGGTGCCTCGGCTGAGTCCGTTCCCGACCAACACCGCGACCGTATCACTCTTCAGAGTTGGGATCTATCTTTTGGGCCTTGGGCTGCCATCCACAGCGTCCCGTTGAGGGCGCTCAGCCGAGTCCTTCGAGTGGCAATGTCCCGCAGACGTCGGTGGCCTGCGCAGCGAAGAGACCGGTCTGGGTGGCCGTGGGTCTTGCGCTGAACTGCTCCGGTCGCGCACGGGCCCAATCACGCGGTTGGGCTGGCGCGGGCTGCGTGAACTCGCGAACTGGTGTGCACACGAGGGCTGTTCGCACACTGGTTCCCGACTCCTTGAAGGCGTCATCCGGCAGCTCTTCGATGGTGCCGCGGGCCTCCCGGACGCGTGCGCGGAAGTCCGCACTCGTCTTGTCTGTACGGAAGATGATCCCTGCGGACATGACCGCGACGACCATGCCGCCCGGCTTGACGAAACGTTCGGCGCGCGTGATGTGCCGGATGTCCTGCTGGTTGGCGAAGGGAGGGTTGAGCAGTGCTCGTTCGTACTTCCTGACGACTGGCTGGCGGAGGAAATCCCCGGTGGTGACGTTGCGGGCCAAGCCGCTGGAGCGGAGGTATGCGGCGCGGTCGGGGTCGATCTCTACACAGTCGACGACGGCCCTGCGGGCGGTCGCCGGGCCCGCGATGGCGCCTCGGCCGGCTGAGGGTTCCAGCACCAGCATGCCCGCTGTCAGCTCGGCGGTGTCGAGGATGCGTGCCACCACAGCTGGCGGGGTGGGGAAGTAGCCGCTCTCTGCGTCGGTGGTGACCTGGCCTGTGGCGAGCATGCCGGCGATGGCGTCGGCTGCGTCGATCGGGAACAGGTGCGCGCCCTCGTACCGGTTCCATTCGCCGCCGACAGCGCCAAGGGCCAGGTTCACCCGCTCGTACAGATTGCGGTCCAGCTTCGCGTGGATGGTCAGTGCCTGGCCGTTCGTTTCGGCGGACCGGATGACGGCGAGGGCCTCGGGGTCTATCTGCATCTCCGTCCCCTTCAGGCCGTGCGGGGCAGGTTGTCGTTCTCGCCTGCCAGGAGGGCGTCGGCTTCGAGTTCGACCATGCGGGCGGTCAGCATCAGTGCGAAGCGGACGCTCACCGAGGCGCCGGCCCCATGGAGCAAGTGCGCGGCCGCGTGCCGAGCGTGGTTGTCGGCGGCCTGCCTTGCGGTCGCGTCGTCGTGGCTACGGGCGTGCGTGAGCTGCTTGGCGGCTTCACGGATCTCGCGCGCCGCGTCGGAGTCGTACTCCCCAAGGGCGTTCGCGTCGAGGGGGGTGTCGAACAGGCAGCGGTTGATGTTGCGCATCGAGTGGAAGTCGTTGATCACGGTGGGTCTCCTCAAGAGGAGGGCGGGCGGCCGAAGTTCGGCCGCCCGCCCTGCGGGGGTGGTCAGGCGGAAGCGAGTGCGGGCTCGCGGTCCGGCGCATCGCTGTCCGTCTCGGAGTCGGCATGCTCCGTGTCGAGGTGCGCCTGCTCGGCTACGGCGTTCGGCGCTGCCTCATCGTCGGCCTGCTCGCTGTCCTCCGGACCGTTGACATTCGCCTCGTGCGCGCGGGCCGCCTCGGCGAGGTCGGGGGCCTGGGCAGTGGGGCTGACGACGAGCTCGGAGGCGTCGGCGTGTGCCTTGGCCTGGCGCAGGGCCCAGCGAGCCTTCTGCACCGCTTCGGAGACGCGTTCCATCTGCTCCAAGCGGGCACCCACCTCGCCCTCCAGGTGGCGGAAGAGCTCCGCACCGTCCATCTTGCCGATCTCGACGAGCAGGCCGCAGATCTCCTCGATCCGGTCGAGGTCGGTGCGCGTCTTGGCGCGGGCCTTGCTCTGTGTGGCCTTCTCCTCGTCGCTGACCTCCTCGACCTCCACCATGGACTCCTGCTGCGCCTTCTCCTGCTTGCGCATCGCGTAGGCCACGTGGATCAGCGCGTTGTCGCTGCCGTTGAAGTCGCCCTTCTTCCACTTGTCGAAGAGGTTCTTCTGGCTGTCCTTGTTCAGGGCTGCGACCTGCACAGCCGCCGAGGTGCCGATGTGTCCGTCGTTGACGGCCTGTGCGAGCTCGGGCCGCAGGTCCAGCAGCGCCAGCCGCTGGTTGACGTACTGGACGCTCTTCTTGAAGTTCTTGGCCACGCTCTGGGCGGTGGCACCGTCCTCCTGGTCGAGGACCTTCTTGAAGCCGCGGGCCTCCTCAAGAGGCGTCATGTCGGCGCGGGTGATGTTCTCGGTCATGGCACGCTTGAAAGAGTCGAGGTCGGTGATCGTCTCGTCGGTCTCCGGCAGGAGGATCTTCGCCTCGATGGTGATGTTGCCCGCCATCTTGTTGGCCCGGTAGCGGCGCTCGCCGGCGACCAGCTCGTAACCGCTCGCGCCCTCCTTCTTGCGGACAACGATCGGCTGCAGCAGGCCGTACTCCTTGAGGGACTCGGCCAGCTCTGTCAGCTCTGCCTCGTTGAAGTGCTCGCGCGGCTGGCCCTCATTACGGTGAATCTGGGTCATCTTCAGCGTGGCGTACTTGTGCTGCACGTCGGCCTCCAAGAGGTCTGTCGAGTGGGGCCTCTCCCCCTCTTTATGCTTTAATTCTATATGCATTCGGAGAGGTGTCCAGATCTTTCTCGAAGTTTTTCCTGGTCAAACGCCTGGAGCGGACCTCCCACCTGGAAGTCCGCTCCATCACGCACCGGGCCTGTTCGCGCCGCAGGGGCGAACTCCCCCGCCTTGTTCAGGCTCCTCAAGTGCGCCAACCTTGCTCGGGTCGACTATCGCCAGCACGCCCAGCACCCTTCGCGCGACAACCGGATCCAGGCCCAACTCCCCACGCGCCGCTTCCTCGTCCAGCCGGACCAGCACCCGATCCGGATCAATGCCCACCGCGAGCCTCCCCGTTCTCCCACCCGTCGCAGGGTTAGATCCCCACACATTCGATTCTGCGGCACACCTCTAGCTCTACAAATGTCCGGCACACAACCGATCACGCGACCCGCAGCCGTCCGATAGCCAGATGCAGACTGCGGGCATCACCGACACCCGCAGCCTTTGGCTCTGGTGAAGAGTCAAGCAGGCCGAGCGGTAGGTGCTAGCCCCAGGTCGAATCGCCCGGGAGTGCCGGCGCGCTCGCCGACGAGACAGGTGGTTCGACCACAGGCACCACCTCCCACGTGCTGTCAGCGCGGACTGAGGCCGGCCGACTGGCGTCTGACGAAACGAACGCGCCGAGCGGGACAGCGGAAGCGAGGAGCAGGGCAACTACCGTCGAGCGCAGCCAATTTGCCTTGACCATTGAGGCCGTCCTTCCATGACAGCGGCTGCGGGCATGCGCTGATCTGACGACTGCCCGGGCCGCGAGGTTCGATAACAGGCACTCTTCCCGGCGTGCGAGGACAGAGCCGCACATCCTGGCCCGCCTCCGCCAACCACAACCTGCGACGACGGTCACACATTCGCGTGGCTGTGCGACTCCTGGAATGCCGATAGCTACGCTGACTGATCATCAACTCAAGATCAAGGATTGTCCCGTTGCGTTTGAACGCACTTCCACAAGAGGAAGAACGAGAGTGACTGAAAGGGTCGAAACCGGCGCTGCGGTACCACTGGCACTGTCGGCCGAGGCGAGACACGTCTACCGCGAGATCCTCCACGGCGGACTGGTCTCACCTGACGAGCCCGGCTTGATTGAGCTGCTCGGCATGGGCGTTGTCGTAGCCGAACCGCACAAACGTGACACCTACGTTGCTGCCGAGCTATCCAAAGTGGAGCACAACCTTCGCCGCAGCGCGGAGGAACGTCTGAACGAGGCCGTCGCCTACAGCTCCCAAATCCCCTCACTGCTCGAAGACTTGGCCACGGAGCTGCACCGTTCCAATCGGCACACGTACGAGGGTATGCCAGCCGTCTTCCTGCCGAGCGTTGAGCAGGTGCACGCTGCTATCGCCGTCGCAGCGGACCGTGTCGAGAAGGAGATCCTCACCGCGCATCCCAACCCCCGCAGTCCCGAGACTCTGGCCCGCTCCATCCGCCGCGACATGGAGTCGGTGGAACGCGGGATCAAAATGCGCACCATCTACTACGCGAGCGAGCGTACGAACCCGGCCGTGCTGGACTGGGCAGAGAAGATGGGAGCCAAGGGCGTTGAGGTGCGCACGCTCTCCACCTCCTTCATGCGCATGATCATTTATGACCGTTCCCACGCCTTCACCAACGACTACGTCGACTATCGCGGCACCCACTCCGGCGCCTGGTACTACCGCGACCCGGCCATGTGCGGATTTGTGGCTGGCCTCTTCGACGAGTACTGGGCCCGGGCAAGGCCGCTACTCGTCGGCAATCAGGCGGACAGCCTCGTCACGGAACAGCAGGAAGCGATCCTGACGGAACTCTGCGCCGGGCTGGACCAGGCCCAGATAGCCACGCGCATGGGGGTCAGCAAGCGGACAGTGCAGAATCACCTCTCCGACCTTCGCGCCAGGCTCAACCTAGAGACGTTGCCGCAGCTCATCTACTGGTGGGCGCAAAGAGGCTAGCTACTGGAAGCTCCCGGGCCCGAACCCCCGGAACGCCAGTGCAGCTTGACCCTGCCAGGCTCAATGGTGCGCACACCGCGGCTGCTGGCAGCGAACACCTCGAGCTTCTCCAAGAAGATCATCACGAGGGCGCGCTTGGACGCGGCGGGAGCCGTGTCCCACCACTTCACGAGGTCGTGAACACCGCCGAACGAAACAGAGGTCAGCTGCTCCGCATACCGCAGCCGATCGCGCAGAGCCTTCACCTGCATGCTGATCTCTTGGTCTGCAGCCACGAACGCGTCCCTGCGGATCTCTCCCCGGGCATACGGACCAGCAAGGTCCGCTCGCCGCGCTTCCATCACGTTGATGTCGTTCTTCAGCTTGGCCACTTGGCCATTGGCCGCATCAATGGCCTGCACAATCCGTTCGCCGACCTCCGGCTTCAGCAACTCGGCCAGGACGTACTCAGCGACGTAGGTCTCCAGCAGCTCGGCCTGGATACGTACCGTGCCACACCCCCCGCGACCGTCCTTCTCTGAAGGACGGCAGCGATATCCGGCGGTTCCCGTGTTATTCCGGGCACCCGTCAGTTCCTGACCGCAGTTCCCGCACCTGGCCAGACCAGCCGACAAGAAGTACGCATACGCGGGAACCCGGTCTGCCGTCTTGCGCTTCTTGTCCCGCTCCTGCAGGGCGCTGAACTCCTCGACGGTGATGATCGAAGGATGGCCAGCAGCGACGAGACGTCCAGAGTCATCACGCATGAGGCCCGCTATGGCCGGATTCTTAAACAGGCGCCCCACCGTCATGCTGGTCCAGCTGGACCCTAGCGTGCCCCTGTAGCCTTCGCCGT
Source organism: Streptomyces sp. NBC_00390 (assembly GCF_036057275.1). Taxonomy (NCBI): domain Bacteria; kingdom Bacillati; phylum Actinomycetota; class Actinomycetes; order Kitasatosporales; family Streptomycetaceae; genus Streptomyces; species Streptomyces sp. NBC_00390. The sequence goes on along the minus strand of NZ_CP107945.1, from coordinate 7,619,882 downwards.
TCATCCACTGCGCAATTTCAGCGTTGGACTCACCCGCGACGAGCGCGCGGCTAACCGCCTGCCGGATCGCTCCAACCTCGCCGTCGCGGAGCCGACGCCGCGAGGGGTCATCGAAGCCGTAGAGCCGTGGCATGCGGTCCCGTCCCTTCTCTCTCGTGCCTCCCCCAGCGGCAGCCGAATCATAGGTCACAACACTGGCTTCGGGTCGAACCCAACTCAGATTTGCCGGTAGGGCACCTCACCGCTGCGGCAGCGTCACCCCGAGGACTGCCAAGAGTGCCGCTGTTGGCACTCTTACCGTGCGGCCAAGGGGCAGCACCCCCACAGGGAACTTGCCGTTCTTGATCAAGGCGTATGCCTTGTGCCCGCTGATACCCAGCGCCCGAGCCGCCGTCACTACGTTCACGGTCGGCGGCAGTGCAAGTAGCTCGTCCAGGGTCATGTTCGGACCCTTGGGCTTCTCGGTCGTATCCGTCATCTCATCGCCGCGTTCTCCCCCGCGCCAACTCGACTATCAGGATACGACAACTCTCCAGAGTTACGACATGATCTGCCAAGATCTACACAGAACGCCGCCGAGCTCCACAACCCTCGCCGAAACGCTGCCTGTCACCGCCGCCACGGGATCCACTCGAGAACTCGTCACGCCGACGGTCAGTCTGTTCTGCACTCACGGCGCAACCGAGCATCGCGGCCGCTCCGCAGCCGTGCTCCCACGGGAGCACATGGACGCACCGAGAGGTGCTCACTGACTCCCAAGGGCGCCGAGTTGTCCGCTTTTCAGTGCAATCCCTGGAAAGCTGCAGGTCAAGAGTGGTTCAAAAATCTGATACCGGTTTCGACATCCGCCGCGTCGGCGGCCGTATCGGCGCGGAGGTCCTCGGCGTCGACATCTCCACCGACCTCGACCCGGCCATCGTCTCGGAGATCAACGCGGCTCTGCTCGAGCACAAGGCGCTCTTCTTCCGCGGCCAGCAGCTCGACGACGCCGCGCAGATCCGCTTCGCCTCGCTCTTCGGCGAGCTGACGACGGCGCATCCCACGGTTCCTTCGGTGGACGGCCAGCCGCACATCCTGCCCGTCGACGGTGACGAGGGCATCCGTGCCAATCAGTGGCACACGGACGTCACGTTCGTCAGGACCCCGCCCAAGGCGTCCACGCTGCGCAGCCTTGTCGTCCCGCCATACGGCGGGAACACACTGATCGCCAACTCCGCGGCCGCCTACCGGGATCTGCCGGACGCGCTGCGTGAACTGGCAGACCGGTTGCGGGCCGTGCACACCAACGCCTACGACTACGCGGAGCCGAAGTCCGAGAAGGCGGCCGAGCACCGTCGGCGGTTCGTGTCCACGAGGTACCGCACCGAGCACCCGGTGGTGCGGGTGCACCCCGAATCGGGTGAGAGGGGTCTGTACATCGGCGGCTTCGCCCAGTCGCTGGTGGGGCTCTCTCCGTCGGAGTCCCGTGACCTCCTGCGCATCCTGCAGTCGTATGTGACCCGTCCGGAGAATGTGGTGCGCTGGACGTGGGCGCCGGGTGACCTGGTGCTGTTCGACAACCGCATCACGCAGCACTACGCGCCGGACGACTACGGCGACCTGCCGCGGCTGCTGCACCGGGTGACCGTCGCGGGTGATGTGCCGGTGGGTGTCGACGGGGAGACGAGCCAAGTTCTCGAGGGCGACGAGGCGGCGCACTACACGCCGGCCGCGGCCTGACACGGCGTGGGGCGGGCGGGACACCTCTCGGCGTCCCGCCCGCCCCACTCATTACTGCGTTGCGTCAGCGCTGGTTGTCAGCCCTGGGCGCTGCGGCGCTTGCGCGCGGCCCACATGATGCCGCCACCGGCCACGATGACGACCGCGGCAGCACCGGCGATCAGCGGCGTGGCGCTGGAGGAGCCGGTCTCGGCCAGGTCCGGCTCGTCGGGGCTCGGCTCCGCCGACGGCGTCGCGGGGGCGGGGGTGCTCGTGCTCGGCGTCGCCGTGGTGGGCGTGTCCGACGGGGTCGGAGTGGCGGTGGTGGGCGTGTCCGACGGGGTCGGAGTGGCGGACGGAGTCGGCGTCTCCTCCTCGCACACCGGGGCCGTCTTGGTCTCGTCACGCGAGAAACGGTCGCCGTCCTCGGCCTTCACGATGAGGCGGACGGACAGTTCCTTGTCGTGCTCGGGAAGTTCCAGCGTCTTGCTGAAGTCGTTCCCGAACGTCTCGGTGGGCAGCAGGTCCTTGCCGTCGACCGTGATGGTCACGGTGTTCTCGGTGTTGCGACCGTACGCCTTCAGCTCCACGTTGACCTCATCGCAGGTCACGTTCCACACGGGGGTGTGCGCCAGGGCCGGAGCGGCCGACAGGCCGACGCCGAGCGCACCGACGGTCGCGGCGGCTATGAGGGCCCCCGAACGCCGCCACGATCTTTTGACTTGAGTCACTGCTTTCCTCCACGAATTCGCGCACCACCCGACGGGCGGTGCGCGCACCCTACCGCCGACGCACCACGGGTCAACATCCGCCCCACGACTCGTAATGCAGCAGTTGGCTCAATCGCGTCATTCGCGGTCGGAATGGGTGATGCGAACCCAGGCCGGCAGCAGGAACCAGCACAGGACGAACCACACGACCATGCCGACGACCAGCCATGTAGCGGTCGTATCGGCGATGGCCACGCGCAGGATCAGCAGCAGTGCCGAGGCCATGGTGCACAGCAGGAGGATCAGTCCCAACTGGGTCAGCCGCGAGGCCCAGTCGACGGTCTGGGGCTTGAGCCGCCGCCCCGTGAGCAGCCGGTGGAACGACACCGGGCCGATGAGCGCACCGGTGGTCGCCGCGCCGAGCATCACCGTGACGGTGTAGATCGTCCGGTCGGTGTCGGACAGTTCCACGAAGCGCGGCTGGAAGACCACGGTGAGCAGGAATCCGAACAGGATCTGCACACCGGTCTGCGCGACGCGCAGTTCCTGGAGGAGATCGCCCCACCGGCGGTCCGCCCGCTCCTCTTCCGTCTCGTCGCGTCCACGGTCGGGGCGCTTGTCGCCATCCATCATGTGTTCCTCCCGTCAGTGCGTGCTGCGGCGAATCCCGGGCAGCCGCAGTGTGGAGGTGCAAATCATGGTTCCTATCCTGCTTGTTCTCCTCCTGGCTGTCGTCCTGTTCGGCGCCGGGTTCGCCTTGAAGGCCCTGTGGTGGATCGCCCTGATCGTGCTGGCGATCTGGCTCCTCGGGTTCCTGATGCGGAGCACGACAGCCGCGGGCGGACGGTCCCGCTGGTACCGGTGGTAGCAATACCGCCGGCTGCCGACCCAGTGGTCGGCCGCTCCGCACAGCGGCGGCCGGCGGGCTCTGGGCCCGCCGGCCGCCGCTGTGCGTTCAACTCCACCCGCTGTGCGTTCAACTCCACCCGCTGTGCGTTCAACTCCACAGTGCGCTCGCCTCGCACCCGGTCAGTGGTCATCGGCTGACCATCGCCTCCCCGACCAGCAGCCTCAGCGCCGCTGCGATCGACTCGGCGTCGATACCGGCCAGGTGGAGCTGCTCGGCGGGCGTCGCCGACGCCGGGGTGATACGTACGCCGAGGCGTACCAGCCTCGGCATCGGGCGGCCGTCGGCGAACGCCTCCGCCACGGCGTCGCCCACTCCGCCCTCGACGCGGTGGTCCTCGACCGTCATCAGGCATCCGGTGTCGTCGGCCGCCTCCTGAAGTGTCCGCGCGTCCACGGGTTTGACCGAGTACAGGTCGATCACCCTTACGGCGATGCCTTCCCCGGCCAGCAGGTCGGCCGCGCGCAGCGCCTCGTGCACCGTCACACCGGCGGCCACCACGCACACCTGGTCGCGCCCGGAGCTGCGGAGCACCTTCGAGCCGCCGGCCCGGAAGGTGTCGCCCGCCGAGTAGAGGACGGGCGTGTCGCCACGAGTGGTGCGCAGATAGCTGACGCCGGGCAGGTCGGCCATGGCGGCGACGATAGCGGCCGTGGAGGTCGCGTCGCAGGGGTAGAACACGGTGCTGCCGGGCACCGCACGGAACATGGCCAGGTCTTCGAGGCCCATCTGGGACGGGCCGTCCTCGCCGATGGCGACACCCGCGTGCGATCCCACCAGGTTGATGTCCGCCCGGCTGACGGCGGCCATACGGATGAAGTCATGGGCACGGGTCAGGAACGCGGCGAAGGAGGCGGCGAAGGGGACATAGCCCCTGGCCTGCAGCCCCACCGACGCAGCCACCAGCTGCTGTTCGGCGATGTAGCACTGGAAGTAGCGGCCGGGATGTTTCTTGGCGAAGTATTCGGTACGGGTCGAATCGCCGACCTCGGCGTCCAGTGCCACGACATCGGTGCGTGCGGAGCCGAGCGCGGCGAGCGCCTTCCCGTAGGCCGTACGGGTGGCGACCTGGTCGCCGACGCGGAAGACCGGCAGGGTCAGAGGGCCGTCGGGCCGTGCGCCGAGCACCCGTGCGGTGGGCGGCTCGCGGACCGCCACCCGGGCCGACCTGATGCCGCCGAGCTCCTGTATCGCCGCCTCCGCGTCGGGCAGGGGCTTGCCGTGGTGGCCTTCGCGGTCCGCCACGTCGGCCACGCCGTGTCCCTTCTCCGTGCGGGCGAGGATCGCGGTGGGCCGGCCGATCTCGGAGACGGCCTCGGTGAGCGCGGCGTCGATCGCTGCGATGTCATGGCCGTCGATCTGAACGGTGTGCCAGCCGAAAGCCTGCAGCCGGCGGGCGTAGGCGTCGAGGTCGTGGCCCAGGCGGGTGGGACCGCGCTGGCCGAGCCGGTTGACATCGACGATCAGCGTCAGATTCTCCAGATGCTCGTACGCGGCGTGCTCGACGGCCTCCCAGACGGAGCCCTCCGCCATCTCGCTGTCGCCCGCGAGCACCCATACCCGGCAGGGGACCCGGTCGAGCTTCTTTGCGGCCAGCGCCATGCCCACGCCGATCGGCAGACCCTGGCCCAGCGACCCGGTGGCGACGTCGACCCAGGGCAGCCTCGGGGTGGGATGGCCTTCCAGGCGGCTGCCCTGGTGACGGAAAGTGAGCAGTTCATCGTCGTCGATGACCCCCGCCGCCCGGTACAGGGCGTACAGCAGCGGTGAGGCATGGCCTTTGGAGAAGATCAGCCGGTCGTTGCCGGGCAGATCCGGCCGGTCGAAGTCGTAGCGCAGATGGCGCGCGAGGAGTACGGCGGCGATGTCCGCGGCGGACATGGACGAGGTCGGGTGCCCGGAGCCTGCGGCGTCGGCGGCGCGGACCGCGTCCACCCGCAACTGCTGGCCCAGTTCCGCCAGTTGTCCGTCCTTCAGTGATTGCAATGTCATCTCACGCTCCTTGGGGGAAACACCCGGAATTCGGGCGGTGGAGCGCTGTCCGGGTGCCCCCGGACCCGGCGGCCAAACCGCGGTGGTGCCGTGCGGCATGGCGGGACCGGTCAGGTGCGGTGGGGCCGCTCAGGTGTAGGGGTGCTGATTCCGCTGGTCATCGACGACGGGCGTCGACGGGGGCACGATGACGCGCCGCCGTTTGGCGATGCTGGTGAAGGTGGCGACACCTATGAGACCGACGGCCATCAGAATCATGCCGATGACATCGAGGTTGGCTCCCTCCACCTCCCAGTCGGTGGCGAACGTGAGGATCGCCCCGGCGGCGATCAGGATGATGCATCCGCCCAGACCCATGTGACTCACCCATTTCTCTCGTTTGTTTCTCTTGTTTGTTTCTCTTGTTTGTTTCTCTCGGTCGGCTGGTCCGGTTCGGGTACCCGCCCCAGGTACGGACATGCGGGCCGGGACAGGGCGTCGGTAGGGCACCGGGTGCAAAGGATCAAGTGCGGACCGGAGAGGGCAAGGTCACAGGCCATTCCCCTGCTGCACCTTTGGACGCGTGTCCTAGCATCTGAGCATGACGGTCCTCCCCGATGACGGGTTTTCTTTGGCCGCCGAGTTCCCGGATGCGACCCATGAACAGTGGCAGCGCCTGGTCGAAGGCGTGCTGCGCAAGACAGGTAAGGACGCCCAGGGCTCGGCGGCCGAGGATGTACTCTCCACGGCTCTCGAGGACGGGCTCGTCGCCCGTCCCCTGTACACCACTCGTGACAACGCCGAAGGCTCCGGTTTCCCCGGTTTCGCCCCCTTCACCCGGGGCGGCAAACCCGAGGGCGCCGCGGTGTCCGGCTGGGACGTGCGCCAGCGCCATGACCGGTCGGATCCGGTGCGCACCAACGAAGCGGTGCTGAACGACCTGGAGAACGGGGCCGCCTCGGTGTGGCTGGCCGTCGGCGAGGCCGGCGTGCCCGTCGACGGGATCGGCACCGCCCTCGACGGTGTGTATCTCGACCTGGCTCCGGTCGTGCTCGACGCGGGCAGCGAATTCGCCGCGGCCGCCAAGGAGTTGCTGCGCCTGTACGAGGAGCGTGGCATCGCGCCCGAGGCCGCGCTCGGCAGTCTCGGCGCGGACCCCCTGGGCCATGCCGCGCGCACCGGCCGGTACGGGAACCTTGCGGCGGATCTGGCCTCGGCCACAGAGCTGGCCGTGCTGTGCGACCGCACCTACCCGGGCGTCCGGGCCATCGCGGTCGACGCCCTGCCGTACCACGAGGCCGGTGCCTCGGCCGCCCAGGAGCTGGGCTGCTCGCTGGCGAGCGGTGTGACCTGGCTGCGCGAGCTGACCGCGGCCGGTCTGAGCGTGGAGGCGGCCTGCGGACAGCTGGAGTTCCGGTACGCGGCGAGCGCCGACCAGTTCCTGACGATCGCGAAGCTGCGCGCGGCGCGCCGGCTGTGGTCCCGGGTCGCCGAGGTGTGCGGCGCCGAGCCGGCCGCCGGTGCCCAGCGCCAGCACGCGGTGACATCGGCGGTGATGATGACCCGCCGCGACCCCTGGGTGAACATGCTGCGCACCACGGTGGCCTCGCTGGCCGCGGGTGTGGGCGGCGCCGGCGCGGTGACCGTGCTGCCCTTCGACCACGCGCTGGGGTTGCCGGACGCGTTCGCCCGCCGGATCGCCCGCAACACCTCGACGATCCTGCTCGAGGAGTCGCATCTGGGCCGTGTCATCGACCCGGCGGGCGGCTCCTGGTACGTGGAGCAGCTGACCGACGAACTCGCGCACGCGGCCTGGCAGTGGTTCCTGGAGATCGAGCAGGCGGGCGGTCAGTCGGCGGCGCTGCAGAGCGGTCTGATCGCGCAACGGCTCGGCGCCACGTGGGAGAGCCGCAGCAAGAACCTGGCCAAGCGCCGCGAACCGGTCACGGGCGTCAGCGAGTTCCCGTTGCTGGCCCAGACGCCGGTGGAGCGCGACCCCGCCCCGGCGCTGCCGGGCGGAGGCCTGCCCAGGGTGCGCCGGGACGAGGCGTTCGAGGCACTGCGGTCCCGCTCGGACGCGCATCTGGCCGCGACCGGGACCCGGCCGCGGGTGTTCCTTGCCGCGCTGGGGCCGGCGGCCGCGCACACCGCGCGGGTGACGTTCGCCGCCAATCTGTTCCAGGCCGGCGGCATCGAGCCGGTGCACGAACCGGTCTCCGTGGATGCGGCGAGTGCCGCGCAGGCGTTCAAGGACAGCGGGGCCGCGGTGGCGTGCATCTGCTCCAGCGACGCGCTGTACGCGGAGCAGGCCGGGCCGGTCGCCGAGGCCCTGAAGTCGGCGGGCGCGCAGCGGGTGTTCCTCGCCGGGCGTCCCGGCGAGCAGCGAGAGACGTACGAAAGAGCCGGGGTCGACGAGTTCGTCGTCGCGGGCGGCGACGCGGTCGCCGTGCTGACCTCGGTCCTCGACCGGATCGGAGTGGCGTGATGGGCATCCCGGATTTCACGGGGATCGAACTGGGCCCGGGCGCCGTGGCCGGTGTGAGCGAGGACCAGTGGCGCAGTGCCGTCAAGGAGTCCGCGGGCCGGGACGACGCCGACCTGGTGTGGGAGACCCCGGAGGGCATCCCGGTCAAGCCGCTGTACACCGAGCGGGACCTGGAGGGCCTCGACTTCCTGCGGACGTACCCCGGAGTGGCGCCGTATCTGCGCGGCCCGTACCCGACGATGTACGTCAACCAGCCCTGGACGATCCGTCAGTACGCGGGCTTCTCCACGGCCGAGGAGTCGAACGCCTTCTACCGCCGTAATCTCGCGGCCGGCCAGAAGGGTCTGTCGGTCGCGTTCGACCTGCCGACGCACCGCGGGTACGACAGCGACCACCCGCGGGTGACCGGCGATGTCGGCATGGCGGGTGTGGCGATCGACTCGATCTACGACATGCGCCAGCTGTTCGACGGGATTCCGCTGGACAAGATGAGCGTGTCGATGACGATGAACGGCGCGGTGCTGCCCGTGCTGGCGCTGTACATCGTGGCCGCCGAGGAGCAGGGCGTACCGCCCGAGAAGCTGGCCGGGACCATCCAGAACGACATCCTCAAGGAGTTCATGGTCCGCAACACCTACATCTATCCGCCCGGCCCCTCGATGCGGATCATCTCGGACATCTTCGCGTACACCTCGCAGAAAATGCCCCGCTACAACTCCATCTCCATCTCCGGCTACCACATCCAGGAGGCCGGAGCGACCGCCGACCTGGAGCTCGCGTACACGCTGGCCGACGGCATGGAGTATCTGCGGGCGGGCATCGACGCCGGCCTGGACGTGGACTCGTTCGCACCGCGGCTGTCGTTCTTCTGGGCGATCGGCATGAACTTCTTCATGGAGGTCGCCAAGCTGCGGGCCGCACGGCTGCTGTGGGCGAAGCTGGTGAAGAAGTTCGACCCGAAGAGCCCCAAGTCGCTGTCCCTGCGCACCCATTCGCAGACCTCCGGCTGGTCGCTGACGGCGCAGGACGTCTTCAACAACGTCACCCGCACCTGCGTCGAGGCGATGGCCGCGACGCAGGGGCACACGCAGTCGCTGCACACCAACGCCCTGGACGAGGCGCTCGCGCTGCCCACCGACTTCTCGGCACGTATCGCCCGCAACACCCAGCTGCTGCTGCAGCAGGAGTCGGGCACCTGCCGGGTCATCGACCCGTGGGGCGGCAGTGCGTACGTCGAGAAGCTCACGCACGATCTGGCCCGCCGCGCCTGGCAGCACATCGAGGAGGTCGAGGCCGCCGGCGGCATGGCCAAGGCCATCGACGCCGGTATCCCCAAGCTCCGGGTGGAGGAGGCCGCGGCCCGTACACAGGCCCGTATCGACTCCGGCCGCCAGCCGGTGATCGGAGTCAACAAGTACCGGGTGGACAGCGACGAGCAGATCGAGGTGCTCAAGGTCGAGAACTCCCAGGTGCGGGCCCAGCAGGTGGAGAAGCTGCGGCGGCTGCGGGCCGAGCGCGACGAGGCCGCCTGCCAGGACGCCCTGCGCGCCCTGACCGCGGCGGCCGAGGCCGGTGCCGCCAAGGGCGGCAGCCTGGAGGGCAATCTGCTGGCGCTGGCGGTCGACGCGGCGCGCGCGATGGCGACCGTCGGTGAGATCTCGGACGCACTGGAGACGGTGTACGGCCGGCACTCGGGCCAGATCCGTACGATCTCCGGCGTGTACCGCAACGAAGCAGGGGAGTCGCCTTCCGTGGACCGCACCCGCGCGCTGGTCGACGAGTTCGAGCAGGCCGAGGGCCGCAGGCCGCGCATCCTGGTCGCCAAGATGGGCCAGGACGGTCACGACCGTGGCCAGAAGGTGATCGCCACCGCCTTCGCCGACCTCGGCTTCGACGTCGACGTCGGCCCGCTGTTCCAGACGCCGGCCGAGGTGGCCCGCCAGGCCGTGGAGGCCGATGTGCACATCGTCGGCGTCTCGTCGCTGGCCGCGGGGCATCTGACGCTGGTGCCCGCGCTGCGCGAGCAGCTGGCGGCCGAAGGGCGCGAGGACATCATGATCGTCGTCGGCGGCGTGATCCCGCCGCAGGACGTCCCCACCCTGCGGGAGATGGGCGCGGCAGCGGTCTTCCCGCCGGGCACGGTGATCCCGGACGCTGCCCGGGACCTGGTGCGGACCCTGGCAGGCTCGCTCGGCCACGAGCTGTAGGCCCATGCCACCGAAGATCGACATCGACGCCTATGTGAAGGGCGTACGTGAGGGGTCGCGGGCGTACATCGCCCGCGCCGTCACGCTCGTGGAGTCCACCCGTCCCGACCATCGCGTCCTCGCGCAGCAGCTGCTCACACAGCTGTTGCCGTACTCGGGGACGGCGCGGCGGGTGGGCATCAGCGGGGTGCCCGGGGTCGGCAAGTCCACGTTCATCGACGCGCTCGGGACGATGCTCACCGGACTCGGCCACCGGGTGGCCGTGCTGGCCGTCGACCCGTCGTCCACCCGCACGGGCGGGTCCATCCTGGGCGACAAGACCCGGATGGAACGCCTCGCGGTGGACCCGGCGGCGTTCGTACGGCCCTCCCCCAGCGCGGGCACGCTCGGCGGCGTGGCCAAGGCGACCCGCGAGACGATCATCGTGATGGAGGCCGGCGGCTACGACGTGGTGCTGGTGGAGACGGTCGGCGTCGGCCAGTCGGAGACCACGGTCGCCGGCATGGTGGACTCCTTCCTGCTGCTCAGCCTCGCCCGCACCGGGGACCAGCTCCAGGGCATCAAGAAGGGCGTGCTGGAACTCGCCGACGTGATCGCGGTGAACAAGGCGGACGGCCCGCATGAGCGCGACGCCCGCTCCGCGGCCCGCGAACTGGCCGGTGCGCTGCGGCTGATGCATCCGGCCGACGCTGCCTGGACTCCGCCCGTGCTGTCCTGCAGCGCGCGCGAGAGCATGGGACTCGACGTGGTGTGGGAGCGGCTGGAGCAGCACCGCAAGGTGCTCGACTCGACCGGGCGGCTGGCGGCCAAACGCCGTGACCAGCAGATCGAGTGGACCTGGGCGATGGTCCACGACGCACTGCTCGACCGGCTGCGCCGCCACCCCGAGGTACGCGATCTCGCCCCGCAGCTGGAACAGCGGGTGCGGGACGGCGCTCTGACGGCGACGCTCGCGGCCGAGCGCATCCTCGAGGCGTTCCGGCAGCCGGACACTCCGCGCTGAAGGCAGGCCCGGGAAGGACGGGCTCGGGGCCGGACCGCCGTCCGGCCCCGAGCCCGTCCTGCGTTCGTCCCACGGCCGCTCGGCCGGTGCACCGGGGCCCCGTGTACGGCGCACCCAAACCTTGGCGGGACGCCGTGTCGGCTGCGGTCAGCCGGGTACTCGGCTGCGACACCGACCGGTGCCGGAGCAACCGAGGAGCATGGCCATGCTGATCGCATTTCTGATGGCTCCCCAAGGGGTCGAACAGATCGAGCTCACCGAGCCGTGGGAGGCGGTGACGGACGCCGGCGACAAGCCGCGGCTGCTGTCGACGAAGGCGGGTCGCATCCAGGCCTTCCACCATCTCGACAAGGCGGACACCTTCCCGGTCGACGAGGTGGTCGCCTCCGCGTCGGCCGACGAATACGGCGCGCTGGTGCTGCCCGGCGGGCTGGCCAATCCGGACTCGTTGCGCATGGACCAGGACGCGGTCGCCTTCGTGCGCGCGTTCTTCGACGCGGGCAAGCCGGTCGCGGCGATCTGTCACGCCCCGTGGACGCTGGTGGAGGCCGATGTGGTGCGCGGCCGCACGCTGACGTCGTGGCCGAGCCTGCGCACCGACATCCGCAACGCCGGCGGCAGGTGGGTGGACGAGCCGGTGCGGATCTGCACCGCCGCCCCTGGCCCGCTGATCACCAGCCGGAAGCCGGGCGACCTCAAGGACTTCTGCGCGGCGCTCACCACCGAGTTCGCCAGGGCGGCCGCCGAGATGGCGAGCCGCTGAACGGCTCCACCTCACCGGTGTCGCCGCTCATGCCTCACCCGACTCGCACTCCCCCCTCCGTGCGCCGGAGCGGGTGCGACCGGCGGCGACGGGGCGCTGAGGATGGCGCCGCAGGTACTCGGCCTCGAGTTCGGCCATTCGGACGTTGTGCGCGGCGAGCGCGGAGTCCGAGCCGTACAGCAGAGTGTCATGACGGCTGCGGTGGATGTTCTGCAGTTCACGCAGCAGATCCGGCTCATCGAGCCGTTCCGGGTCGACGCCCCGGTGCCCCTCGGTCTCCTTCACGGCGACCGTCCCCTTTCCGTGTCCGTGTCCCGGCCGTGGTGTGTGGCCGATGACCTTGTGGGTACCCGCTGGGCACGCGATACCCGGCTTTCTTGGAGGACGTCATGCGACTGTCGTTCCTCAACACTCTCTACGAACGGCCCGGCCCATGGGCCAGCGTCCACCTCGATACCGGCCGTACCGCCGAGTCCACCCCGGCACGGCGAGAGCTGCAAGCCCGCGAGGCGTGCGGCGCGCTGCGCAGGCAGGGAGCCGACGAAGCGACCGGGCAGGCGGTGTACGAAGCCCTGACCGGGGAGCCAGGCCCGGCGGGCGGGGCCGGACGTGCGGTCTTCGCCGCGGGCGGCCAGGTGGTGCTCGACCGGCCGCTGGCCACCGCCCCGCCGACCGCGGTGGACACCCGCTGGTCGGCACTGCCGAGAGTCGCTCCACTGCTGGATCTCGCCGCGCAGGAGCCGGTGTGCCTGGTTGCGTACATCGACCGCATCGGCGCGGACCTCGAGGTGCGTACCCCGCTCGGCCGAAGGTCCGCGGGGCAGGCGCAGGGCCTGGACTGGCCGGTGCACCGCGCCGGACGCGACGAGTTGTCGGACAGCCATTTCCAGCGGAGCGTCGAGAACACCTGGGAGCACAACGCCGAGGAGGTGGCGAAGGCGATTGTCACCTGTCAGGAAGAGGCCCGCGCCGATGTGATCGTGCTGGCCGGCGACGTCCGGGAGCGCCGGTCGGTGCACCGCAGGCTGCCCGCCGGGCTGCAGGACCGCGTCGTCGAGTCCGGGCACGGGGGCCGCGCCGAAGGTGCCTCCGCCAAGCTGCTGGACGAGGACGTGAAGCGTGCGGCCGAGGAGCATGTGCGCCGGAGCGCCGCAGCCGGGCTGGACCGCTTCCGTTCCGCGCACGAGACCGCGGCGGAAGGGGTGCGCCCGCTCGTGGACGCGGCCCGGGAGCACCGGATCGCCGAGTTGTTCGTCTGCCCGGAGGGCGGGGACACCCACCGCGAGGTGTGGGTGGGTCCGGAGCCCGACCAGGTGGCTGTGCGCCGTTCCGACGCCCACTACCTCGGTGAGATGCATCCGTCGTCCGCGCGTGCGGATGATGCGCTGCTGCGCTCGGCGGCGATGACCGGGGCGCCGGCCCAGGTGGTGCACATCGACGGCGTGGGGTCCGTGCCGGCCGGCGGGCTCGGCGCACTGCTGCGCTGGCCCTCTCACGACGGTGGGCACCAGTGAGCGTCCGGCACCCGGGACCGGGCCACGCCTGGTGACGGGGGTGCGCTGCCCGAGGCACCCGGCCGCAGTCCGCCGACCGGGCAGGGATCCTGTTGCGCGGCATCCGGCCGCCCACCCGGCAGCCGCTGTACCGGCCGTTCGTCCTGTCCAGAGCGCCCGCGACCGCAGCACGACCGCGCTCGCCGCCGGTGGGCGCGGTCGTGATCAATGGCCCGGCTCGTTTTGTCCTGCCGGCTGACCGCCCGCGTCCGCAGCGCCACCGCGCTCGCCGCCGCCCGCGCGCTCCACCCCGGGGCTGCGCAGCCCCGGGGCAATGGCCGCGCCCCCGGCATCCCGGGCGCCGGCGGCGCCCGGGATGCCGGTGCCGTCCGTGCCGCGGGTCGGATCATCTGTGCCGCAGGCGCGATCAGTGGCCCAGCTTGTCCTTGAGCTCGGCCTTGTTCATGGAGGAGCGGCCGTGCAGATTGCGGCGCTGCGCCTCGGCGTACAGCTGGTCGTAGGTGGGTCCCTGAGCGCCGCTGTGCGAGCGCTTGCCGCCGCGCCGTGACGACGACATGTCCTCGATGGAGCTCTTACTGGCCGTACGGGACTCCCCGGAGCGGGCGCGTTCCTTGTTCACCGTCCGCGCGGCGATCTCCTTCGCCCGCTTCGTGCTCTCTCCGCGCTCCTCGGCGCTCTCCTTGATGTGCTCGTACTGGCGTTCCCTCTTCGGGCTCGATCCGCGAGGCATGACCGCTCCTTCGGCTGTCCGGGGCCGCCGTGGCGGCGGATCGTGTGTGCGGGTACCCGGCCGTCTCGCCACCACTCGTCCTCCGCCGGGCCCGCGTAAAATCCAGACCGGGCGCGATCGCACCGTGGTCGCCTTGACTGCTCGGGATGGGAGTGGTCGTGGTCATGCCTGCCCCGGAGCCTTGGGGACCGAGCGGCGAGACATCCGACTTCGCCGCCCGGCTGGCCGATGAGAACACCGCCCTGCGCGAGGAACTGAGGCGCCGGCATCTGACCGATCTGGCCACCGGCGTTCTGGCGGCCCAGCTCGGCGCCACGCCCGCCGAGGCCGCCGAGCATCTGGCCCATGTGGCCGAGTCGGCCAACGTGACCCGCGAGGACATCGCCGCGGACATCGTGAACGCCGTCGCGGGCACCACCGCCGTCACGGCGCCGCCCCCCGCCGCGGAGGACGCGGCATCTGCCGTCAGTGCCCGGCGGGTACGGCAGGTCGTCACGGCGGCGGAGGCGGACCCCACCGTGAACCAGGGCGCGGCCACCCTGCTGGACGGCGGCCTGCGACCGCTGGGCGTGCAGAGCCTGTGGCTCTGGGCGCTGACCGGATCGGGCTGCCTCCGGCTAGCGGGCCACGCCGGAGTCGGCGCCCTGGAGGCAGCGCAGTGGCAGTGGATTCCGCCGTCCGCTCCCCCGCCGTTCCGCTCGGCGCTGGTGGACGGGTCACCGGTGTGGCTGCCGGACGGAGCCCCCGACGGCGACCGGCTCCCCGGCCCGTCGCCGTGGGCGGCCCGCGGTTTCGTCCCGCTGCGGCTACGCGGTTCGACCGTGGGTCTGGCGCTGGCCGTCTGGCCGGACCGTGCCGAACTCGACGACAGGGTCCGCGGCGCGGTCGCCGGGCTGGTCGCCGTCGCGGCAAGGGTGCTGGGCGCCGAGCGGATCCCGCCCACCGATCAGCCCGCTCTCGACGATCTGCTGGACGCCCTGGCGTACCCGGCGATGGTGCTCCGCCGTGATCCGGACACCTCGGGACTGACCGTCGAGCATGTCAACGCGGCCGCCTCCGAGGCGCTGGACGGTGAGTACCGGGTGGTCGGCCGGCCCCTCGAAGCCGCCTTCCCTCTGATCCATCGCGATCTCGCGGCGATGTCGCGGCGGGCCAGATACGCACCGTCCGCGCAGCATGCGGCGCGGCTGCCCGCGGAGCACCGGCCCGAGGCACTCGATCCGCTGCTGGATGTGCGGGTCCTGGCCTCGGGGCCCGACCGGACCGTCGTCCTGTGGCACACCTCGAGCCATCCCCGTACGGCCGTCGGCCGCGCGGTGGGCCGGCTGCAGGGACTCGCACTGTTCGAGGACGACCTGACCACGGGGCGCTCGCGCTGGAGCGAGCAGACCTATGCGATCTTCGGGATGGCCCGGGACGCGAATCCGGTCCCGCTCACCCAACTGGGCCCTCGGGTGCATCCGGAGGACGCGGACGACCTCGCCGAACTGCTCGCGGATCTCACCGAACGCCGCAAGGGTTCATCGGCGATCCTGCGGATGAGCCGGGACGACGGTGGCCAGCGTCATGTCCGCATCGCCGCCGAGCCGTTGCTGAGCGGTTCGGTGCTGACCGGGATCGCGGGGGTGTACCAGGACGTCTCCGGGGAGTACCACACCGAACTCGCGCTGACCGCGACGTTCGACCAGCTCACCGCGGTACGGGCGCAGGCAACGCTGCGGCACCGGCTGGTGCTGCAGCTCCAGCAGGCGATCGTGCCGGAGATTCCCTCGTTGCAGAAGCTGCCGGGGCTCGGGGCTGCGGCACGCTACCGGCCGGCGGCGCACGAGTACCGCGTCGGCGGCGACTGGTACGACGTACTTCCGCTGCCCGGCGGCAAGGTGCTGGTGGCGGTCGGCGACATCGCCGGCCACGGCATCGACGCGGCCACCGGCATGGTCGCCCTGCGCAATGCGCTGCGCGGCCTGGCGTTCACCGGGCACTCGCCGGCCCGGCTGATGGGGTGGCTGAACGAGGTGACGCTGAACGCGCCGGGGTACCCCACGGCCACGGCCGTCTGCGCCCTGTACGAACCGGAGGACCGTACGCTGCGGTGGGCCAGCGCCGGCCATCTGCCGCCGCTTTTGCTGCGGGACGGCAGGGCCCGGCTGCTGGAGCCACCCCCGGATGTGCTGCTGGGCGCCGAGCCCGGTCATACGTACCACGAGACGGCCACCCGGCTGGTGCCCGGCGACACGCTGCTGCTGTACACGGACGGCCTGATCGAGCGCCGCCACGGCGGTCTGGACGAGGGCCTGGACGCGCTGCGCCGCACGGCGGAGCAGCTGTGCCACTGCGACGTGGACGAACAGGTCGACCGGCTGCTGAGCGCGGCGACCGGCGACACGGACGACGACACGAGCCTGATCGCCGTACGCGTCCCCTGAGGCGGCGGCGCCCGGCGGGCCGGGGACGCGGTCCCGGCAACGGTCAGGACACTACGTCCGGAACGTGCCCGGCTCGCGTGCTCCGGCTTCCCCGCAGCCTTCGGCGTGGCAGCCTCTTCCACCCCCGTGGCCTCCGCGACGGGCGGCTCCCGGCACCAGACCCCGTGCCCGGATCGGCCTGATCCGGAGGAATGGTTCAGCGCGCGTGCCTGCCGTGGCGAGGCGCCGACTTCAGTGCCGCTTCCTCGGCCCGGCCCTCCTGCATCAGGCGGCGGCCCTCCTGCTTCATCCGTTCGTTGTCCAGGACTCGTCCGTCGGCCTCGAGCCTCATGCCCCTCAGCTGCTTCAGCTTGGCCTTCGCCATACCCATGTGTGTGCTCCTTTCCTCCTGTTGGTGTTCAGCTACGCCGGCGTGCGGCTCATCGTCCGCGCGCCAGCCACATGCGGATCTTCGCCAGCAGATGGTCCGCGTCCACCGGCTTGGCGACATAGTCGTCCGCGCCTTCGGCCAGTGCCTCGGCCCGGTCGCCGGGCATCGCCTTGGCCGTGACCACGATGATCGGGACGTTCGCCCCGTGGGGGAGCTGTCTGATGGCCTGCATGGCGGCGTAGCCGTCCATGCCCGCCATCATCACGTCCATCACGACGAGATCGACCTCGTCGTGCCCTTCGAGTACGGCGATGCCCGCCCTGCCGTTGTCGGCCTGCAGCACCGTCATTCCCTCGCGCTGGAGGATCTCGGTGAGCGCGAAGACATTGCGCCCGTCGTCGTCGACCACGAGGACGGTGTGTCCGCGCGCCGATTCCTCCACCTGGGGTACTGCCGCGGGCTGCCGTTGCACCGTCTCGCGCAGGATGTGCTCCGCGGGCGTACTGCCCCGCCGCTCCACCGGCAGATAGAGCGTGAAGCTGCTGCCGCGCCCCGGTGTGCTCTCGGCCTCGATCACGCCGCCGAGGAGCCGCGCCACCTCGCGGCTGATGGAGAGCCCGAGCCCGGTGCCGCCGTACTGGCGTGATGTGGTGCTGTCGCCCTGCTGGAAGGCGCCGAACATGCTCTCCAGGCGGTCGGGCGGGATGCCGATGCCGGTGTCGAGGACCCGGAAGGCGACCACCGGTCCCACGTCCTGCAAGGCCGTCGGCAGCTCGTGCTGTGCGGCGGCCCCGGCCCGCAGTTCCACCCATCCCTCGTCGGTGAACTTCAGTGCGTTGGACACCAGATTGCGCAGTACCTGGCGCAGCCGGGACTCGTCGGTGGTGAGCCGCTGCGGGGTGCCCGTTTCCGTGATCACCTCGAACGACAGCTCCCGCTCGGTCGCCACGGGCCGGAAGGTCGCCTCCACGTACTCCATGAGGTCGGCGAGCGAGAACGCCTCGGGGTGGATGGCCATCTTGCCGGCCTCGACCTTGGACAGATCCAGGATGTCGTTGATGAGCTGGAGCAGGTCGGACCCGGCCGAGTGGATCACTTCGGCATAGTCGACCTGCTTCTCCGTCAGATTGCCCTCGAGATTCTGGGCGAGCAGCTGGGCGAGGATCAGCAGGCTGTTGAGCGGGGTGCGCAGCTCATGGCTCATGTTGGCCAGGAACTCCGACTTGTACATCGAGGTGCGGGACAACTGCTGGGCCCGGGCCTCCAGTTCCTGGCGGGCCTGCTCGATCTCCAGGTTCTTGCGTTCGATGTCGCGGTTGCGGTCCGCGAGCAGCGCGGCCTTCTCCTTGAGTTCGGCGTTCGAGCGCTGCAACTCCTCCTGCCGTGCCTGCAGTTCCTTGGACCGCGTGCTGAGTTCGGCGGTCAGCCGCTGGGACTGGTCGAGCAGTTCGTCGGTGCGGGTGTTGGCGATCAGTGTGCTGACATTGACGCCGAGGGTCTCGATGAACTGGTCGAGGAAGTCCCGGTGCACGACGGTCAGCGGGCTCACGGCCGCGAGCTCGACCACGCCCAGCACCTGGCCCTCCAGGACGACCGGGAGCACGATCAGATGCCGGGGGTCCACGCTGCCCGTGCCGGAGGAGACGGTCGCGTACCCGGGCGGCAGATCACGCACCTCGATGGCGCGGCGGCTGCGGGCGGCCTGGCCGATGAGGGACTGGCCGAGCCGGAAGCGGCGCGGGCCGGTGCCGGGGGCGTCCGGTGCACCGTACGAGGCGATCATGACGAGTTCGACGCCCTGCTCCCCCTCCTCGGCGAGGAAGAAGCCGCCGTACTGTGCGGAGACCAGTGGCGGCAGCTCGTCCATGATCAGTTCGGCGACCGCGGGCAGGCTCCTCGTCCCCTGGACGAGACCTGACATCCGGGCCAGATTGGTCTTGAGCCAGTCCTGTTCCTCGTTGGCGCGGATGGTCGCGCGCAGCGACTCGACCATCGCGTTGATGTTGTCCTTGAGGTCACCCACCTCACCCGGGGCCTCGACGGTGATCGACCCGGTCAGGTCTCCCTCGGCGACGGCGCTGGTCACTTCGGCGATCGCGCGTACCTGCCGGGTCAGGTTCCCGGCCAGTTCGTTGACGTTCTCGGTCAGCCGTTTCCAGGTGCCGGAGACCCCTTCGACCTCGGCCTGGCCGCCGAGGCGCCCCTCGCTGCCGACCTCGCGCGCGACGCGGGTGACCTCGGCGGCGAACGACGACAGTTGCTCGACCATGGTGTTGATGGTGGTCTTCAGCTCGAGGATCTCACCGCGCGCGTCCACGTCGATCTTGCGGGTCAGATCGCCCCGGGCCACGGCCGTGGTGACCTGGGCGATGTTGCGGACCTGGTTGGTCAGGTTGTTCGCCATGAAGTTGACGTTGTCCGTCAGGTCCTTCCAGGTGCCGGACACACCCTGGACCGTGGCCTGGCCGCCGAGCTTTCCGTCGGTGCCGACCTCGCGCGCCACCCGGGAGACCTCCTCGGCGAACGAGGACAGCCGGTCGACCATTGTGTTGATGGTCTCCTTGAGCTCCAGGATCTCCCCGCGTGCGTCGACCCGGATCTTCCGGGTGAGGTCGCCGCGGGCGACGGCGGTGGCGACCTGGGCGATCGCGCGCACCTGGGAGGTCAGGTTGTCGGCCATGGTGTTGACGCCCGAGGTGAGCTCGTGCCACACGCCGCCGGCCCGCGGCTCGCGCGCCTGGCCGCCGAGCAGGCCCTGCCCGCCGACCTCGCTGGCGACCCGGGTGACCTCGGAGGTGACCACTGAGATCTGGTCCACCATCCCGTTGTAGATCGTGGCGATCTCGCCGAGCAGCCCCCCGGCGTCGGCGGGCAGGCGGACGGACAGGTCTCCGTCGCGTACGGCGGTGAGCCCGGCCAGGAGTTTGCGGAGCCCTTCCTCGCCCAGCTCGGCGGACGGCGGCGCGCCCGGCCGGGGACCGGGCGGCGGGGCAGACACATCCATCGCAGACCTCGCGCTGTCGTGACTCGGGGCTTCTCCACTGTGGAACGCGGGTCAACGTGTCGCCATTCCGGGCGGCGCGCGGGACCTGTACCGCTCACTCCGGGATCACGACGACGAACCAGACCGCCTTGCCCCGGCCCCTCGGGGCCCATCCCCATCCGGCGGAGAGCCGCTCCAGCAGGTACAGACCGTGCCCGGAGACCCTCGCTGCGCGGTGCGGGCCGCGCGGCCGAGGCCGCTTGGCGCTGGTGTCGCTGACCTGGACCCACAGCCGGCCCGGGGCCCGGTCGAGCCTGAGCTCGTACGGACCTCCACCGTGCTTGCACGCATTGGTGGCGATCTCGGACACGAGCAACAGTACGTCCGAGGTCAGCAGCCGTCCGGCAGGACCGGTGAGGGAGAACCACTCCTCCAGCACCTGGCGCGTCAGATCACGGCAGCGGGCCACCGAGCCGGGCCCCTCCGCCAGGGGAAAGCGACGGGTCCGGGACGGCTGATGTCGCTGTCGCACCTGTCCCATAGGGCTCGGATACCCCCGATGAGGGCTTCAAAGCGTGACAAAAGGGAATGAGCAGACACAGGAGCGCTCGCACGGCGGTCCCGCTGCAGCCGACAGCGCCGGCCACTGTCCGTCGGAGGAGCCGATAGCACCATGCCCACCACCACTCACACCGTGTCCGTCCGCAGCGCCTCACGCAGCGCGCACGAAGTCCCGCCGGTGGACCTGCCGGAGATCCCCGATCCCCGCACCGTCTCCACCATGGACGCCCGGACACTGTCGGCGTGCCTGTTCAGGAGGCTGGCAGCGCTCGAGGAAGGTACCCCCGAGCACCAGTACGTCCGCAACACCCTGGTGGAGCTCAACCTCAGCCTCGTCAAGTTCGCGGCCGTGCGCTTCGCGGGCCGCGCCGAGCCGATGGAGGACATCGTCCAGGTCGGCACGATCGGCCTGATCAAGGCGATCAACCGGTTCGACGTGGACCGCGAGGTGGAGTTCGCCTCGTTCGCGCTGCCGACCGTCATCGGCGAGATCAAGCGGTTCTTCCGGGACACCAGCTGGTCCGTACGGGTCCCGCGGCGGCTCCAGGAGCTGCGGATCGACCTCGCCAAGGCGCTCGATGTGCTGGAGCAGGATCTGGGCCGCCGGCCGACGTCGGCCGAACTGGCACGGTACCTGCAGGTCGACGAGGCCGAGGTCGTCCAGGGCGAGCAGGCGGCGAACGGGTACACGGCGCAGTCGCTCGACTCGTCGGCGACCGACGACGAGGCCCCGAGCGCGGTCGTACGCCGCCTCGGTGACGTCGATCCGGCGTTCGACATCGTGGACTCGGTGGCGGCGCTGAAGCCTCTGATCGCCGGGCTCGACGAGCGGGACCGGCTGATCCTGTCACTGCGCTTCGGTGAGGAGCTGACGCAGTCGCAGATCGGCGAGCGGCTGGGCATCTCGCAGATGCATGTCTCGCGGCTGCTGGCGCGGATTCTCACCACGCTGCGTGACGGGCTGCTGGACGACACACCGCCCGAGGGCCCCGCAGCGCCGGCCCGTGCGTCCGTGACCCGGTAGGGCCGGGGCAGACCCGTCGGTCGGTATGCGTCTCGGCCTGACCACAGGTAAGGGCGTCGGGTAGGGCGGAGACGGCCGCGCGCCACGTACGTCCCGGAGTCCCAGTCACCCACAGTGCGCAGTCGGGAGTGCGCAGTCGGCTCACGTACGGCTCAGACCCTGCCCTCAGGTACGGGCACCTCCAGCCATACCACCTTGCCCGTCCCCCGCGGCTCGGACCCCCAGGTGCGGGCCAGCCGGTCCATGATGATCAGTCCGTGCCCGCCCGGCTGCGAGAGGGCTCTCGGGGGGCGGTGCCTCGGCGGCTCGGGACTGGCATCGGCCACCTCGATGCGCAGGCGTCCGCCGGACTGGTTCAGCGTCAGCTCCTGCGGGCCTCCCGCGTGCAGACACGCGTTGGTGACCACCTCGGACACGAGCAGCAGCACGTCCTCGACGACGGCGTCCTCGTCACCGGACTTCGTCCAGCCCCAGTCGTCCAGGGCTTCGTGGGTGAAATCGCGGCAACGGCTGACCGCCCCCTTCGTGCCGTACAGGGCAAGACGCCGCGTCTGACCGTGCCCGCGGAGGATCCCGCTCATCGGCCTCCTCCGCTAACTCCGTGGCCCGTCGGCCAGGGCCTCGGACACGCCGTCGTACACCCGGAAGACGGCACGCGCTCCGGTGATGTCGAACATACGCGCCACCGGGGGGCGCAGGCCCGCCAGTTCGATGCGACCGCCCGATTCCTTTGCGGCCAGCCGTGCCTGCAGCAGGACGTTCAGACCGGTCGAATCACAGAACCCGAGCCTGCTGCAGTCGACCACGACCCGTTCGGCTCCGCCCCGCACCTGCCGCGCCAGAGCCTCACGCAGGGGCTCGGCCGTGTCGTGGTCGAGTTCGCCGCTCAGTTCGAGCACGACCGTCCCCGCATGCTGTCTCGTCTCCACATCGAACCGCTCTCCATCGGCGGCGTCTCCCCCCGGCCGGCTCATGGCTTCCGGGACCATCGGCTTCTGCCTCCTCGCCGTTCGCACCGGCACGCGTGCCGGCTCTCGACTATTGCCCGTCCGGGCCGTTCCGGCCACCACTGCCGACACGCCCGGCCGCGTGGTGGGTACCCGCAGCGGGCGCACCAATTCCTCCGCCCCCGGATGTTTCTCGACCGGGGCTCCGGGCAGCCGCGTCATGTGCTTCGGACAGGAGGCACGCCCATGGGAGCGGGAACTCCCCGGCGAGCGCTTTCCTGGCCCGTCCGTATCCCCGGTGAAACTCGTCCTTCACCGGCACCGACACCATTTCGGGGAGCCGCGACATCATGCGCACGTCTTTGCACACGTCCGTGTCCGCCAAGCACCCGCACGACGACGCTCCTGACACCTCGGCCGCTTTCCGGAGGATGGCCGCGATCCCTGACGGCCCCGAGCGGCAGCGGCTGCGCCAGGAGGTGGTCGCGGCGTGGCTGCCCATGGCGCGGCGACTCGCGGCCCGGTTCCGCAACCGCGGCGAGTCCCTGGAGGACCTCCAGCAGGTCGCCGCCCTCGGGCTGGTCAAGGCCGTCGACCGCTACGACCCCTCCCGCGGCGCGTTCGAGAGCTTCGCCGTACCCACGGTCGTCGGCGAGGTCAAGCGCCACTTCCGCGACCACCTCTGGGCCCTTCATGTGCCGCGCCGGACCCAGGACCTGCGCAACCGTGTCCGCACCGCGCGCCAGGAACTCACCACGACCATCCCCGGCCGTGCCCCCACCGTCGCCGAGATCGCGGAATCGGCGGGGCTCAGCGAGGAGGACGCGCGGGTGGGGCTCGAGGCGCTGGAGACGTTCACCGCGCTGTCCCTGGACGCCGAGGTGCCCGGGGCCGACGACGGCTACTCGCTCGGCGACACCCTCGGCGAGGCCGACCCCGCCATCGAGGTGCTCGTCGACCGCGAGGCGGTCAAGCCCGGGCTGCGCAGGCTGCCGGAACGGGAGCAGGACATCCTGTACATGCGT
The DNA here is from genome assembly GCF_036057275.1 of Streptomyces sp. NBC_00390. Lineage (NCBI taxonomy): Bacteria > Bacillati > Actinomycetota > Actinomycetes > Kitasatosporales > Streptomycetaceae > Streptomyces > Streptomyces sp. NBC_00390. The sequence goes on along the minus strand of NZ_CP107945.1, from coordinate 7,596,558 downwards.
TTCTTCCGCGACATGACGCAGAGCAGCATCGCCGAGACCCTGGGAATCTCCCAGATGCATGTCTCCCGTCTGATCAGCCGCTGCTGCGATCAGCTGCGCACCGAGGTGATGCGCGACGCCGCGTAGCGGACGCGGCCCGGCTCCCCGGTCCGCCCCCGGCCGCATGTCACGGGCGCCTGCCGAACGCCCGCTCGTGAAGCGCCGACAGCTGACGCCGGCGCGCTCTGCGCTCCCGGGTGCGGCGGTCGAGTTCCTCCATCAGGCGCCGGGTGCGGTGGTCCATGTCCAGCTCGTCGAGGATCCGGTCGATCTCGGTGAGCAGCGCGCCCTGCAGCTGCCACTCGCGGGGGAGCCGCTGGATGTCCTGCAGGAGCAGCTCCGCCGCCCGGTCGCGGGCGGCGCGCGCCGCCATGAGCTCGCCCGCCAGCCGCACCTCCGCGGCGTCGGCGCTCTCACTCGCCTGGGTCGTCACCAGGACGGCGAAGCTCACCAGTGTGTCGGCGACATGCTTCAGCAGCTCCTCGAGGGCGAGTCCGATCTCGTGCGGGAAGAGTTCCTCGTCCCGGCGGGCCTTCGCCAGGTCGGTGATGGTGCGGGCGAGCACGCGCACCACGACCATGCAGATCTCCAGGGTGTCGAGGCCGGTACGCAGCACGATGCGGTACAGAAGGCCTTCCTTCACCCGGGGGTTGAGCCGCAGGCTGTCCTCCGCCTGCCGCAGCGCGGCGTCGACGTCGGCGATCTCGTTGTCGAGCCGCCGTGCCTCGTGAAGCCGGGCCGCGGCCCGCTCGACCGGCGTCTCGCTGCTCAGTTCCTCGCCGATGTGCAACAGCAGTTGCCGCATGCGGCGGCCGAGGTCCTCGATCGACTCGCCGGCGGCCTCCACCCAGACGGGCGGTACGAACAGCACATTGAACAGGAGCCCGACCACGGCGCCGATCAGCGTCTCCAGCACCCGGTCCCAAGCCGTGTCCGCCACCTGGGTCACGCCGAGCACGAGCATGGCGCTGATCGCCACCTCCGGGACGAACTCGTCGACCCTCACCAGCCTCCCCACGACCAAGGAGGCGAGGATGACCAGCCCGAGGCTCCACCAGCTGAGTCCCACGAGCGCGCTGAAGGCGATGGCGATGATCACTCCGACGACCACGGAGTTGACCCGGCGGATACCGGTCGTGAGCGTGGAGTACAGGGTGACCTGGACGACGAGAAGGGCCGTCAACGGCGCGGTGAGCGGGGCCGGTTCACTGCTGAGCTGCAGGGCGACGGCATAGGAGATCGTGGCCGCCGCCGTCGAGCGAACGGTCTGGACGACGGCCGGTTCCTTGGCCCGGCTGACGAGGTCGGCCACAGGTTCTCGCAACGCCGTGCGCACCTCGCTCCTTCCCGCGCAGGGGCGGCACGCCCCTCCTCGTACGGCTGGGGGCCGGCGGTGTACGGCCGCCGGTCAGCAACCGCCGGTCGGTGCGCTGTCGCGCACCGGCAGGACGGCGGACCGTACCGTCGCCCGTGCCGTGGGCCGCACACGACGGCCCACATACCGTTCGGCCGCGAGAACCGCCTCCCGGGCGGTGCGCTCGCACATGAGGATGCACAGCGTGTAGGCGGTGTCCTCGAAACGCCTGCGCGCGGGTTCGTCGTGCGGGGCGGTCAGCACGCGGTGCTCCTGTGCCCGGTAACGGGCGATCAGCCTGGTGACCACGCTGGCGTCGGGCATCAGCATCATGTGTACTCCCGGTGTCTGCGACCCCCCTGGCACGGCGGACCATGATCCCGTCCGGTCCCTCATTGTGTTCCGGGAAGCCCCGGCCCGCCACACGAGTGGTCACTGTCCGCAACCACTCGGGTGGAGGGGGCGATCTTCCCCGGCGTTTTACGCGAGCGCTGTTTCGTTCCCGGTGGGGCCGGGGACCCGGCCTTCACATCAACGGCAACCGCACGGAGTCAGCGATGAGCGAAAAAGCGGGTCTGCGGGTGGTGGTCACCGGAGCCACCGGAAATGCCGGCACCAGCGTGGTGCGAGCGCTTGCGGACGATCCCCGGGTCGGATCCGTGCTGGGGCTCTCGCGCAGGGTTCCGGATCTGGATGTCGCCAAGGTGACGTGGGCAGTGGTCGATCTGTCACGCGGCGACGACGCGTTCGAACTGGGCCGGCTCGTGGACGGCGCCGACGCCGTGATCCATCTCGCCTGGCAGTTCCAGCCGACTCATGACCCGGCGGTCACCTGGCAGACCAATGTGATCGGCTCGCTGAGGCTCTTCGAGGCGGTCGCCGCCGCTCGCGTTCCGGTCCTGGTGCACGCCTCGTCCGTCGGTGCCTACGCTCCCGGGCCGAAGACCGGCCGGGGCGTCAGCGAGTCCTGGCCCACGCACGGCTGGCCGGGGGCCGCCTACTGCCGCGAGAAGGCGTATCTGGAGAGGGTTCTCGACACGTACGAACGGGACCACCCGCAGATCCGGGTGGTACGCATGCGTCCCGCGTTCCTGTTCAAGGAGACGGCCGCGAGCGAGCAGCGCAGGATCTTCGCCGGGCGCTTCCTGCCCGGCCCGCTCATCAGACCGGCGCTGGTGCCCTTCGTACCCGGCCTCGAGGGTCTGCGGTTCCAGGCACTGCATACGGACGATGCGGCTCGCGCCTACCTCCAGGCGGTTGTGCTCGACACCCGCGGCGCGTTCAACCTGGCGGCCGATCCCGTGCTCGACGCGCACACGCTCGGCGAGCTCCTGGGGGCCAGGGTGGTCCGGGTGCCCCGGCGAGCCGTGCACACGGCGCTGTCGGCCGCCTGGGGCCTGCGTCTGGTCCCGGCGTCCCCACAGCTGTTCGACGCGGTGCTGCGGCTGCCGCTGATGGACAGCGCCCGCGCACGGGACGAGCTGGACTGGCGGCCGCTGCGGACGGCCACCGAGGCGATGGAGGAGTTCCTGAGCGGGGTACGCAAAGGCAGCGGCGAGGCCACCGCGCCACTCGTCGGCCGCCGTGTCGGGTGATCGGCGACGGCCTCTCCGGCCAGGACAGGCAGGACGGCAAGGCGGCGGGTCGGCAGGTCGGCAGCACCGTCATGGACCCCGCGGCCGCCCCGCCCACGGGAATGCCTCCTGGCAGCGGTATCGGTCTCCGCCGACGCCGGTCACAAGCCCCGGTGGTCCGGCATGCGGGCCAGGGCGCCCGACTCGTGGCTGCTGACGGTGAACATGGCGCCGTCGGGGTCACGCAGCGTCGCCTCGGCGCCCTGAATCGTGGACCGCTCCCCCAGGATCGTGCCACCGAGCTGCCGTGCGGCCAGGACCGTGGCGTCCAGATCGGGGACGGCGAAGTGGACGTGCCAGCGCGGATGCAGCAGCGGACTCTCCGCGGTGGGGTCGGCGCCGGAAGTGAGCCGGGCAAGCACCTGGCCCAGCCGGTGCAGCACGACCGTTCCCTCCTCGTAGGTGACCTCGCAGCACCCGGGCCGGTCGCAGGCCCAGTCGAGCACCTGGCCGTAGAAGATCGCGGACTCGAACGCGTCGCGGGCGAGCAGATGGATCCACGCGGGTGCCCGGTCGCGCCAGCCGGGCCAGTCCCGCATCAGCTCGCCCTCCCAGATCCCGAAGACCGCGCCGTCCCGGTCGGCGGCGAGGGCACCCCGGCCCATGGAGAGGTTCAGCGGGCCGACCGCGACCGTGCCGCTGCGTTCCCGGATCCGTGCGGCGGTCTCGTCGGCGTCGGTGACGGCGAAGTACGGGGTCCAGGCCATCGCGACCGAGAGGGTGGGGGCCATCGCGCCGATGCCGGCCACAGGCATGCCGTCCACGGTTGCGACGCGGAACTGCTCGCCCAGCCTGCCTCTGCGGAACTTCCAGCCGAGCACGGCACCGTAGAAGTCCTGGGCGGCGGCCAGGTCGCGAGCCATCAGACTCACCCAGCAGGGGGAACCGAACACCTCTGCGCTCGACGCCCGCTCCGCGGACCCGACCGAAGTCGTTCTGTTGTCCATGACCATCAGCGTCCGGCTGTCGGGGCATCCCGGCTGGGTTCAGGGGGACGGGAGCGGTGACGCCGCCCGCCGGCTGCGAGAGCTCACCACTCGACCCCCATGGAACACCCCGGGCCATCAAGGCGCCAATGCGACGGTGACACTGCGTGATCGTCAGGCGTACGGCAGTCAGTTCCTGGCGCGGGCGCGGAGGCGCGACATGCCGGGGGTGGGCCTTCGACCTGCCGCGTCGCCGGTCCGCGGATCACTCGCCGGGCAGCGTCAGCAGAGTCGACTCGCCCGGCTCGACGGACACCGACTTGCCGTGGAGCCGTACCTCGATCGAGGACCGGCCCGAGTCCGGCACCCCGATCTGCAGCTCCCCCGGCCGCATGCGGACCTGTACGCCCCAGTGCCCGTGGTAGCGGATGGAGAACCCGTACTCCGACAGCTGCGGCGACGGGACCGGGTCCAGCCACAGCGCCCCGTTGCGGGTCTCCAGCCCGGTCAGTCCCCGCTGGACGAGGTCGAGGGTGCCCGCCATGGCGCCCAGGTGCAATCCCTCCCCCGTCGTGCCGCCCTGAAGGTCGGCGATGTCGCCCTCCAGCGCTTCGCGGACGTATGTCCAGGCGTCCTCGCGACGCACCCGGGCCAGCACCCAGCCGTGGACCAGACCGCTGAGTGTCGATCCGTGGCTGGTGCGCTGCAGGTAGTAGTCGACCGTTCTTCTCCAGGTCTCGTCGTCGAGTTCATAGCCGAGCCTGGCGAACAACCCGGCCAGTTCGGCGGGTGAGAAGAGGTAGCCGAGCATCAGCACGTCGGCCTGCTTCGAGGCCTGGTAGCGGTTGACCGTGTCGCCCTCCGCCTCCAGGATGCGGTCGAGGCGGCGGATGTCGCCGTAACGGGCCCGGTAGGTGTCCCAGTCCAGTTCGGCGAGGTTCCCGAAGCCGTCGAACTGGCTGATGACGCCCGCGTGGAAGGGCACCACCAGCCTGTGGGAGACCTCCTCCCAGCGCGTCAGCTCACCGGTGTCGAGCCCGGTGCGCTCGAACAGTTCGCCGCGTCGCGGTTCGGGGAGGTCGCGCACCACGTCGAGAGCGCGGGCGAGCACCCAGGCCGCGGTGACGTTCGTGTAGGCGTTGTCGTCGAGTCCTGGTTCCCAGGCGTCGGGGTATGCCTCGTGGTACTCGTCGGGTCCGACGACGCCCCGGATCCGGTAGCGCCCCAGATCCTCGTCGTAGGTGGCGATGTCGGCCCAGAACCGGCCGATCTGGGTGAGCATCTCGGCACCGGCCGTGTGCAGGAAGTCCTCGTCGCCGCTGGCCTCGCAGTACTGCCAGACGTTGTAGGCGATGGCCGACCCCACGTGGTGCTGAAGCCGGGAGTGGTCGGGGAGCCAGCGTCCGGAGCGGGGGTTGAGGTGCAGCTGCTGGGTCTCCTCGCGGCCGTCGCTGCCGCTCTGCCAGGGATAGCAGGCCCCCTGGTGTCCGGCGTCCCGGGCCAGTCTGCAGGCCATTTCGAGCCGTCGGTACCGGTAGTGGAGCAGAGCCCGGGAGACCTCGGGGAAGTGCAGGTTGAGGTAGGGCAGTATGAACAGCTCGTCCCAGAAGATGTGGCCCCGGTAGGCCTCGCCGTGCAGTCCCCGGGCCGGCACGCCCGCGTCGAGGTCAGCGGTGTGGGGGGAGAGCGTTTGCAGGACATGGAAGAGATGCAGCCGCAGGATGCGCCCGGCCTCCCCCGGCACCTCCAGCTCCGCCCTGCGCCACAGCTGGCGCCAGGCCGCGCGGTGGGACTGGAGGAGATCCTCGAACCCCTGTGCACGCAGGACGCGGTCGACCGCCGCGTGCATGGGGTCACTGATGGCGGCGTCGCGTGAGGTGTGCAGGGCCACGGTCTTGTCGACTGTGCGGGGCTGTCCGGAGGCGAGCGGCAGCCGCAGGATCTGGACGGCCCGCAGGGGCTCGTGGGCCGGCTGGGGCTGCGCCTCGGGGTCGTCGACCGTGGTGCGGGCCGCCATGCCGATCCGGATGTCGGACGTGGTGGTACGGCAGCGCAGCCAGACCGTGTCGGAGGCCGCGTCCCCGGCGCTGACGTGGATCAGGTGGCGCCCGTTGAGCTGCTGATAGCGCGCCACACCGCTGTTGGTGACCGCTCCGTCGATGGCGGCCTCCACCTCGATCTCGCCGTCCCAGCCCTCGGCGGTGAACTCGGTGCGCAGTAGGGCCAGATGCGGGTCCGCCATATGGACCAGACGCAGTTGCCGGACGGAGAGCTCGCGGCCGTCCTCGGCCACGTAGCGCAGGGTGCGCTGCAGCGTGCCGGCCTGCAGGTCCAGCCTCAGGCTGTGGTCGCGCAAAGCAGTGCTGTCCGGTGTGAACCAGGGTTCGTCCTCGCCGCCGTCCATGCGGAAGCGCAGGGGCAGCCAATTGGGCAGGTTGACCATGTCCTCGTTCTCGACCTGCCGGCCGGCGACGGTGGAGATGAGGCGGTTGTAGCAGCCGGCGGCATACGTGCCGGGGTAGTGGATGGTGTCGGCGGTGCACTCGGGCGCCGCTCCGCGGGTGGCGAAGTAGCCGTTGCCGAGGGTGCACAGCGCCTCGCGCAGCCGCTCCTGGCCGGGGTCGTACCCCTCGTGGGTCCATATCCATTTGGGCATGGTCAGTCCCCGGGCCCTTCGGTGGGGAGTTCGGCGAGGTCGACGCTGCACGCGCCGCACTCGCGCAGCGCGTGCGGCGCCAGATCGCGCGAGTCGAGGAACGAGGCGGCACCGTCCAGCCGCGATCCGGCGTCGACGAAGCGCAGGTGGTCGTTCTGGATGTCGAACGGGCGCCTGGCATCGGCGTCATCGGGCGGGTACGCGCGCAGCGCCGCGCCGAAGGCCGTCTTCCAGGCGGCGGCGTGCGCCCGCGCAGAGTCCGTGATCACGCCGTCGGTGTCGAGGACGACGGCCGCCACGTCTCGCGACAGGCGTGCGGCGGCTCCGCTCACGGCCGCATCAGCGCGGTGGAGTGGCCACACATCGCTGTCGTGTCGCTACGTACGGCCATACCGGCCTCCTCGTACCCGTGGGCTTGGGTCGCGTCCCATCAGGGTCCCGTCTGTACCGAGGTCTGTTTCACACTCTCGGCTCCCCCGCCCATGTCCTCCAGATCCCGGTCCGCCATGCTCATCAGCCGCCGCCCGAGATTGGTCATCGCGCGGCTCGCGGCGAGCTCGTCACCGATCTTGGGAACGTCGACGTCCTGCGGGTTGCAGTGGGCGGTGCCGCTCCCGGTGAGCTTCGTGGCCCCGGTGTCCAGTACGGCCCGCGCCTTTGTCGTGCCCTCCTCCTCCGAAAGGAACACGTCGATCTTCCACTCCTCCGACCTTGTCATGGCACACCTCCTTGCCCGCGCGCGAAGGCGGTGCGCCGACGCGGCGCGGTCCTGATTTCAGGATCCACCTCCCCGGGCGCTTCGGCGACGGAACGGCCCCGAGCACGCCCTGCTCGCGGCGCGCGAACGCGATCCGGATGCGGTCGGCCGGCCCGAACAGCGACGGTTCGGCCGGCAGGACGACCGCCACTGGGCCTCGGTGAACTGTCCGACGGCGCCGCACGGACCACCATGCACGCGCTGGAACCGGGCGAGGTGCTCGTGGTGCACACGGACGAGCGAGGCACGCAACGCGGACGGCGTGTTCTATCCGGTCCTCGAACGGCTCAGCGAGCGTTTCGGGAGCACCGGCGCGCGGGCGCCCGAGGACGTCGTGTCATTCGTACGGACCGATACGGCGGACTGGGCGGCCGAGTCCGAGGAGGACGACCGGGCCGTCCTCGCGATGACACTCGGACAGCCGCCACAACGGGTCCGCCGGCCCCTTGCAGGCCTTTGAAGACCCCCGCCACCGTCACCCGGCCTCCGGCCGGCCCACGTCCCCCTCCCGCGTGACCCGGGTGGCGCGGCCGCGTGCCCGGGTGCTTCCTGGTCCTAGTCGTCCACCGAGGGTCGGTGCGAGGCAGCAGCGGAGCGTCCGGCCTGTGGCCCGCCCGGCGGAAGCGGTGCCCGAAGACACGTGCCCGGCGCGGTCGCGCTCGGGGCCGGAACAGGCTTGTGCGGGAACCCCGGGTGACGCACGGAGCGGGAGAGGAGCGAACGACGGCCATGGAGCGGACACATCAGGTGCTGCGTACCCCACGCGCCGCGGGACTGGTAGGGATCCTCTTCGCCCTGTTGCTCGGTGGCGCCATCGTTCTGATGCGCCTGGCCCTGCCCGACGGGGAGAGTGACGTGGAAAACGGCTGGCTCACCGATCCCTCGCGTCGGCGCGCGGTCCAGACAGCGCTCGACCTCGTCCCGTTCGCGGGCATTTTCTTCCTGTGGTTCATGGGCGCGGTGCGCGCCCGCATCGGGGAGGCCGAGGACCAGTTCCTCGCAACTGTCTTCCTGGGCAGCGGACTGCTGTTCGTGGCGACCCTGTTCGGAGCCGCGGCAGCAGCCGGCAGCCTGCTGGTGACGGCCGAGGGGTCCGGGGCCGGTCCCAAGGCGGAACTGCGGTCCTTCGGCCAGCACTTCGCCTACAGCCTTCTGACGACCTACTCGATGCGCATGGCCGCGGTGTTCACCTTCTCGGCCTCCTCCATCGGGCACCGGCTCGGAGTCTTTCCCCGCTGGCTTTCCCTCCTGGGCTATCTGGTCGCCCTGACACTGCTCTTCGTGACGGACAACGTCGCCTGGTCCGAGCTGGTCTTCCCCCTCTGGGCGCTGATTGTCAGTGTCTTCATCCTGGTGGCCAGTTTCCGCCGGCGGCCGGCACCTGCCGTCCCGTCATGACCAGCCGTTCCAGCGGCGTGACGGGCGGATGACTCTTCTGGCCCGTCTGTGCTCGCGGATGCGCCGGAGCACTCGCACTCTGGGGCAGGGGACTGCAGGGGACTACTGGAAAGGCGGCCCCGTGATGAGGCTTGTCGTCGATCTCAACCGGTGCCAGGGGTACGCACAGTGCGCCTTCCTCGCACCCGACGTCTTCGCCATGCACGGCGACGAGGCGCTGCTGTACAACCCGCATGCCGACGACACGCAGCGGGAACACGTGAGGCGCGCAGTCGCCGCCTGCCCCGTCCAGGCCATTCTCGTGGAGGGCCTGGACGAGACGGTGGGCGCTGCCGCCGCGTCGGTTGAGGGGATGGCCCCGTGAACGGCGACCGCCAGCTGGAATGGCTGAGGCGCGAGGGGCGGATCGTGATCGTCGGCGCCTCACTGGCAGGCCTGAGGGCCGCCGAGACGCTGCGGGAGGAGGGCTTCGCCGGCTCCCTCACGGTGATCGGCGACGAGCCGTACGAGCCGTACGACCGGCCGCCGCTGTCCAAGCAGGTCCTGCTGGGCAAGGCGACCTCGGACCGCACCACGCTTCCCCGGCGCCGGGACCCGGACGCCAAGTGGCGCCTCGGGGTCGCCGCCACCGGCCTCGACATGGCGGCAGGGCGGGTGAAACTCGCCGACGGCGACGAGGTGCCGTACGACCGGCTGCTGATCGCGACCGGTGTGCGGGCCCGGCCGTGGCCGAACGAGCGGGAGGCGGAGCTCGACGGCGTCTTCGTCCTGCGCACCTGCGACGACGCGGCACGGCTGCACAGCCGGCTCAAGCAGGGACCACGCCGGGTGCTCGTCATCGGCGCCGGCTTCACCGGCTCGGAGATCGCCTCCGCCTGCCGGGAGCAGGGAATCGAGGTCACCGTCGCGGAGCGCGGCGCCGCGCCCCTGGTCGGTGCCCTCGGCGGTGTGGTCGGCGACGTGGCCGCCCAGATGCAGCGCGAGCAAGGCGTGGACCTGCGCTGCGGTGTCATGGTCACCTCGCTGGAGGGTGACTCCACGGGGCGCGTGCGCTCCGCCCACCTGTCCGACGGGGCCGAGGTCGAGGCGGACATCGTGGTCGTCTCGCTCGGCGCGACCCGCAACACCGAATGGCTGGCCGGATCGGGGCTGGGTGCCGGCCCCCGCGGCATCGCGTGCGACGCCGGATGCCGCGCCTTCGACATCCGGGGCATCGTGACCGACGACATCTTCGTCGCCGGTGATGTGGCGAGGTCTCCGCACCCGCTGTTCGGCTACCAGTTCCTGTCCCTGGAACACTGGGGCAACGCCGTCTCGCAGGCAGAGATCGCGGCGCACAACATGGTCAGCGCCGGTTCGGACCGCCGCCCGCACATGTGGGTGCCGGCCTTCTGGTCCTCCCAGTTCGGGGTGAACATCAAGTCGGTCGGTGTTCCGTCCCTGGGAGAGGAGATTCTCGTCGCCCAGGGTTCACTCGCGGAGCGCAGGTTCACCGGGGTGTACGGATACCAGGGGCGCGTGATCGGCGCCGTCACCTTCGACCAGTCGCGCTGGCTGCCGTTCTACCAGCACCTGATCGAGACGACCGCACCGTTCCCGCTGCCGTTCGCGACCGTGGACCGGCGCTCCGACGGAAAGCGCCCGATCCCGGCCGACTTCCCCGACCCCTCCGTGCCCACGCACGGTCCGACCGTCACCCTCAGCGGCTACTCGCCCGCCGACCGGCAGCTGGTCTTCACCCCCGGACGGTGACGACCGCGAGCCTCAGACGGCAGTCCCTCCCGTCCGAGTCCGTCCGGGGCCGGACCACTCCACCGCCCGAGCTGTCTCCGACAACGCCGCCACGGCCGGCGCCCGCCCACAAGGACCTGTCATGACGTCACTCCTGGCGCAGATCACCGACTATGCCAACCGCGCCGACCCCTATCCCATCTACAAGGAGCTCCGCAAGACGCCGGTGGCCCAAGACGAGGACGGCCCCTTCGTCATCAGCACCTACCACGACATCCAGAGCCTGCTCCACGATCCGCGGCTCAGTTCCGAGGCCCGCAATCTCTCCGCACAGGTGGCCGACGAGCTGCAGCAGCCGGACGAGGAGACAACCCTGCCGCCCGGCTTCCTGCGGCTCGACCCTCCCGAGCACGACCGGCTGCGCCGTATGACCAACCGCCCCTTCGGGCCGCCGCACAGCCCCCGCCGTGTCGAGGGCATGCGCCAGGAGCTCGGCGAGATCGTCTCCGGACTCATCGACGGTCTCGCGAACGGGAACCGGATCGACCTGGTCGATCAGTTCTCCTATCCGTTCCCCGTCACGGTGATCTGCCGGCTGCTCGGTGTTCCGCGGGAGGACGAGTCACGCTTCCACACCTGGGCCGAGACCATCGCCGCCAGCCTGGACCCCGCACCGGACGAGGACCTCACCGAGCGGGACCGCGTCACGGCGGAGGCCAGGACGCAACTGGGCATGTACCTGGCCGGGCTGATCGAGGAGCGGCGCAAGTCGCCGCGTGACGACATGCTCTCCGCACTGGTCAACGGTGGCGGACAGGACGGTGCCATGACGACGATGGAGGTGCTCAGCACCGCGGCCCTGCTGCTGATCGCCGGCCACGAGACGACGGTCAACTTGATCACCAACGGGATGCTCACCCTGCTGCGCCACCCCGAGGTGCTTCAGCGGCTGCGGAACGATCCGCGCCTGGCCGTGCCGATCGTGGAGGAGCTGCTGCGTTACGAACCGCCGGTGCAACTGCTGCCGCAGCGCACCCCGATCGCGGACATCGAGGTCCGCGGCGTCACCATCCCCAAGGGTTCGTCGATGTGGCTGATTCTCGCGTCGGGCAACCGTGACCCGCAACGCTTCGAGGATCCCGACCGGTTCGACCCGGATCGGAAGGACATCCAGCACCTCGGACTCGGCAGCGGCATCCACAGCTGCTTCGGCGCGCCGCTCGCCCGCCTGGAGACACAGATCGCCCTGACCGAGCTCGCCCGCAGGCTCGACAACCCCCGTCTGGTGGAAGATCCTCCGCCTTACCGCCGGAACGCCGTCCTGCGTGGCCCCCGCCATCTGAGCATCGAGTTCGACGGCTTGCGTCCCTAGCGCGGCGCTCGGAACCGAAGAGCAGGCGGCGTGCCCGAGGGCACGCCGCCTGCTCTTGGTCCCAGGAGGAGGGGGACAGAGGGATGCCCCCTCCTGCCCCCTGTCAGCGGCTGAGATGGACGGTGAGCTGCGTCTCCGTCTCGCTGATGTTGACGGCGTGGATGAAGCCGCGGGCCTTGTGGAAGCGGTCGGTGCCTCCGGTGATCGCGAAATCGATGTTGCCCGGGCCGGCCCCGGTGACGGTGAACCGGCCGGTCAGCGTGAGCTGCCCGAGGGGGAAGGTGAGCGACCCCTGGCACAGAAGGTCGAACTCGTCAACGGGGACGAGCCGGGTCAGAGTGCAGACCTGTCCATAGGTACCGACCTTCTCGGTGCCGCGGAAGAGATCCCCGCTGTTGACGAATTCGTCGCCTTGGCTGGGCCCGGACGACCCGTCCACATCGACGAAACTGGCCTGCACCTGCCTCGCGACCAGCTCGACGACTCCCTCGTTGCCCGTCGTGGGGTCGGCGGCGGCCGAAGCCGGGTGGGCGCAGGCGAGAAGGGCCGCCAATCCGGTGGCCGCGCTCCAACAGACACGCTTGAAGTGACGCACGGTTTGTCTCCTGTGGGACTAGGGGCGGCTCACTGACCATGTGTCACGTGATGTACCGATTCCCAGGTCAGCATCATGTGGATGGAGTGGCTCCGCGACTCCCGTCCGGCCATCCAGGTGAATAGGGAGCCCGACGCGGTCCAGAGCGCCGGATCGGCGTGACGAGCCCCGAAACCAATGGATCGACACGTCCTTTCGACGCGTCGTTCCCCGATCACGCCCATCTCTTCGATACTGGACGTCGACGTCATCAGCCGGCGACAGAGCCGGATGCCTCTGATGGCCAGTCAGCAAGATCAGTACCGAGTCAGCATCAGCCCCGCCGGACTCCGGCCCACACCGCCGTCAAGCGCCCGGTGCCATATCCCGTACATGCCTGCTGACCAGGTAAGACAGCTCAATACCTGGCCGCTACGCTCCCCAGGAGGAACCGTTGAGGATGCTCATCAATGTGCCGGAGACGGTCGTCGCGGACGCGCTGCGCGGCATGGCTGCCGCGCACCCCGACCTCTCCGTGGACGTGGAGGGACGGGTGATCGTACGGCGCGACGCGCCCGTGGCCGGGAAGGTGGCGCTCGTCTCCGGCGGCGGGTCGGGGCACGAACCACTGCACGGCGGCTTCGTCGGGCCCGGGATGCTGGACGCCGCCTGCCCCGGTGAGGTGTTCACCTCCCCCGTGCCGGATCAGATGGCACGTGCCGCGGCCGCCGTCGACAGCGGCGAAGGGGTGCTGTTCATCGTGAAGAACTACACCGGCGACGTGCTCAACTTCGACATGGCGATCGAGCTCGCGGAGGACGAGGGAGTACGGCTGGCCAAGGTGCTGGTCAACGACGACGTCGCGGTGACGGACAGCCTGTACACCGCCGGGCGGCGCGGTACCGGGGCCACCCTGTTCGTCGAGAAGATCGCGGGGGCCGCCGCCGAGGAGGGGGCTCCGCTGGAACGGGTCGAGGCGATCGCCCGGCAGGTGAACGACGGCTCCCGCAGCTTCGGTGTGGCTCTGAGCGCCTGCAGCACCCCCGCCAAGGGCAGCCCCACCTTTGAACTACCTTCCGGTGAACTGGAGTTGGGCATCGGCATCCACGGCGAGCCGGGGCGCGAGCGGCGCGCGATGATGACGTCGGGAGAGATCGCCGACTTCGCCGTGAGCGCGATCCTGGACGATATGAAGCCCTCGGCTCCCGTGCTCGTACTGGTCAACGGAATGGGCGCGACCCCCCTGCTGGAGCTGTACGGCTTCAATGCGGAGGTGCAGCGTGTGCTCGCGCAGCGTCAAGTGGCCGTCGCGCGTACGCTCGTGGGGAACTACGTCACCTCGCTCGACATGGCCGGCTGCTCGGTCACCCTGTGCCAGGCGGACGAGGAGCTGCTGCGGCTGTGGGACGCACCGGTGCAGACGCCGGCGCTGCGCTGGGGCCGCTGACCGTCGTGCCGGACGGGCAGCGAAGACAACGCCGATGGGAACACCGGGAGTTCATGTGCTCGACGCCGACTTCTTCCGCCGATGGCTCGTGGCCGTGGCCGCGGCCGTGGACCGGGAGGCGGACCGCCTGACCGAGCTGGATTCGGCGATCGGCGACGCGGACCACGGCAGAAACCTCCAGCGCGGGTTCGCGGCCGTCACCGCGGCGGTCGACAAGGAGCCGCCCGCGACCCCGGGGGCCGTGCTCATGCTCGCCGGACGGCAGTTGATCTCGACCGTGGGCGGTGCGTCCGGGCCCCTGTACGGAACGCTGCTGCGGCGCACCGGCAAGGCGTTGGGGGACGACGGCGATGTGACCGCGGCGCAGCTCGGCGATGCCCTGCGCGCCGGGGTGGCCGCGGTCGCGCAGCTGGGCGGCGCGGCGGCCGGGGACAAGACGATGCTGGATGCCCTCGAACCGGCGGTTGCCGCGCTCGGCGAGACCACGGATTCCTTCGCGGTGGCCCGCGCGGCGGCGGAGCAGGGCGCTCTGGCTACGGTCCCCATGCAGGCCCGGAAGGGCAGGGCCAGCTATCTCGGTGAGCGAAGCATCGGCCACCAGGACCCGGGCGCGACATCCTCGGCTCTGCTCATCGCCGCACTCGCCGAGACGGTGGAGGCTGCCCGGTGAGCGAGGAGCGGATCGTCGGAATCGTGCTCGTCTCGCACAGCAAGGAGGTCGCCGAGTCCGTCGCCGAACTGGCCCGGGGCCTCGCGGCCGGTGGTACGTCCGCGCCGGTGGCTCCGGCCGGCGGAGCCCCGGACGGCTCCCTGGGCACCAGCGCCGAGCTGATCAGCACGGCGGCGCACCAGGTCGACCGTGGGGCGGGCGTCGCCGTGCTGGTGGACCTGGGCAGTGCCGTGCTCACGGTGAAGGCGCTGCTGGCAGAGGGCGACGACCTGCCGGACGGCACCCGCCTCGTGGACGCGCCCTTTGTGGAGGGCGCGGTGGCGGCGGTGGTGACCGCATCCGCCGGGGCGGATCTGGACGCGGTCGAGTCGGCGGCCTCGGAGGCGTACGGCTACCGCAAGGTGTGAACCGGTCGGGATGCGGCCGGTGTCGACACGACCGCCCGGCAGGAGTCGGCCATGCACCGGGCGGAGCTACGGGCCGCCACCCGTCCGCGGCGTGTCTGACGCGCCCGGCCCCCTTGAAGTGGCACGCCTCCTGGGCCGCTCCTAGCGTCGGTGCCATCGAGGTGCATTTCCTGCCCTCCGTGGAACCTCCTCCGCGACTGCTCCTCGGGAACTCGGAGATCGAGCCATGCGCGCGACAAGGATCGCCTCGTTGTCACTCGGCTGCTTGTTCGCTGTCGCTCTGACCGCGCCCGTAGCCGCTGCCGACGACGAAGCCGAGGCGAGCGCCGTCATGCCCTTCGGCTTCGGTGTCTCGCCGCAGAGGGTCGCACCCGGCGGCACGCTCACGCTCACCGTCAGCCGTTGCGCAGCGCCCGCCGCCACCGTCTCGTCAGCGCTGTTCGACACCGTCACCCTCACCGACGGCAAGCCCGGCACGGTCCAGGTCAACGCGGACGCGAAGGCCGGCGGCGAGTACCAGGTCAGCTTCGACTGCAAGGGCGAGAAGGGAGCTACCTCCCTCATCATCACCGGGGATGCCGACGACTCCGGCGCCCCCTCTGTCCCCGACCACAGCCTCGGCTCCGTACCCCGCCCCAACTCGGCCTCGGACACGGACTCCGGATCCGTCTCGGAGCCGGGCACCGACACGGAGGCCGACACCGGCGCCGGTCTCGAAGCCGGGTCCGGCGCGGACCCCCGGCTCGCATCGGACTCCGACGCCACCTCCCGATCCGAGACCGGATTCGCTTCCGATCCCCCTGCCGACTCCGGCGCTGATGCCGATGCCGACGCCGGCTCCCACCTCGCATCGGACTCCGACCCCGGCTCGCACCCCGAACCTGCCACCGACTCCGGCTCCCACCCCGACGCCGGTGCCGACAAGCGCCCTGACACCGACTCCGACTCCGACAAGCGGCCCGACACCGACTCCGGCTCCCACCCCGACGCCGGTGCCGACAAGCGCCCTGACACCGACTCCGACTCCGACAAGCGACCCGACACCGACTCCGGCTCCCACCCCGACGCCGGTGCCGACAAGCGCCGCCCGCAGCACCCCGGCACCGGCCACGACTCCGGCAAGCGCCCGCAGCACCCTGTGATGACCAAGCCCGGCGGTGGCGTCCGGGGCGGTGAGGGCGGCAGCTTCGCCGGTGTCGGCACCGGGCCGGCCGCGCTGGGTTACGCACTGGTCGCGGGCGCCGCGGCCGGTGGCGTGTACCTGATGCGACGCCGGCGGGACCGCGCCGAAGACGGCGTCTGACGGTGCACCCACGGCTGTGCCGCCCCGCGCCGTCGCGCCGAGGTGGCGGAGCACCCATCCGAAGGAATGCCATCCATGCCCACCTTGTCCAGGCGCGGCCCCTGGTTCACGCTCGTCTGCGTGCTGCTGTTCGGCCTGTTCCTCATCCGCTACGGATCCGCCGATCCGGGAGGTGGGCCACCGCAGCCGCGTCCTGCCGCGGCGGTACACCGCCCCACGCCGGCCGCCGCACTGCTGCCGGCCGCGCCCGATCCGCTGCCGCGCGCGGCCCCGCTGCGCCTGACGGTTCCCTCGGCCGGGGTGAAGGCCCCGCTCACCCCTGTCGGTCTCGACGCCGAGGGCTGGATCGCCTCCCCCTCGGCGCGGGACCGCAATCTCGCCGGCTGGTACGCGGCCTCGGTCAGCCCCGGCGAACGCGGCACCTCCGTGATCACCGGTCATGTCGACACCAAGGCCGGGCCGGCGGTGTTCCAGGACCTCGGCTCCCTGGAGCGCGGCGCCCATGTGGAGGTCCGGCGGGGAGACGGGCGGACAGCGGTCTTCGCCGTCTATGCCGTCGAGTTGTACACCCGGAAGGACTTCCCCGCCGAGAAGATCTACGCGGACGCCCCGGAGGCCGAACTGCGCCTGATCACCTGCGGCGGCGACTTCTCGAAGCGGACCGGGTACGAGGGGAACGTCGTCGCGTTCGCGCGTCTCATCGCCATCCGCTGACCCGCGGAGCGCGCCCGCGAGAGCAGTGGCCTGCGGCCTCAGATCAGGGCGGCGGCTTCTCGTACCGCGAGGTCGCGGCCCCGCGCGTACGCCTGCTCGAAGGCAGCCGCTCCCAGCGCTTCCCGCAGATCCCGCTCGGCGCGCCGCCGGACGACGGTTTCGTCGCCGAACACGCGCAGCCCCAGCCAGCCGGGCACGTGGTCCGCCCGGTCGTACACACCGAGCAGCCGCGCCCCGTCCGAAGACGCTCCCCCATGGGCCATCGCCCAGGCGGCGCACAGGAACTGATCCACGATCAGGTGCGGGGCGACCAGATACGCCAGATGGTCCAGCCGTCGTACCGCCTCCCCCGTGCGGGCCCGGGCCGCCTCATAGTCGCCCTCGACACAGTCGAGCCAGCCGTGCACCCCCGCGAGCAGGCCGGCGAACAGGCCCGTGTTGCGGTCGGCCAGCTCCTGCTCCATCTCCCGCAACTGCTCCCGTGCGAGCGCGCTGCGACCGGTGCGGCCGTAGTGGTGCACCAGCAGTAGGCGCGGCGTTCCCATCGTCTCGGTGGCGTACCGGTGGGAGTCCCTGGCCGCGTCGACGAGTGCCCGCTCCGCTCGCTCCCGCTCGGCCGGAGTCACGGCGGTCCTCATCCGTGCGGCGGCCAGGCGCGCGGCGAACACCGGTGCCTGGGCATGCGCACCGACGCGGGCCGAGCAGTCCATCGCGCGTTCGAAGTCCGCGGCTGCCTCGTGGTGTCTGCCGGCGGCGTCGAGCGCCTCGCCGCGGGCGGAGAGGGACTCGGCGATCCCCCACTGGTCGCCCGCCGCCTCGAACAGGGCCAGTGCCCGGCCGGCATCCTGCAGGGAGCTGTCGAGGCCGCCCTGCCGGTCGCCGAGCAGCCTGGCCCTCATCAGCAGGGTGAAGGCGAACCCCCAGCCGTCCTGGTCGTCGCCGAACTCGGCGACGACGGCGTCCACCGCGTCGCCGAGTCCGGGGAACTCACCGGTCAGCAGGCGGGCGATGAACCACATGGAGGCAGGCTGGGTACGCAGCTGCGGCAGGCCGGACCGGTAGGCGGACACCACGGCGCGCAGATGGCGCTGCGTCTCGGGCCGGTCCGGCTCCGCCGCGTCGTCGCCGGTGGCGAGGACGATCAGCCGGACACCGCGGCGTGCCTCCCACAGCACTTCGTCGGGCCATGGAGGCGGGGCGGCGATCGCCCGTTCGGGAACCGGGACGGCTGTGCGCACGGGCGGGACGAAGGGGTCGGGTCCGAGAGCCGCGACGGAGGGCGCCCAGGTGCGGGCGTCGGCCTGATGACTGCGCTGCTGCCAGAACCAGCTCATGGACCGGACGAGGCAGAGTGCTTCCTGCTCCTCGCCGAGACGGACGGCGGTGCGCAGTGCCGAGCGTACGTTGTCGTGTTCCGTCTCGAAGCGTGCGAGCCAGAGCCCCTGTCGCGGCCCGCGCAGCTCCGGGTCGCCGGTGCGGACGAGTTCCCGGTAGGCGGTCAGATGGCGCAGCTCGGCGCCGGCGCGTTCCCCCGACTCGTCGAGCCGTTCGGCGGCGTACTCGGCAACGGTCTCCAGGAGTCCGTACCGCATGCCGTCGGGTCCGCCGGGTGAGGCGACGACGAGTGACTTGTCGACGAGGGAGGCGAGCTGGTCCAGCGCGGCGGCGCCGCACACGGCCTCGGCCTGTTCGAGGGCGCAGCCGCCGGAGAAGACGGCGAGCCTGCGCAGGACGGCCCGTTCGTCGTCGGTGAGCAGGTCCCAGGACCAGTCGACGACCGCCCGTAGTGTCTGCTGACGGGGCAACAAGGTACGGCTGCCGCCCGTGAGCAGCCTGAACCGGTCGTCGAGCCGGTCGGCGATCTGGCGCGGTGTCAGGGCGCGCACCCGGGCAGCGGCCAGTTCCAGGGCGAGCGGCAGTCCGTCGAGTCTGAGGCAGATCTCGGCGCACGCATCGGGGTCGTCGTCGGCGCTGAAGCCGGGCCGGGCGGAGGCGCCACGGTCGGCGAGGAGGCGCAGTGCCATGTCCTGCGGCAGCGGGCCGACGACGCGTACGGATTCGCCGGGGACGCCGAGTGGTTCGCGGCTGGTGGCGAGGACCTGTACGCCGGGGCATCCGGTCAGGACCGCTTCGGCGAGGCGGGCGGACGCGTCGACGACATGCTCGCAGTTGTCCAGGACGAGGAGCATGCGGCGACGTCCGCACACCTCCACGAGCTGGGCGATCAGGTCCCTGTGGGCGGGCTCGGGCCCGGCGTCGCGGCGCAGCTGTGTCCCGCGGGCACCGAGCGCTGTCAGTACGGTTTCGGGGACGGTGCCCGCGTCGCCCACGGGGGCGAGTTCGGCCACCCAGACACCGTCCGTCCAGGCTCCCGTGGCCTCGGCGGCGGCCGCGGCCTCCAGAGCGAGCCGGGTCTTGCCCGCTCCCCCGGGCCCGAGCAGGGTCACCAGTCGACTGTGCTCCAGCTGTGCGGCCACATCGGCCATTTCGGCCTCGCGGCCCACGAAGGAGGTGAGGCGGGCGCGGAGGTTGCCGCAGGGCAGGGCAGGGGCGGCCGGCCGCGATGGCGCCACGGCGCGGCCGGAGTCCTCCAGCAACCCGGCGTGCAGATCGCGCAGTTCGGACCCCGGGCCGGCACCGAGCCGGTCCGCGAGAGCCGCCCGTACCTCCTCGTATGCCTGGAGCGCTTCGGCCTGCCGCCCGGTGGCGCGCAGAGCGCGGATGCGCAGGGCCTGGAGCGGCTCGTCCAGCGGGGCTTCGGCCGCCAGCTGCGTCAGTTCGCCGAGCACTGCGGAGGCCCGCCCGAGTGCGACGTCGGCAGCCAGGCGGTTGTACTGCGCCTCGCTGCGGCGCCGGCCCGCCCGTACGGCCAGGGGATCGAGATCCGCGCCGGGCAGATCGGCGAGCGCCGGTCCGCGCCAAAGGGCGAGGCCCTCGTCGAGCAGGGCGGCCGCCTCGGCCGGTTGGTCCGCCTCCAGAGCGGCCGCCCCTTCGGCCGCCAGGCGTTCGAACCGGAACAGGTCGATGTCGTCCCGGTCCGCGACAAGGCGGTAGCCGCCGGACACGGAGCCCACCGCGGTCCGGCCGAGCACCCGCCGCAGACGTCCGACCAGCGCCTGGAGGGCGGCCGGCACATCCGCGGGCTGCCGCCCGTCCTCGCCCCACACCCGGTCGGCCAGGTCTCCCGCCGGTACCGCCCGGCCGCCCGCGGCGGCCAGGGCGGCCAGCAGCGCGCGCAGCCGCAGCCCGGCCAGGGGCACTGCCCGGCCGTCGGGGCCGATGGCGCGGGTGGTGCCGAGCACCTGGTAGCGGTAGGTCATCGCCTCATTCTCCCCGCTCGCCGTCCACCGGTTCCCGGCGGCCGCACGGGCCGTGGGGCCATGGCCGGGGACGTGCCCTCGGAGCGGGTCCGCCGACATGTCCCGTTCTGTCCGGGCGGCTCGGCCGGTATTCGCCCCCTCCTGCGTCCCGCACGGGACAGCACACCCTCTCACCAGGTAGATTGGTCTACACCACTTGCGCTTTCAGAGACAGGGATCTTCGTGGAAGTTGTCATCGTCAAGGACTCCGCCACCGGCGGCGCACTGATCGCCGACGCCATGGCCGACCTGCTGCGACGCAAGCCCGACGCCCTCCTGGGCGTCGCCACAGGATCGACCCCGCTGCCCGTCTACGAAGCACTCGGGGCCACGGTGCGGGCCGGAGAGGTCGATGCCTCCCACGCCCGGATCTGCCAGCTCGACGAGTACGTGGGCCTGCCCGCGGGCCACCCCGAGTCGTACCGCTCGGTCGTCCTGCGCCAGGTCGTCGAGCCGCTCGGGCTGACCGAGAACTCCTTCATGGGGCCCGACGGCACCGCCCAGGACGTGGCCGCCGCCTGCGCAGCCTACGACCAGGCGCTCGCCGATGCCGGGGGCGTCGACCTCCAGTTGCTGGGCATCGGCACCGACGGGCACATCGGCTTCAACGAGCCGTGCTCCTCTCTCGCCTCCCGTACGCGCATCAAGACCCTCACCCAGCAGACCCGCCGGGACAACGCCCGCTTCTTCAACGGGCTGGACGAGGTCCCCCACCACGTCATCACCCAGGGCATCGGCACCATTCTGGAAGCCCGCCACCTGGTCCTGCTGGCGACCGGCGAGGCGAAGGCCGACGCCGTCGCCCTCGCCGTGGAGGGCCCGCTCTCGGCGCTGGTACCCGCCTCCGCCCTGCAGCTCCACCCGCACGCCACGGTCGTGGTCGACGATGCCGCGGCCTCCCGCCTCAAGCTCGCGGACTACTTCCGTGCCACGTACGCGGCCAAGCCGGACTGGCAGGGCCTCTGAGCCGACCGGCCGGTTCGCGCCGGCACCGCCCCGCTCCCCGTCCCGGCCGGAATCGGAATGTTCCGGCCGGGAAAGGGTTCTGCACCGAACGGCTCATATTCGTACGGGAGTTGGTACGTTGAGCGTTCAACGGGGTGCGGGGGGATTCCATGGGCGACATCGACGTTGTACGGGCAGGTCTGGCGCGGGTGGAGCGGCGCGCGGCTCATGTGGTGCGTTACTTCTACGCGCATCTCTTCCACGGCCGTCCGCGGCTGCGGGCGCTGTTCCCGGCCGACATGGACGACCAGTACGAGCGGCTCTTCGCCGCGCTGGTGCAGGTGGTGGACCATTTCGACCATCCGGGGCTGACCGGGCACCTGGAGCGGCTGGGCCGCGACCACCGCAAGTTCGGGACGACGGACGCGGATTACGCGGCGGTGGGCGACAGTCTGATCGCGGCGATCCGCTTCCACAGCGGGTCCTTGTGGGACGAGGACACCGAGGGGGCGTGGCAGCGGGTGTACGGGGTGGCCGCCACAGCCATGCAGAACGGCGCGTACCGCTCCGAGGCCGCGCTGGAACCGGCGCTGTGGCAGGCGAGAGTTGTCTCGCACCGTCTGCTCGGCGGCCGCACGGCGGTCGTGCAGGCCGTGCCGGACGCCCCTTACCACTGGCTGCCCGGCCAGTACGCCACGGTCACGCATCCCCGGCTGCCAGGTGTGTGGCGGCCCTACTCGTTCGCCGGCCGCCGGGGGCGCGAGGGTGTGCTGGAGTTCCACGTCGGGCGGGTGCCCGGTGGGCTGCTGAGCACGGCACTGTGCGACGCCACCGCGCCCGGCACCTTACTGCAGCTCGGGCCGGCCTCCGGTTCCGCACTCGCTCCCCCGCCCGGCACTCCCGCCGTCACCCTGATCGCGGCGGGCAGCGGCTGGGCCCCGGTCAAGGCCGTCCTCGACGAGCTGCTCGCGCGCCGGCCCGCGCCCCGTGTCAGGATCGAGATCGCGGCCCGCACGGACCAGGACTTCTACGACTGCGCGCACCTGGCGGGCCTGCTCCAGGCGCACCCCGCGCTCGAGGTCCACCGGTGGTACCGGCAACGGGGCGAGGGACGCGTGCGGGCGGCCGAGCGGCTGCACCGGCATCTGCGGGCCCGTCAGGACTGGCAGACCGAGAGCGTCTACCTGTCCGGCCCTGTCATGTTCGTGCACGAGATCGCGGAGCTGCTCGGCGAATGCGGCCTGCCGCAGGAGTCGTTGGCGCGCGACCCGCTGCCGTCCTCCGTGCAGTCACGGGGGTACGCCTCGCACGCCGAGAGACTGATCGATCCGCCGCCGGTGCCATGGATCGATCCCGATGCCCGCACGAGGCCGCTCGTCCACGACCGTGCGTCCGCCCATGCCGAGACGCTCACCGCGTAGGCCTCGCGTCCCGACGGTGCGCGGTGCTCAGGCGGCCCTCACCGCCTTCGGCGGCAGCGGAAGAGAACGGCCACCAGTGCGGCGAGGGCGGCCACGATCAGCCCGGGGGCGGCACGCTTGACCGCCGGCAGGCCGGCCGTACGCAGCAGATCGATGGCCTCCGGCTCCTCCGTGCCCGTGTCGACGTCGGCGCCCACCTTGTGGGCCGGGCCCGGGCGGGCAGCGGCGTGCCCGGAGTCCTCGCCCGCTTCCCCGCCGCCCGCGAGCCGCTGGGCCAGACAGTCGGCGAACCGGCCGATCAGCTTGTCGCCGACCTCGGCCATGACACCCCGGCCGAACTGAGCCGGCCGTCCCGTGACCGTCAGATCGGTGACGACCGCGACGGCCGTGCCGCCGTCCTCAGCGGTCAGTGTGCCGGTCACGGTCGCACTCGCCGTGCCCTGGCCGCGTACTTCCTTGCCGCGGGCGGCCAGCACCAAGCGGTGCGCACTCTCGTCCTTCTCCTCGAAGGACGCCGTGCCCCGGTACGTCACCGTGATGGGCCCCAGCTTCACCTTCACCGCACCGTCGATGGTCCCGCCGTCGTAACTCTCCACAGTGGCGCCCGGCATGCACGGCGCGACCCGCTCGATGTCGAGCAGTGCCTTCCACGCCTCGTCGACCGGGACAGGAACAGTGAACGAGTGTTGCAGCTCCATGCCTCCTCCTCACGTCTCATACCGACTTCAGCCGTGACCGGTGGATCGCGCCGTCCGTGTCCGCCAGCGGTGCGCCGCTGCCGCCCCAGCGCAGTGCGACGATCTCCGCAGCGATCGAGACGGCGACCTCCTGGGGCGTACGGGCACCGATGTCGAGACCGATCGGCGAGCGCAGCCGCGCCAGTTGCGTCTCGTCCAGCCCCTTCTCCCGCAGCCGGGCCAGCCGGTCCTCGTGCGTACGGCGGCTGCCCATCGCCCCGATGTAGGCGGCCGGCATGCGCAGGGCCACGTCCAGCAGCGGAACGTCGAACTTCGGATCGTGGGTGAGCACGCACATCACCGTCCGGTCGTCGACCTCGGTGACGCGCAGATACCGGTGCGGCCACTCGACGATCACCTCCACACCGTCGGGGAAGCGCCGGGGGTCGGCGAAGACCGGGCGCGCGTCGCACACGGTCACCCGGTAGCCGAGGAACGCGCCGATCCCGGCCGCCGCGGCCGCGAAGTCGATCGCGCCGAACACCAGCATCCGCGGCGGCGGTGCGAACGACTGGAGGAAAACCGTCACATCGTCCTCGCGCCGTTCGCCCTGCGGGCCGTAGTGCCGCCGGCCGGTGGCGCCCTGTGCCAGTTCCCCGCGTGAGTCGGCGGTGACGGCGGCGTCGAGCCCCTCGGCGCCGAGGGTGCCGGACACGGCGTCCGGCCATACGGCGAGGGTCGCGCCCTGCCTCGCGGGGCCGTCGATCACGGTGGCCACCACGACCGGGCGGTGCTCGGCGACCGATGCGGCGACCTGTCCGAACGTCGTGTCGGTCTCGGCCGACACGGGGCGTACGAGGAGCGTGATCTCCCCGCCGCAGGTGAGGCCGACGGCGAACGCGTCGTCATCGGTGTAGCCGAAGGTCTGCAACTGCGGGCGGCCACTGGCGACGACCTCCTTGGCCAGCTCGAACACCTCGCCTTCGACGCAGCCGCCCGAGACACTGCCGACGACCTCGTCCCCCGGGCCCACCGCCATCGCGGATCCGGGACCCAGCGGGGCGCTGCGGCTGACCCCGACGACCGTGGCGAGTCCGAACGGGCTGCCCGACGCGTACCAGTGACCGAGCGCAGGAAGGATGTCACGCATGGGCCGCACCTCTCACCACTGATGCCAGGCGCTCCAGTGCCGCCAGGCTGTGTCCCTCGACGAACGCGTCCACGCTGGGCAGCGCCGCCGCCATGCCGGCCGCGAGCGGCTCGTAACCGGGGTGGGCCTTGCGCGGGTTGGCCCACACGACACGGTGCGCCAGCCTCCGCAACCGCCGCATCTGGACCGCGAGCAGCGCCGGGTCCGCCCGCTCCCAGCCGTCGGAGAGCACGACGACCACCGCTCCGCGGGCGACTCCCCGCCGGCCCCAGCGGTCCAGGAAGCCGCGCAGTGTCTCACCCAGCCGGGTGCCTCCGCCGAGGTCCGGCACGGCGGACGCGACGGCGGCCAGCGCCTCGTCCGGATCGTGGTGCGCCATCTGGCGGGTCACGCGGGTGAGCCGGGTGCCGAGGGTGAAGACCTCGGTGGGGGTACGGGCTCGGGCGCCGTGGGCGGCGGCGTGGGCGAAGCGCAGCAGGGCACCGGCGTAGGGGTCCATCGAGCCGCTGACGTCCAGCAGCAGCACCACCCGGCGGGGTTTCGTGGCACGGGCCCGACGGCGCAGCCTGGCCGGTTCCCCTCCGTGGCGCAGCAGTTCGCGTACGGTGCGCCGCGGATCGACGCCGCCGCGCCGGGCCGGGCGCAGCCGCGCGGTGCGCCGCGGCTCCCCACTGAGCGCGAACGCGGCCAGCAGGCGGCGCAGTTGGTCCCGCTCCGACGCGGTCAGTTCCGCCATGTCACGGTGGCGCAGGACCTCCGTGGAGACGGCCGCGGCGGGAGACGCGCGCGGTGCGCCGTGCGGACGCTCCGCGTCCGGCGCGGGCGGTGCGCTCCTGGCCGACACCGGCCGCAGTACCGGCCGAGGAGCGTTACGCACCCGGTCGCGGCGCTGTTGCGGCGGTGCGAAGTAGGCGGCGAACACACGGTCGTAGCGTTCGAGGTCGTCCCGGCTGCCGCACAGTGTGAGCCGGCCCGCCCAGTAGACGTCGGATCGCCGGCCCGGGCCGAGCGCGTCAAGCGCGCACACGAAGGCCTGTACGCGTTCCGGGCCGGCGGCGACCCCCGCCGCGCGCAGCGCCCGGGCGAAGCCGACGGCGACGGCCGTCGGGCCGTACACGTGGGCCGGGGGCATGGCGGTCACGCTCCCCTCACCGCGAGGACCGCGGACAGGTCGAGCGAGCGGGCCCGCTGAGCGTCCTCGTGGTACTTCAGCACCGAGCCCAGCGTGTCGAGGGCCAGTTCGGCGTCGAGTTCGGTGGCACCGAGTGCGTCCAGGGCCTCGGCCCAGTCGATGGTCTCGGCCACGCCCGGCGGCTTGAGCAGATCCTGGGTACGCAGCATCTGCACGACGGCGGTGACCTGGGCGGCGAGCCGCTCGGTCACCTGGGGCTGCCGCTTGCGGACGATGGCCAGTTCGCGGGTGAAGTCGGGGTGGTCGAACCAGTGGTACAGGCAGCGCCGTTTGAGTGCGTCGTGGACCTCACGGGTGCGGTTGGAGGTGAGGACGACGACGGGCGGCCGGGATGCCCGGAGGGTGCCGAGTTCGGGGACGGTCACGGTGTAGTCGGAGAGCAGCTCGAGCAGAAAGGCCTCGAACTCGTCGTCGGCCCGGTCGATCTCGTCGATGAGCAGGACCGAGGGGTGGGTCTCCAGGGCCCGCAGCAGGGGACGGGCGATGAGGAAGCGTCTGCTGTACAGCTCGCCCTGGAGCCGGTCGGCGTCCATGGTCCCGGCGGCTTCGGCGGCCTTGAGGTACAGCAGCTGGCGCGGGAAGTCCCAGTCGTACAGGGCTTGGGAGGCGTCGATGCCCTCGTAGCACTGCAGCCGGATCAAAGGCGCGTCCATGACCTGGGCGAGGGCTGCCGCGAGCGCCGTCTTGCCGACGCCGGCGTCGCCCTCGCAGAAGAGCGGCCGGTGCAGCTTCAGGGCCAGGAAGCACGCGGTGGCGAGACCGTCGTCGACGAGATAGCCGGTCTTCTCCAGTCTCGCGCGCAGCTCACCGGGCCCTTCCCTCACGCCCTCACCCCGTCTCCGCGGTCCTGGCCGTCAGTCCATTCCGGCGGCGGCTGTCACGGCCCGTCGGGTGAGCACCCGCGCGAGGTGTTCGCGGTACGCGCGCGAGGCCGAGAGATCGGATGCGGCACGTGTACCCTCCGCCGCGGCATCGGCGGCGCGTGCCACCGCCTCCGGTGTCGCCGCCGCACCGGCGAGCGCCTCTTCGGCGGCGGCCGCCCGCAGCGGGGTCGGGCCCATGTTGGTGAGCGCGACACGCGATTCGGACAGGTGGCCGTCGCCGCGCCGGACCATCGCGGCCACGCCGACGATCGCCCAGTCCTGCGCGGTGCGGCTGAACTTCTCGTAGTGGAAGCCCCAGTTGTCGGCCTTCGGTACCCGGACCTCCACGAGCAGTTCGTCGGGCCGCAGCACAGTCTCGAGATAGTCGGTGAAGAATTCGCGGGCCGGGATGGTGCGCCTGCCCTGCGGCCCCGCCGCGACCATCTCGCCGTCGAGGGCGAGCAGCACCGATGGCAGGTCACCGGCCGGGTCGGCGTGGGAGAGTGAACCGCCGATCGTGCCCCGGTGCCGTACGGCGGGATCGGCGACGGTCTCCGTGGCGGCGGCGAGCAGTCCTGCGTGACGGCGCACCAGCGGGTCGTGGATGACGTCATGGTGCGTCGTCATGGCTCCGATGATGAGCGCGCCCGTGTCGAAGTCCTCGCGGACGCCGCGCAGTTCGGGGATCCTGCCGACGTCGACGAGGATCTCCGGGAACGCGAGCCGCAGCCGCAGGATGGGGATCAGGCTCTGGCCGCCGGCCAGCACCTTCGCCTCGTCGCCGCCGTCCGCCAGCGCGCGCACGGCCTCCTCGACCGACTGCGGCCGTGTGTAGTCGAATGCCGCGGGGATCATGCGGACACCTCCTCGGCCCTGGCCGCCTGCCGGACGGCCTCCCAGATGCGGTGGGGTGTGCACGGCATCTGCACGTCCGTGACGCCCAGCGGGCGCAGCGCGTCGACGACCGCGTTGACGACGGCCGGGGTGGACGCGATGGTTGCCGTCTCGCCGACGCCCTTGACGCCGAGCGCGTTGGAGGTCGCCGGGGTCTCGGTGCGGTCGGTGACGAAGTCGGGCAGGTCCACGGCGGAGGGCACGAGGTAGTCGGCCATGGTGCCGGTGAGGAGGTTGCCCTCGGTGTCGTACACCGCCTCCTCGTACAGCGCCTGGGCGATGCCCTGGGCGAGGCCGCCGTGGATCTGGCCCTGGACGATCATCGGGTTGATCACCTTGCCGACGTCGTCGACGCAGACGTAGCTGCGGATCCGGGCCCGGCCGGTCTCGGTGTCGACGTCGATGGCGCACAGGTGGGTGCCGTGCGGGAAGGAGAAGTTGTCGGGGTCGACGACGTGCTCGGCGTTGATGGAGGGTTCCATTCCCTCGGGCAGGTCGTGGGAATGGAAGGTCTCGAAGGCCACTTCCTGGATGGTCTTCGACGCCTCGGGCGACCCCCTGACCGTGAACTTCCCGGCGGAGAAGTCGAGGTCGGTCTCACTGGCCTCGAGCAGGTGCGCTGCGACCTTGCGGGCCTTCTCCACCACCTTCTTCGCGGCGTGGTGGACGGCGACCCCGCCGATCACGAGCGAGCGGGAGCCGTAGGTGTCCATGCCCTGCGGCACTGCCCTGGTGTCGCCGTGCACGACCTCGATGTCCTCGAACGGCACCCCGAGCACATCGGCCGCGATCTGGCTCCAGCAGGTGGCGTGGCCCTGCCCGTGCGGGGTGGTGCCGGTGGTCACCTCGACCGTGCCGGTGGGCAGCATCCGGATGCTCGCACTCTCCCAGCCGCCGGCCACATAGCGCAGTTCGCCCAGAATCCGGCTGGGTGCGAGGCCGCACATCTCGGTGTAGGTGGAGATACCGATGCCGAGCCGTACCGGGTCGCCCCGTTCGCTCCGCTCGCGCTGTTCGGCACGCAGGTCGTCATAGCCGAAGAGGGCGAGCGCTCGGTCGGTGGCCGCTTCGTAGTTGCCGCTGTCGTAGGTGAGCCCGGAGACGGAGGTGTACGGGAACTCCTCGTGTCCGATCCAGTTGCGGCGCCGCAGCTCCATCGGGTCGAGGCCGAGTTCCGCGGCCAGTTCGTCCATGGTGCGCTCGATGGCGAACGTGGCCTCGGGGCGGCCCGCGCCGCGGTAGGCGTCGGTGGGCGTCCTGGTGGTGAAGACTCCGGTGCAGTTGAACGTGTACGCGTTCATCTTGTAGATGCCGGGGTACATGAACGCGCCCAGCAGCGGGGTGGCCGGTGAGATGAGCATCAGGTAGGCGCCCATGTCGGCGAGCAGATCCACACGCAGGCCGAGCAGTTTGCCGTCCTTGGTGGCGGCGATCTCCACATCCTGGAGCTGACCGCGGCCGTGGTGGGTGGCCTGGTACCCCTCGGAGCGGGACTCGGTCCATTTGACCGGCCGGCCGAGCCGCCGGGCCACGGCGAGGGCGAGCGCCTCCTCGCCGTACACCTGGAGCTTGGAGCCGAAGCCGCCGCCGACGTCGGGGGCGACCACACGCAACTGGTTCTCGGGGATGCCGGTGGCGATGGAGAGTGTCACGCGGACGATGTGGGGGATCTGGGTCGAGGAGTACAGCGTGTACTCGTTCGAGGCCGTGGGCGGGGTGGCGACCACGGCCCGTGGCTCAATGGCGTTCGGGATGAGGCGCTGCTGGGTGTAGCGGCGGCGCAGTACGACGTCGGCCCGGGCCTTCTCGGCGTCGTAGTCGCCGGTCGCCAGCGGCCAGGTGTAGCAGCGGTTGGTGCCCTTGTCGGAGTGCACCAGCGGCGCGCCGTCGGCAAGCGCCGCCTCCAGGTCGAGCACGGGCGGCAGTGGCGTGTAGTCGACGTCCACGGCCTCGAGGGCGTCGGCCGCCGTGTAGCGGTCGCGGGCGATGACGACGGCGACGGGGTCTCCCGCGTAGCGGACCTCGTCGACGGCCACCGCCGGGTGGTGGGGCATGACGATGTCCTCGGTCACCGGCCATACGCAGGGCATGGAGCCGAGCTCGTCGGCGAGGTCACGGCCGCTGAACGCGGCGACCACGCCGGGCTGCCGGAGCGCGCGGGAGACGTCGACCCGGTCGACGGTGGCGTGTGCCATGGGGCTGCGCAGGATCGACATGTGGAGCAGACCCGTGACGGTGATGTTGTCGGTCCAGGTGGTGCGGCCGGTGACGAGCCGGGCGTCCTCCTTGCGGACGCGTGAGCGGCCGATTTCCCGCTCGGTCCGTTGCTGTGTCATACCGGCGCCTCCCGCCCGGCCCTGGCTGGGGTCGTGGGTGCGGCCGGAGCGCGGTCGGCGGGTGCGGCCCCGGTGGTTTCCGCCTCCACGCCGGGCGTGGGAGCGGCGCGGCGGCGCTGCTCGGCAGCCGCCGCGAGGACGGCCCGCACGATGTTCTGGTACCCGGTGCACCGGCACAGGTTGCCCTCGAGGCCGATGCGGATCTCCTCCGGCGACGGGTCGGGGTTCTCCTTCAGCAGATCCCGCGCGGCCATGATCATGCCGGGCGTGCAGTATCCGCACTGCAGGGCATGCTGCTGGTGGAACGCGGTCTGGAGCGGATGCCATTCGGCGTCCGATGCGAGCCCCTGGATGGTGGTCACCTCGCTCCCGTCGGCCTGGACCGCGAGGACCGTGCAGCTCTTGACGCTGTCACCGTCCAGATCGACGGTGCAGGCCCCGCAGTTGCTGGTGTCGCACCCGACGGGTGTGCCGGTGAGACCGAGATGGTCGCGCAGGTAGTGGACGAGGAGCAGGCGGGGTTCCACGTCGTCCTCGTAGAGCGTGCCGTCGACCGTCAGCGAGATGCGCGTCATCTGACCTCCCAGGGCACGGGCAGCGGGAAATCTGCCTGTATGCGCTGATATACGCAACTCTAGGCGGCGGCCATGACCCGCGCGAGCCTTGGGGTGCAAGGGCTCTGACACGGATGGCCGAGTGGTGTCCGCTGTCGGCTGAGAGGCCCCTCGGCCGCATCCCTTCCGACTGGATCGAGGGAGGCGTAATTTTGATTACATGACTGGCAGCGAGCAGGAACAGGTGCTGCGGGGCTGGTTCGCCGGACGCCTGCCGGACGGACTCTTCGCCGAGCTCCTGGATGTGACGGTGGACCGTGAGGAGATCACGGTCGTGGGGCGGATTCCGGAGCCCGAGCTCGGCGAGGACGCGTCCCAGACGGAACGGGAAGCGGCGGTGGAGGGCCGCGTCGCGGAGTTCCGGGAACGCACCCGGGACGAGCGCATCGGCGTGGCACGGGAGGCCGAGCGGCGGTTCGGGCGCAAGGTCTCGTGGGGCGTGGAGTGCGGCGGCCGAAGAGCCATGTACACCACGCTGGCCGCACCGGCCATGACGCGGCTTCGCCAGCCGGAACGTCAGGTGCTGGACACCCTGATCGCCGGAGGTGTGGCGCGCAGCCGCAGTGACGCGCTGGCGTGGTGTGTCCGGCTGGTCGGGCGGAATGCGGACGACTGGCTGAGCGACCTGCGCGAATCCCTGAGGCATGTCGACGAGGTGCGCGCGCAGGGGCCGGACAGAGCATAGACACGGCCCGACTTCCGGATCGGGCAGGATCCGCGAGCGGAACGCTCGGTCACCACCGCGGAGGACCGCTGTTGCGCGAGGTCGCGACGGGCTCCGCGATGCCGGACACCGCAGCCGGCCGAACGTGATGCGGCAGGCGCTTCCCGCGTCCGCCTCTCAGCCGGACCTGGGTGGACGGGGCGACCGAGGACCGGGTAAGGGCGGCGTTCGCCGCATGAGCGGCGGCACAGACCCGGACGGCGCGCGGCGAACGGCCCGAGCGCGCGGACGAGGACCCGTGCCCGGGAAAACCGGGACGCCCGCTACGGGGGCCGGCCGGGGATCCACCTGTGCCGGGTCGAGAAACATTCCGGCGGTGCGGCGAAGGACACGACGTTCACATGGTCGCGCGAGAACGGCTCGGAGACTTTCGCCATCGACGGACTCGACGGCGCCCGGGTGGAGTCGGTCTCGCTCGGCAGTGACGGCACGTCCGAACCACAGGGCCGACGGCCGGGTGGAGGCGGTGGAGTTCGCGGACACCGCCCCGCGGCAGCCGCGGCGGAGGGCTGTCACTGCTGCGGGCGGAGCCGGATCTGCCGAGGCGGCGGGTGCCCGCTGCCGGACGGGCGGGATCCGTCGGTGAACCGCCGGCCGGGGCTGCACCCGCAACTGCCTGCCAAGGCCACCGCACCGGCCGCCCGCAGCACGGTCGGCCGCGCCCACGGGCCGACGCGGCACGAGGCGGTGCACTGCGGCACGCGGCCCCGAAACGGGTGTCCCCCGATGCCGGTGGACCGGACATGGGCCTGAAGCTCGCGTGCGCCGCCGGGGCCGTCGCGCGCTTCCCGGGCCCGGTCGCCTGCGGATCGGGAAGGGCGGCCGACTGCCGCTGAAGGAAGGCGACTTCGTCTGTTTCCAGCCGAATCGGCCTTACCGCTCAGGTGACTTCCGGCTGATACCCGCACGAAAGGCCACGGACCACGTCGAGTGGCCGACGGACGCGGCACGCCGTGCGCCGCCGCAGCCCCGTACCGCATCCACTCCCACTATGCCCCGCTGACCTGGGAGTTGGGCGAGGAGCCGGTGGCCGATCCACGCCTGGCGTGCGGCCCGTCGGCGGGCAGGGTTCCACCGGCGCACGCCCGGGCGCCGGCAGCGGAACAGCAGGCGGAGCGCAGGCGAATGCGGCCGGGCGCGCCACGGTGGACGGTTCGGCTCCGGTCACGACCGGGCAGGAAGACGACATACACCCCGGAACTGACGAACCCCCCGGGAAGGAACACCGCGATGGCAACACCTCTGTCCGCCGACAGATTACTCAAAGCCCTCCGCGACGAAGGTCTGCGTGTCGTCGAGCACCGGAGCTGGCGTACCCACAACCGCAACCACATGGGTCCTTGGGGCCCCCTGCACGGCGTGATGATCCATCACACAGTGACCTCGGGCACCCAGAACTCGGTGGACCTCTGCTACGACGGCTATGCCTCTCTGCCCGGTCCGCTGTGCCACGGAGTGATCGCCAAGGACGGCACGGTCCATCTCGTCGGCAACGGCCGCGCCAACCATGCGGGCCTCGGCGACGACGACGTACTGCGCGCCGTGATCAACGAGTCGGCTCCGCTGCCCGCCGACAACGAGGCCAACACGGACGGCAACCGGCACTTCTACGGCTTCGAATGCATCAACCTCGGGGACGGCGAAGACCCTTGGCCGGCTGCCCAGCTCGAGGCGATCGAGAAGGCGGCCGCCGCGATCTGCCGCGCCCACGGCTGGACGCAGCGTTCCGTGATCGGCCACAAGGAGTGGCAGCCGGGGAAGGTGGACCCGCGCGGGTTCACGATGGACTCGATGCGGGGCCGGATCGCCGAGCGCCTGCGCGTCAGGCCGCCCGGGCCGAAGCCGCCGGCGAGGTACGAGCCGTTCCCCGGCGCGGCGTTCTTCGCACGCGGGCGGCGCAGCCCGATCATCACCGCGATGGGCAAGCGGCTGGTGGCCGAGGGCTGCGGGCGCTACGAGGTGGGTCCTGGTCCGGAGTGGACGGAGGCCGACCGCGCGTCGTACGCGGCCTGGCAGCGCAAGCTCGGCTACTCGGGCAGCGCGGCGGACGGCATTCCGGGCAAGGCGAGCTGGGACAAGCTGAAGGTGCCCAACGTCTGAACGGACGCGCCGCGGCACTGCG
Source organism: Streptomyces sp. NBC_00390 (assembly GCF_036057275.1). Classification (NCBI taxonomy): domain Bacteria; kingdom Bacillati; phylum Actinomycetota; class Actinomycetes; order Kitasatosporales; family Streptomycetaceae; genus Streptomyces; species Streptomyces sp. NBC_00390. Next base: position 7,563,279 of record NZ_CP107945.1, on the reverse strand, counting down.
CCCGGGCTGCCTTGCGGTGCGGTGCGCGCGGGGCAGCCCGGTCGCCGCGCACCGGCACCCGCCCGCGGCCGACCGTCGGGCCCTGTCCGCCCTGTACTCCCGCCTCACAGCTCACGCAGAGCGGGCAGCAGGGTCTTCTCGGCCCAGTCGACGAACGGCTGCTGGTGTGCGCCGCCGATCTGGACGAGCCGACGACATGGTCCACGAGGTCCCTCGGCCCGGCCTGCTCGGCCATCATCGTGCAGCCGATGTCTGCCATCGCTCAGGCGTCCTGGTGCTCGGGCCCGTGCCACAGGGTGGTGATGTTGCAGAACTCCCGCATGCCGTGGCCCGACAGCTCCCGCCCGTAACCGGACCGCTTGACACCGCCGAAGGGCAGGGCGGGATGAGAGGCGGTCATGCCGTTGAAGAACACTCCGCCCGCCTCGAGGTCACGGGCGAACCGCTCCACCTCCGCCTCGTCGCGGGTCCACGCATTGGAACTGAGCCCGAAGGGTGTGTCGTTGGCCAGGTCCACGGCCTCGTCGATGCCATGGACGCGGTACACCGTGGCCACCGGACCGAAGGCCTCCTCGTGGTGGATGCGCATGCCGGCCGAGACTTCGGTGAGCACCGTGGGCTCGTAGAACCAGCCGCGGGGCTGTTCCTTGGGCCGCCGGCCTCCGCACCGAGCGGTGGCGCCGCGGGCGAGGGCGTCGTCGACGAGTTCCTCGAGGTCGGCCCGGCCCTGTTCGCTCGCGAGCGGGCCGATGTCGGTGGACTCCTCGATCGGGTCTCCGACGGTCAGTGCCTGCATGCCTGCCGTGAAGCGGGCGCAGAAGTCGTCGTAGACGTCGTCGTGGACGATGAAGCGCTTGGCGGCGATGCAGGACTGCCCGTTGTTCTGCACGCGGGCCGTCACCGCGGTACGGGCGGCGCGCTCGACGTCCGCCGACGGCATGACGACGTAGGCGTCGCTGCCGCCGAGCTCCAGCACGGTCTTCTTGACCTCGTCCCCCGCTACGGAGGCGACCGAGCGGCCCGCGGGTTCGCTGCCGGTCAGGGTCGCGGCCGCCACCCTGGGGTCGCGCAGAATGCCCTCGACCGCGCCGGAGCCGACGAGCAGCGTCTGGAAGCACCCCTCGGGGAAGCCGGCGCGGCGGAAGAGGTCCTCCAGGTACAGGGCGGTCTGCGGCACGTTCGAGGCGTGCTTGAGCAGGCCGACGTTGCCCGCCATGAGCGCGGGCGCGGCGAAGCGGACGACCTGCCAGAGCGGGAAGTTCCACGGCATCACGGCGAGGACGGCGCCGAGCGGGCGGTAGCGGACGGTCACGCGTGTCGCGCCCGCGTCGTCGACGTCGGCGGGCGCCGGGTGTTCGTCGGCGAGCAGCTCCTCGGCGCGGGCGGCGTACCAGCGCATGGCCTTGGCGCATTTCGCGGCCTCGGCGCGGGCCGCCGCGATGGGCTTGCCCATCTCGGTGGTCATGGTGCGGGCGATCTCCTGCTGGTCCTGGTCCAGCAGGTCCGCGGCTCTGCCCAGCAGTTCGGCCCGGCGGTCGAACCCCGCGGTCCGGTGCTGCGAGAACGCGGCCATCGCCAGGGCGAGGCGCTGCTCGATCTCGTCGGGACCCAGCGCGTCGAACGTTCTGAGTGTTTCCCCGGTTGCGGGATTCACCGTGGCGATGGGCATGGAAAGGTCTCCTCGAGCTCGCTGCCGGACCCGGACGGCCCCCGGTCGGACGGATTCACCGGCGGACGCCGGTCTGACGGATTCACTGGTGGACGCCGCTCTGCAGCCGGAGCTGGACGTCCTTTTCCTGGTCGCCTGCGGCCATGCCCTCCTCTTCGACGTCGAAGGCGGCGATGAGCGTCTCCTGCACGCGGTCCACGGCCCAGTAGCCGCCCTGGACGCCGACCGTGACCGCCGACTCGAGCCGTACCGGCTGCGCCGGTTCCTGCGGGCGGGCCACGTCGAAGGTCGCGGTCCACACGGTCATGTGGTCCTCGGACACGTACTCGGGCGAGTCGTCGTCGGCGCGGTCCGAGGCGAAGGACCGGCCCAGGGCATGGAAGACCGTGTCGGCATCCTCCTTCGAGCAGCCGCTGATCGTCACCACGACCGGGTGTGTGACGTCCTGTGGAGTGTTCACGGTGATTCCTGCCTCTCGGAGAGGGACTGCGCGCCCGGCCCGCCGGCCCGCCCGGGGGCTGCCGCGAACCCCGACGGCGTGTCCCTTCCAGCGTCACTCCGTGGCGGGGCGGGTGCGAGCGGGCTGCGGCCGGACGGTGCCCGCCGCACGGCCGGCCTACCGGGCCGACGGGTACCCCGCCGTGCCCGGGCAATGCACCGGACGAGGATTCACAGAGCGGGCCGGGCGGGGACGGACGGCTTCCGCGTTCACCGTGGCGTACGGTCCGGCGGCAGCGGCGCCGGATCCCGCGCCGCCCGCCTCGCGGGACGGCGTACCCACGCGAGCAGCACGACCGAGGCCACCGCCGCCGGCGCACACCAGGTCGAGACGTACTGCGATCGCCACAGCAGCGCACACACCGCGGCGCCGGCCCCGACCAGGACACCGAGATACCGCAGCAGCCGGTCCCCCGCCAGCAGCAGCGAGCCGACCGTCGCGAGGAGGTAGCCCGCGAGAAGCAGCGGGGTCTGCGGAACGTGGAGCGCGTAGCTCATGGTGTGGCCGCGGATCTCGGCGGTCGCGGTGCGGGTGGCGAGGGTGTGGGCGAGGACGGCGGCGGTGACGGTCCCGGCGGCGGCCGGCAGGAACAGTCGGCTCCTCACGGCGGGGGGCGCGGCGAGCAGTACCTCGTCGGCACCCCACCGCCGGCACCGAGAGGGCGATCACGGCCCATGTGGTGGTGGCCGGGCCCGTCCGCCGCCGGAGTACCCGACGACGGCCTCGACGATCTGGTGGGCGCCCAGGAGCAGCGGCAGGGCTGCGAGCGGCAGATCCCGCGTCCTGCGGCGTCGCAGGGTATACCCGCCACGCAGGCCGCTCCGATCGCCATGATGCCTGTGCCCGCCACCAGATCGGCCGTCGCGCTTCAGCACATGACGTCACGTTACGGCTCATCCCGCCGCTTCCGCCCTCGGGTGCTGCCGCGCGGGCGAGTGCAAGGGGCGGGTTTCGGACAGGGGCTTCCGCTGGGCGAACAGGAGTGATTGAGGCATAAAGGAGTGCCGCACGGGCCTGTCGGGACAGCGTCCTCCGGCCGCCTGCAGATCGTGGGCGACACCGAGGCCCCGCCGCCCGCGCCGGGCGGCCGGGCGCCGGCGGTCGCCCCCTGGCGGCAGGGAATGTGCGGGAGCCACTGCAACGGGTGCGTCGGCGATCCCACCGCCGCGGGGTGCCGGCCGGGCGAGGCGACCCGCCCAGGCATCCGGCGCCCGCCAGATCGATTGAAGCCTGAACAGCCCTGACGGCATGCGGCATTCCGTTTACGGCCGGCCGGCGCGGCGGCGGCAGGCCCCACCCGTACCGCCACCCGTCCCCGGCAGGCGTTCAGCCACATGTCGGTGCGCAAACAGCCGGGACAGGCTCCCCACACCCGGACCCCGCCCCGGCGCCGCCCGCGATCAGGAGCGGAACGGGGCGCATTTCCGGCCACCACCGTATGCAATTCGGCGGCAGAGCCGATGGACGCGCGTAGAGCGACCGAAAGGCGATCTTGTCGCGGATTCAACCGGAGCCCAGGATTCATGGTGCGGCGATTGACAGGCACATGACCGATCGAGCCCATCGGCGGTGCCTGCCATGCCCCGCTCTGCCGGGCCCGTCCACCCGCGGGCCCCCGGAACCCCCACCGGAGGACGTAGTGAACATCAAGCGCTTCACCCCCCTCGGCGGCGTCGCCAGAGGCGCTCGGCTGATCGCCGTGGCGTCCGCGCTGCTGACCGTCTCCGCGCTCGCGGCCCCCACCGCCGTGGCCGAGCCGGGCACCGCCAAGGCGAGCACCGCCCAGCTCGCGCAGGTCGGCGAAGCCGTGCTGGACGCCGATGTGCCCGGCACCGCCTGGTACACCGACAAGGAGTCCGGCAAGCTCGTCGTGACGGCGGACTCCACGGTCTCGGCCACCGAGATCACCCGGATCAAGGAGGCCGCGGGCGCCAAGGCCGGCGCCCTGCAGATCAAGCGCACCCCGGGCACGTTCAGCAAGCTCATTGCGGGCGGCCAGGCGATCTACGCGGGCGGCGGACGCTGCTCGCTCGGCTTCAACGTCCGCAGCGGCAGCACGTACTACGCCCTGACGGCCGGTCACTGCACCAACATCGGCAGCACCTGGTACACCAACTCCGCCGGTACCACGCTGCTCGGCACCCGGACGGGATCCAGCTTCCCGACCAACGACTACGGGATCATCCGCCACTCCAACGCCTCGGCGGCCGACGGCCGGGTGTACCTGTACAACGGCAGCTACCGCGACATCACGGCGGCCGGCAACGCCTACGTCGGGCAGTCGGTCCAGCGCAGCGGCAGCACCACCGGTCTGCGCGGCGGCACGGTCACCGGTCTGAACGCGACCGTCAACTACGGCGGCGGCGACATCGTCTACGGCCTGATCCAGACCAACGTCTGCGCCGAGCCCGGCGACAGCGGCGGCTCGCTGTTCTCCGGTTCCACCGCCCTCGGACTGACCTCCGGCGGCAGCGGCAACTGCTCCTCGGGCGGCACCACGTTCTTCCAGCCGGTCACCGAGGCGCTGAGCGCGTACGGCGTGAGCATCTTCTGAGGCACCCCCCACCGCGAGGCCGGCGGTCCGCCCCCTGTGGCGGGCCGTCGGCTCCCGCGTGTCCGGCGCGTCGCACGGCTACCGTTGCACCATGCGAACTCCTCGTCAGGCGGCCCGAGTTGCCGTAATCGATCCCGACGGACGGATCTTTCTCTTCCGTTTCGACAACGTAGAAGTGGGCGTGCACTGGTCCATGCCGGGCGGCGGGCTGGAGCCCGGCGAGACGCCGCCCGAGGCAGCACTGCGCGAGCTGCGCGAGGAGACGGGCTGGCAGGACCTGGCCCCCGGGCCCCTGCTCTGCACCTGGGAGCACGACTTCACGCACACCGGAACGCCGGTACGCCAGCACGAGCACATCTATCTGACGCACGGCCCGCACCGCCCACCGAGCGACCAGGCCGAGGCCGACCACCCGGACGAAGGGATTCTCAACTGGCGATGGTGGACGCCCGGCGAGCTCGCCGTCACCACCGAGGCGCTGTGGCCGCCCCAGCTCCCCGCCCTGATGGCCCGGCTGCGCGAGAACGACCCCATGCAGCCGCCCGCCGCCGTCGACCTCGGATTCGTCCCGTCGGCACGCCCCCACACACGGCCGAAGTCCCCGTTGTCAGTGCCACGCGAGATGCTTGACGGTCCGACACCTTGACGAGGGGAAGTCCGAGATGAACGATCCCGAACTGGCCGCCGCCCAGGCGTACGTGCGACTGATGCAGACCACCAGAGCCGTGCTCGCCGATCCTCGGCGCGCCCCGCGCGCATTCGAGCTGCTGGCCGCGCCGATCGCGGAGGCGGACGCGGCACTACGGGCGAGCGGCCTCGCGGGCAACGAGGCCCGCTTCTTCCGGCTGGTGACCTCCCTGCACCCGGCCGAGCGCGCCGACCGGCACGCTGCCTGAGAGCCGGCACGGGGACCTGACAGCCCGCGAATCCGCCCCCGGCCGAACGGAGAACCCGATCGTGAGACGCCCGCCCGGGGCCGCAGCGCCATGGCCCCGGCGGCCGTCGTTCTCGCACTCTGCCGGGCGGGGGCGGCACGGTGAAGAGCGGCTCCCCTGCGACGGGCCGCGCCGGATCGGGTTCTTCCGCGCCCGCCCAGGCGGATCCGGAGAACGCCGGAAGCAGACCCTGGCCGCACACGACCGGGAGTTCTAGGATGTGGCGGCCCGCTGCAAGGGCGGCGCCGCCTCGGGGCGACTGCATCCCCTCGCCGGAGAGCGGGGGCGCGGACGCACCGCAATCCCGAGTACCCGAACCGCGCCGACGACAGCAACGCCTCCAAGAGGCAGCTGCCGCCGGGTCCCGAGGCCGAGTGGAGCGGCGAGGCGCCGGCGCGTCGCATCACCAAGCTTTTCACCCGATCGGGTGAGTCCACCGTCCCGAGTGCCGGCGGGGCCTCGGCGGGGGCTCACCACGTTCGGCCACCCGAGGGACCGTGTGCGGATCGCCGAGTGGACGGACGGCTGTTCACCGTCTCCGACCCGTAGGCCGGGCCGTGTGTCACGGGGGAGAGTGCCGGGGCAGGGATGCGCGGGTCTCAGCGCACGGTTTCCGCAGGGCGGGCGGGTGCGTCGAACCGAAGGGCGGGCAATGAATCCGCCGGCAGGGTCTTGAACTCGGGCACCAGGGGCCGCGGCTGCGGGCGGCCGCGCAGGACCCGCTGCGCGGCCTTCACACGCCGGCTGAACCAGATCACCTTGCCCTCGTCCGTGCCGCACGTCCCCCAGCTGTCGCTCAGGGCCGCGACCTTGGCGAGACCGCCCTTGGACGGCGAGGACGAGTGCAGGCGTGGCAGCCGGCCGTCCCGGTCGGCGACCGATGCGATCAGGTGGCGGCCCGTCCAACGCAGCTCCACGACACAGGTCTTGTCACCCTCGACGTGCTCGACGACGTTGTCGATCAGTTCGTCGACGGCGCGACAGACCGGCGTGATGTGGGTCTCGAGGGTCCAGTGCCGAAGATGCGCCGCGAGTATGCGCCGGATCTGCGGAATCCGCTCCTTCGTGGCGGGCACTTCGATGTGGTAGTGACAGGCAACCGGGATGTTCATGACCGTGGCTCCTCCCGCGACGGCCCGTCATTCGCTTGCGGAACCCCGAGTACGAAGAGTGAGCCTGTGTCGCTTCTGGGTCACAGTCAGATTGCACCGCATCCCGCCCGGCGGCAACACGCGGCGCCCGCGGCCCGGCATGCACTGCCGCGAGCTGTCCCGGGGTGGCCGGGACAGCCTCGGCCGCCGGCCGCCCCCGACACGACAAGCCTGCTCGGCCGGGCAGGCAAAACGCCCACTCGATAGAATTCGGACATGCCAGAGCGGCCCAGTATGCCGACTGCCCCCGAACTCGTACTGGAGACGGACACGGGCTCCACCGTGATGATTCCGGACCGGGACTACCACGTCGGGCGTGATCCGCTGAGCGACATCGTCATCGACGATGCGCGCGTCTCCTGGCACCATGCCGTGCTCCGTGCGGTCGCCGACCACTGGACACTCGAGGACTCGGACAGCACCAACGGCACCTACGCGGACGGCCGCCGCATCCATGAGTCGGGCGTCGGCCCCGGCAGCGAGATCCGGTTCGGCAATCCGGCCGACGGCCCGCGAGTGGTGCTGATGGGACGTGAGCTCCCGCCCGCCTTCGCGGGGGCATCCCGGGCCGGGCCGGCGGCGGCCGCGCACCCCTCCTCCGTATCCACGCCGTCCGTGACGGGCACCTTCCGCCAGCCGACGAGTGTGCGGCCGCTGCCGGCCCGTACCGTGCGCATCGGGCGCGACGCCGACAACGAGCTGGTCATCGACGACCTCGTGGTCTCGCGCCGGCATGCCGAGCTGGAGTCGCACCCGGACGGCAGGTACGAGATCGTCGACCTCGGCAGTCACAACGGCACGTATCTCAACGGCCAGCCCGTCGACCGGGCTCGCGTGATGCCCGGCGACATCGTCGGTATCGGGCACTCGTCGTTCTGTCTGGTCGGCGATCAGCTGCAGGAGTTCGTCGACACCGGCGAGGTCTCGCTCGACGTCCAGGATCTGACCGTCTCGGTCGACGGCGGCCGCAAGACGCTCCTCGATCATGTGTCGTTCCCGGTCGGCGAGAAGTGTCTGCTCGCCGTGGTGGGGCCGAGCGGCGCCGGCAAGTCCACGCTCCTCAACGCCCTGACCGGGCTGCGCCCCGCCGACCAGGGCACCGTGCTCTACGACGGACGCGACCTCTACCGGGACTACGCGGAGCTGCGCCAGCGCATCGGCCTGGTCCCTCAGGACGACATCCTGCACTCGCAGCTGACCGTGCGCCGGGCCCTGTCATACGCTGCCGAGCTGCGCTTCCCGCAGGACACCGCGAAGGCCGAACGACTGGACAGGGTGGCTGAGGTGCTGCGCGAACTCGGTCTCGAGCAGCGGGCCGGACAGCCGATCCACTCCCTGTCCGGCGGTCAGCGCAAGCGCGTGAGCGTGGCGCTGGAGCTGCTGACGAAACCGTCGCTGCTGTTCCTCGACGAACCCACCTCGGGACTCGACCCGGGCATGGACCGCTCCGTCATGCACATGCTCCGCGGCCTCGCCGACGACGGCCGCACGATCATCGTGGTCACGCACAGCGTGCTGAGCCTGCAGGTCTGCGACCGGCTGCTGGTCCTGGCGCCGGGCGGCCGGATCGCCTACTACGGACCGCCCGGCGACACTCTCCCGTTCTTCGGATTCGAGCAGTGGCCGGAGGCGTTCGAGGCGTTCGAGAACGACCGTGAGCGCGACTGGGCGGGGACGTACCGCGCATCCCCGTTCCACCGCCAGTACATCGCGGGCGCCAGCGCGCAGCCGCAACTGCCGCGGCTCCCCGCCGCGGCCACCTCGGTCGCCCCACCGCCGAAGGCACACAGCTGGGGTGCCCAGCTGCGCACCCTGGTACGGCGCTACGCGGCCGCGCTGAGCGCCGACCGGACCTTCCTGGTGGTCATGATCGTGCTGCCGTTCGTGATGGGTGCGATGGCCCGGGCACTGGCCGGCAGCCGGCTCGACCGGGAGACGGCCATGAGCGCTCTGCTCATCCTGTGTGTCGGCGGCATGCTCACGGGCGCGGCCAACGCGGTGCGGGAACTGGTGAAGGAACGGGTGATCTACCAGCGGGAGCGGGCGGTCGGGCTGTCCAGATCCGCGTATCTGATGTCCAAGGTCGTGGTGCTGGGGACGATCACCGTGCTGCAGGCCGTCGTGCTGACCCTTGTCGCACTGGCCGGAGTCGATCTGAACGCGCCGGACGGCGAGGGCGTACTGATGCCCCCACTGGCCGAGATCACGCTGGCGGTCGCCCTGCTGTCGTGCACCGCGATGATGCTCGGGCTGCTGGTGTCCGCGCTGGTGCGCAAGGAGGAGGTCACCATGCCGCTGCTGGTCCTCCTCGCCATCGTTCAGGTCGTGTTCTGCGGAGCGCTGCTGGAGCTGCACGGCGTGCCCGGGGTGGAGCAGTTCTCGTGGCTGGTCCCCTCCCGGTGGGCACTGGCCGCCATGGCGTCGACGATCGGAGTGGCCTCGATCGCGCCGGGCAAACTGACCGGCGATCCGCTCTTCGAACATGCGACCGGGGTGTGGCTGCTCGACATGGGGATGCTGGTGGTGCTGTCGGTCGTCTTCGGGTTCGCGGTGGCGCGGCTGCTGCGCCGCCATGAGCCCGCGGTCATGCGGAGGTAGGTGCGCAGGTCATGACCACTGCCGAGTTCCGCCCCACTCATGTGGTGCCGCAGGCCGGGCTCCAGGCCTGGGAGGCCCCGGACGTGTCGCGGCCGACCGCGCCACTCGACCCGTTGCTGCCGGTACAGCTGGTGGAGCGCCGCGGGGAATGGGGGCAGATCCTGTGCGCCAACGGCTGGTCGGCCTGGGTGGACGGCCGCCTGCTGGTCGCCGTGCCGCAGGAACCCCCGGCGGCGGGGCAGCCGCTCGCCCGGACCGCAGACCCGAGACCACTGCTGGCCCGGGTCGGGGAGTCGTTGGCCCGCTACCGGACGGCGACAGAGGACCGTGCGGCCGGGCGAACCGACGGGGAGGGCTTCCGGCGCCGTACGCAAGGGTTGCGGGTGGGCATGGTCGTCGACGGCGAGTCGGTGTGGCTGTACGACGCCGAGCACGAGCGCTGGGTGTACTGCGACGGGATCCGGCTGAGCACCCTCGCGGCCGAGGCGGCCCCTTCGGCGTCCGCCGCACGGGGAGCGGCCCCGGCTCCTCCCGCGCCTCTGGTCGGTGAGGCGGAGGCCCCCGACGAGACCCAGGGCATCGACCCGGCACAGGTGGCCCGGTACGACGCCGGGGGCCAGGGGCGCGGCTCCGGCGCCGGGCCGGAGGCCGCGAAGTCGGATGCGGAGGCGGTGTCGGAGGCGAATGAGCCGACGCGCGTCGTGGACCGTGCCGAGGATTCCGCACCGCAGCCGCATCCGCATCCGCCCACGCGTCCCGGTGGCGCCTGATGGCACCCGACCCGCACGAGCAGTACCTGCCGGCCGGGCGCCCGTCCGAGCTCATCGGCAAGCAGATCGCGAACTACCTGGTCGAACGCGAGATCGGCCGCGGCGGCATGGCGGTCGTCTACCGGGCGAAGGATCTGCGGCTGGACCGCACGGTCGCCCTCAAGCTGCTGGCGCCCGAGCTGGCCCGCAACGACACCTTCCGCAAACGCTTCGCCCACGAGTCGCGGGCGGCGGCCGCGATCGACCATCCGCACATCGTGCCGGTCTTCGAGGCGGGCGAGACCGACGGGCTGCTCTACATCGCCATGCGGTACGTGCCGGGACAGGACCTGCGGGCCCTGCTGGACCGCCAGGGACCGCTGTCGGCGCGGATGGCGGGCCGTATCGCGGCCCAGGTGGCATCGGCGCTCGACGCCGCCCACGCACACGACCTGGTGCACCGGGACGTCAAGCCCGGCAACATCCTGGTTGCCGAGGGCACCGACAGCGACCACCCGGAGCATGTGTATCTGACCGACTTCGGGCTGACGAAGAAGTCGCTGTCCCTGTCCGGGATCACGACGGCGGGCGAGTTCGTCGGGACGCTGGACTATGTGGCACCGGAGCAGATCTCCGGGAAGCCGGTGGACGGCCGGTGCGATGTGTACAGCTTCGCCTGTGTCGTCCACGAGATGCTGACGGGGGCGCCGCCGTTCCAGCGCGACGACGACATGGCCCTGTTGTGGGCGCATCAGTACGATGCGGCGCCGTCACTGACCGCCAAGCGGCCCGATCTGCCGGCCGCCGTCGACGGTGTGATGGCGAAGGGGCTCGCCAAGATCCCCGACGACCGCTTCGACTCGTGCTCCCAGTTCGTGGCCGCGATGCGCGCCGCGGCGTCCGGAGGCACCGACGGCCCCCGGGTACGTGAGCCGACGGTGGTGGACGGGCTGGTCGCCAAAGAGGTACCGCCGGGTGCCCCGGCCGCGCCCCCCGCCCCGCCGCGCCCGCCCCACTGGGCTCTGCCGGTCTTCCCCGGCCTCGCCCGCCAGGCCTCTTCCCACCGATGAGGAGGCCGGATCGGTGACGGGGTCCGGTGCAGGGGCACATCAGGGGCCCGAAGGGCCAGGGACGTGCCCGGGCCGGCAGCTTGGCACCTGCCACACCGCACCCGCAGGCCGGCCACCGATCATTCGACTTCGCCGCGCCGGCGGACCGGCGAGGCGAGGAGGCTGCCGAGGAAGCCGGCGACCAGTCCCCACAGCGCGGCGAGCCCGAGCGCCGTCCACAGTTGCGGGCGCAGCAGGACCTCGCCGGAGAGGTTGCCGCCGAGATCGCCGAGCCCCAGCAGGGAGAGTCCGTAGTGCGCGGAGAGCCGGACGGTCAGGCAGATCATCAGGACGGTGAGGACGAGGGCGACGGCCAGGTGCAGGGCGTGCTGCCAGGCGCGCATCCGGGCCGGTGACCGTACCGCCATCACGAAGGCGGCGCCGAGCAGCAGGACCGCGGCCGCGGGGACGAGCCACCACACGTTCGCGTCCTGGTCGGCCAGCGACCGGATGTTCAGTGTGGAGACGTCCGGGGTGCGCAGTACGGCTTCCAGGACCTGCGGCATCGGGAGACCGAACGGGCCTTCGACCTTGCCTTCCCAGGTAGCGCCCAGTCCGAGGGTGAAGGCGAGCCAGACGAGGTTCGGCAGTCCGAGCAGGATCACGGCGAAGACGTCGCCGGCGTTGCCTCGGGTCGCGGCGACCACCAGGCCGATCACGACGCCCACCGCGACGCAGGCCAGCAGCAGCACGACCATGGCGAAGGCCGCCGGGCGCACGGACTCCTGGAAACGAACCAGCCCGGGGGGCAGCGGAGCGCGGCGTGAGACCAGGAGCGTGAGCACGAGCAGAGCGGCCAGCCACAGCAGTCCGAACACGACCGTGAGCGGAATGTCGGCGCGGAATCCCAGCCGGGGAGTCGCGTCCAGCAGGTCGCCGATGATCGCACCGGTCGGGTCCTCGATCGGGATCGTGAAGGTGTGGCTGGCAAGCGCCGAGAGTCCGATCAGCGCGAGCGCCCACAGCACCGCGATCCGCAGGGCCCAGCCCGCCAGTTCGCGGCCGCCCGCCACCGCACGGTGGCGCAGGGGCCGCAGGAACCCGGCCGCGATGACGAGGGCGCCGGCCAGTGACACCGACAGCGGCAGGACCGAGAGGTCGGCGCTGGTCTCCGCAATCGCTCCGGCGTCTCCGGCGATGTCCACCGAACCGCCGGCCGCCAGCACCACGACGGCCGCCGCGACATCGAGGAACGCGCCTTCGGGCAGCTCGGCCGCGCCTGCCGCCCACAGTCCGAGGGCGGCCGGGACGGCCATGGCCACGACGGCCGCCAGCACGGCCAGGAGGGCCTGCAGCCAGCCGTGCGCCGCATGTGACGCACGGCTGGTGGGCGTACCGGGACCTGGTCCGCTGCCGCTCCTTGGCTGCTCACTCACGCTGCCACGCTAAGCAGCGGTGTCCGGGCCCGCCCGCCGGGTGGGCCGACCGCGTCAGCTTGCGAGCCGCCCGGATCCGGAGCACACAATAGGCACGGTGCGTGACAAAGCGGGAGATCTTCTACCTTTTCCGCCTACCACACCGGGAAGAAGTGCTGTGAATTCCCAACCGCCGAACTCCCCACCTCCGAACTCCCGGCCGTCGGCCTCCCAGCCGCCGGACGGTCCCGCCGGTCCCCCGTCGGGCCCGCTGTCGGGTCCTTCCCGGCCGGAGGCCGCACCGCCACCGCCACCCAGCGGCGGCTCGGGCGGTTCGTCCGGCGGCGGACCGGCGGGGCCGCCGCCCGGTCCGGGCGGTACGTTCGGCGGCGGGCCGGCCGGGCCGCCGCCCGGCAGCGGGCCACAGCGCGGAGCTCCGGGGCCGGAGCCCGGCCCGCCCTGGTGGCGGTCGGTGCCGCGGATCGCCGCGATCGCCACGGCGCTGGTGGCCGCGTTGGTGCTGGCGGTTGTGCTCACCCGACCGGGCGGCGGATCCGGTGGCGAGAAGGAGCTCTTTCTCGAGGCAGCCTCGTCGACCGGTCCCGCTCCGTTCACCGAGTCGACGGTGAACGGCACGGCGCCGGCGACACCGACGGCGTCGCCGGCCGCGCCGAGCACCGCCGAGTCCGGCGCCAACGTCATCCGCAGCGTGCGGGGATCCGCGCCCGGCCTGTACGGCGGAACCCGCGACGTGGCCAGCTGCGACGTGGAGAAGCAGATCAGCGCCCTCGGCGCGGACCAGTCGAAGAACCGGGCGTTCGCCGAGGTCCTGGACATCGAGCCCGGCAGCGTACCCGCCTATCTGCGCTCGCTCACGCCCGTGCAGCTGCGCTGGGACACCCGGGTCACCAACCACGGTTACAAGGACGGATCGGCCACCAGCTATCAGGCGGTGCTGCAGGCCGGTACCGCCGTGCTGATCGACGAACGGGGAGTGCCCAGGGTGCGCTGCGCCTGCGGCAATCCGCTGCTGCCGCCGGTCGCCCAGAAGGGCACCCTGGAGCCGACGGGCGACTCCTGGCCCGGCTACCGCCCCTCGAACGTCGTGGTGGTGGCGCCCGCGGTCACGGAGGTGGAGAAGTTCGTCATCTACGACGCCGAGGACAAGAAGTGGTTGCAGCGTCCGGCGGGCGACACAGGCGGCAAGGACAAGGAGACGGCACCCCCGAAGAACGAGGCGTTGCCGTCCCCGGACGAGTCACCGCCCCACTCCCGGTGCCCTGCGGACGGGTCGGACAAGAGCTGTCCTCCGACCGGCGAGTCGCCGTCCTCCGAGTCCGGCTCCCCCGAATCGCCGTCCTCCGAGACGCCGAGCCCCAAGAAGCCGGCGTCCCCGCCCGGTGAGGGCACCTCGCCCGAGCCCGACTCGCCGCCCTCGGAGCCGGAGCCCGAGCCCGACTCGGTGCCGCAGTCGCCTCAAGAGGCTCCGCAGTCGACCGACCAGGCCCCGCAGTCCTCGGACGGATCGGCCCCGGCCTCCCCGGCGGAGCCCGCCTCCTGAGCAGTGCGTCCCGCGCGCGCAGCACCCCGCCGCAGCATCGGACCGGCCCGTAGCACCCCGGTACCCCGTCCCGCAACGGGGTGTGCACCGTCCTCGGCGCTCGTGTCCATGGGGTGCGTCACCATGGCCCGGCGGGCCCGCGGTTCCTACTGTGACCGGCATCCCAGTCGCCTGAGGGAGGTTCGGCTGCCCTTGTGTACAGACCGGCCCGTGCCGGGCAGGCCACGTCCGGCGGTGCGCCGTTCTCGCGGTCCCGGCGGGCTCCCCGCTCCGGCCCGGGCGCTCTGACGAGGCACGTCCTCCGGCCGGCCACCACCTCATCGCCGACGCCGCCCGCTCCTGAGTTCCCTTGTCCCTGAATCGCTGTGTCCCTGAATCGCCATGTCAACAGGAGTTCTTCGTGCCCTTCTCCCCGCCGTTGCGCCCTGACGTCCCCGGCCGCCTGCGCAGACCGGACGGTCCCCTCCACCGGACCGTACGCGCCGCGGGCGGCGCCGCGCTGCTGCTCACCCTGACGACCGTGCCGGCCGCAGGGATGCCCGCGGACGGTGCGACGGGGTCACCGCACTGCGCCCGGACGGCCCAGCTGAGGGTGCCGGGTGCGGAACGCCAAGTGGTGTCGTGCCTCGGCGAGTTGACCACGGCGGGAACGGTGGCCACGGGTCACACCGACAAGGCCGACTGGGCAGGGCTGACACCGGCGGGTCTGGCCACACCCACCGGAGTGCCCGGCATCCAGATCGACGGCTACTTCCCCGACCGCTCCACCACCAACACCAACCACGGCTGGAACCACGACGCGCAGTTCGTGATCCGGCTGCCCGACCGCTGGAACGGGGGCCTCGTCGTCGCGGGCTCACCCGGAGTGCGTGAGCAGTACGCGAACGACCGGGCGATCTCGGACTGGGTGCTGTCCCGCGGGTACGCCTTCGCCGCCACCGACAAGGGCAACACCTCGGCAGCCTTCCACCGTGACGGTGACGAGCCGGGCGAGGCGATCGCCGAGTGGAACGCCCGCGTCACCCAGTTGACCCGGGCGGCCCGCGCCGTCACCGCCCAGCGCTACCGCCGGCCGCCGTCCCGCACGCTGGCCACCGGCATGTCGAACGGCGGCTATCTGGTGCGCTGGCAGCTGGAGAACCATCCCGAGCTGTACGACGGCGGTGTCGACTGGGAGGGCACGCTGTGGCGCGGACGGGGGCCGAATCTGCTGACCTTCCTGCCGCCCGCACTGCGCAGCTATCCCGTGTACGCGGCGGGCGGCGCGGGCGCGACTCAGGCGCACGCGGAGATGGTCGCGGCCGGATATCCCGAGGGTTCGGAGTTCCTGTGGCCGTTCCACCACCAGTACTACTGGGATCTGACCCAGCGGATCTACCGGGAGGAGCTCGATCCCGGATTCGACGGGGCGACGGAGGCGGGGACGCCGTTCTGCGCGCCCGGCACTGCGGCCTGCGACGCCGACTACGACTACGCCGCCCGCCCGCGCGAGGTGCGCACCGCGGTGGACCGGATCGCGCTCACGGGCCGGATCGGAAAGCCGCTGATCACCCTGCACGGCACGCTGGATGTGCTGCTGCCGATCGGGCGTGACTCCGACGTGTACGCGCGGATGGTGCGCGACGCGGGCCGCGGCGGGCTGTTCCGCTACTACCGCATCGAAGGCGGCACCCATGTGGATTCGCTGTACGACGCCTTCCCGGACAGGCTGCGGCCGCTGACGCCGTGCCACCGCTCGGCGTTCACGGCTCTGGAGGGCTGGCTGGACAACGGCACGAAGCCGGCGCCCAGCCACACGGTGGCCCGCTCCCGGCCGGGCGGGCCCAACTCCGCCGATCCGCTGACCGACTGTCCGCTCGGAAGCCGTCAGGGACTTGGTGACAGTGCTGCGGGCGGGACCCGCGCGCAGCACTTCCCTACCGGGGAGTAAGAATGCTGGGAACACATGATGCCTTCCCGTACCCACGAGAGCAGCAGGAGTTCCCATGGCAGCAGCACCCGAAATCGGCGCGCCGGTCGCGGACTTCACCCTCCCCGGCGGGGTCCTGGTGGACGGAGCGCGCGACGGCGCGTTCGAGCGGCGCGACTTCTCGCTGCACGAGCAGCAGGGCAGGCCCCTGGTGCTCGCCTTCTACCCGGGCGACGACACGGCCGTGTGCACCAAGCAGCTGTGCTCGTACTCGAGCGGCCTGGAGACCTTCACCGACTGCGGCGCGGAGGTGTGGGGGATCAGCCCGCAGAGTGTCGACAGCCATGAGAGCTTCGCGCGCAAGTACGGACTGAGGATGCCGCTGCTCGCCGACACGGACCGGTCGGTGGCGCGCGCCTTCGGGGTCGCGGCGCCCGGGATCGGTCTGCGCCGGGCGGTCTTTCTGATCACCGCGGAGGGCACACTGCACTGGAAGCACGTGGGGCTGTTCGGGGCGACCTTCCAGTCGACGGACACGCTGGCCCGCCATCTCGCCACGCTTCAGGACGGCTGAGCGGTCCCGGTCCGCCCGGAAGGAGCACCCGGGACCCACGACGTGTGCGGGCCCGAGCCCGGCCTGCCGTGCCGCCCCGGCAGGCCCGGCGCCCCGGGCGAGGCGGCCCGAGCCCCCGGGTGCGGTCCGGATGGGCGATCCCTTCCCCCTCCTGGCGGATATACGGCTCAGAGCGGGTACCCGCCCCATATGGTCACTTTCAGCTCTTCGGCCGCTGACGCACCCAGCTTCCTCGCCGCCGGCGAGGGGGCGCCTGCAGTCATCGTGTTCTCCCTCATCGTCATCGGGCTGCTGGTGCTGCTCGTCTGGGTCGTCATGGAAATGGGCCGCCGGCGGCGCGACACCGCGCCGCAACGGGAGGAGATCCCGAAGCCGCCCGAACACGGGACCCACATCGAGAGCCGCCGCGAGCCCGACGCCTTCGAGCCCGACGAACAGCTGTGGCCGCACGAGATGCCGGGTTACGGGAACCTGCCCAGCCGGCCCGCGCCGGAGCCGGAACCGCCGAAGCCCCCGCGGGACTCCGACGACAGCGGCGGCACCGGCGGCACCGGCGGACAGGGCGGCTGAGCCGAAGGACACCGCCACACCGGCCGCGACCACACCTGGGCCGGCGGGCCCCGTGTACGTGCGCCGGCGGGCCCCAGGTGGCGGCCCGGCCGGCACCGTGCTCCCGCGCGCTCCTTCACGGCCGGTACGCCACGCCACGCGCTGCGGACCCGCCGGGAACGGCCGTTCCGAGCCTCGCCGCAGGGCGTGAGCGACAAGAGCGCACGATCGCCGCCGGGCTGATAGGACAGGACAGAACGATCGAAACCGGACCGAGGGGAACGCGCCGTGGATCCGACCACCGAGCCACCGGGCGCCGCGGGCGCTCATCGCTCCCCGGTCGCCCTGCACGTCAACGGGACCGCGCACACGCTGACCCTCGACCACCGCACCACCGTCCTGGACGCGCTGCGCGAGCACCTGGATCTGACCGGCACCAAGAAGGGCTGTGACCACGGCCAGTGCGGTTCCTGCACCGTGCTGGTCGACGGACGGCGCGCGAACAGCTGTCTGCTCCTGGCCATCGCGCACGACGGCGCGCGCATCACCACCGTCGAAGGTCTCGCCGGTGACGGGCGGCTGCACCCCCTGCAGGAGGCGTTCGTCGCGCGGGACGCCCTGCAGTGCGGCTACTGCACACCCGGCCAGCTCTGTTCCGCCGTCGGCATGCTGGCCGAGGCGGCGGACGGCCGGCCCTCTCTGGTGACCGATCCGCACCGTCCCTCCTCCGAGCCGGTCGTTCTGACCCGGTCGGAGATCCAGGAGCGGATGAGCGGCAATCTGTGCCGCTGCGGCGCCTATCCCGGCATCGTGGCGGCGATCGAGGACGTGGCACCGTGAAGCCGTTCGCCTATCTCCGTCCCGACAGCCCCGCGGAGGCGGTCGCCGCCTTTGCCGGGCGGCCCGGTGCCCAGTACCTGGCAGGCGGCACCAACCTCGTCGACCTGATGAAGCTCGGCGTCGCCACGCCGGAGGTGCTGATCGACGTCGGCGGGCTGCCGATGGACCACATCGACGTCACACCGGACGGCGGTCTCCTGGTCGGCGCGAATGTCCGCAACAGCGACCTCGCCGCGCATCCGGTGGTCCGCAGTCGCTACACCGCACTGTCCCAGGCGCTGCTGGCCGGAGCTTCGGGGCAGCTCCGCAACACCGCCACGACCGGCGGCAACCTGCTTCAGCGCACCCGGTGCACGTACTTCCAGGACATCGCCAAGCCCTGCAACAAGCGCGCCCCGGGAACCGGTTGCCCCGCGCGCGACGGCGTCCATCGCGATCTCGCGGTGCTCGGCCACTCCGAGCACTGCGTCGCGACGCACCCCTCGGACATGGCGGTGGCTCTGGCCGCCCTGGACGCCGCGGTCCATGTGCAGGGGGTGGCGGGAGAGCGCCGCCTCCCGGTCCGTGATCTGCACCGGCTGCCCGGCGACCATCCCGAGTCGGACACCGTGCTGAGTCCCGGCGAGCTGATCACCGCGGTGGAGCTGCCGCCCCGCCCCGCCGGGGAGCGCACCGCTTACCGCAAGGCCCGCGACCGCGCCTCGTACGCCTTCGCGCTCGTCTCGGTGGCCGCGGTGCTCGACGTCCACGACGGCACCGTCCGCGGCGCCGCGCTGGCGTTCGGCGGGCTGGCCCACCGGCCGTGGCGGGCCGCCGCGGCCGAGGCGGCGCTCGCCGGGGCGCCTGCCACGCGGGAGTCCTTCGTGCGCGCCGCGGACACCGCGCTCGACGGGGCGCTGCCGCTGCGCGACAACGGGTTCAAGGTGCCGCTCGCCCGCAATCTGGCCGTCGCTGTGCTGACCGGCCTGGCCACGGACGCACAGGACGGTGAGGGCACGTCATGACCGGGACTTCCGCCGCCATCGGCACCGGCGCCGTACGGCGTGAGGCCCGCGAGAAGGTCACCGGTGCGGCCCGGTACGCCGCCGAGCAGTCACATCCCGGCCGCGCCTACGCCTGGCCCGTCCCGGCCACGGTCGCCCGCGGCCGGGTCATGGCCTTCGACACCGAGGCGGCCTCGGCACTGCCCGGTGTGCTCGCGGTGCTCACCCATGAGAACGCGCCGCGGCTCCGGCCGCCGGACGATCCCACGCTCGCGGTCCTCCAGGACGCCGAGGTACCGCACCGGGGCTGGTACGTCGCCCTGGTGGTCGCCGACACCCTGGAGGCCGCCCGCGCGGGGGCCGATGCGGTGCGCGTGGCGTACGACACCGAGGAGCACGATGTGCACCTCAGGCCGGACCATCCGGGCATCTACACGCCCGACACGGTCAACGGCGGCTTCCCCGCGGTGCGCGAACGCGGCGATTTCGACGCGGCCTTCGCCGCGGCCGCCGTGCGTATCGACGCCACGTACACCGTGACGGCTCTGCACAACCACCCCATGGAGCCGCATGCCTCGACCGCCCGCTGGGACGACAGCCGGCTGACCGTGCACGACACGGCCCAGGGATCCACCGTGGTACGGGATGTGCTCGCGCGGCTGTTCGGGCTGGACAAGCAGCAGGTCACCGTCGTCTCCGAGCATGTCGGCGGCGGCTTCGGCTCCAAGGGGACACCTCGTCCGCAGCTGGTGCTCGCGGCCATGGCCGCACGCCACACCGACCGGCCGGTGACCCTCGCGCTCCCCCGGCGTGAGCTCGCCGCGGTCGTGGGACACCGCGCGCCGACGCTGCACCGGGTACGGCTCGGGGCCGGCCGGGACGGTGTGATCGACGCGCTGGCCCACGAGGTCGTCACGCAGACCTCGCGTATCAAGGAGTTCGTGGAGCAGGCGGCCGTGCCGGCCAGGGTCATGTACACCTCGCCGAACAGCCGTACGGTCCACCGGCTGGCCGCTCTGGACGTGCCGAGCCCCTCCTGGATGCGTGCGCCGGGTGAGACACCGGGGATGTTCGCGCTGGAGTCGGCGATGGACGAACTCGCCGTGGCCACCGGGGTCGATCCCGTGCAGTTGCGGCTGCGCAACGACACGGACACCGAGCCCGACAGCGGCCGCCCCTTCAGCAGCCGCAATCTCGCCGCCTGTCTGAGGGAGGGGGCCCGGCGGTTCGGCTGGGACCAGCGCGATCCACGGCCGGGCGTGCGCCGGGAGGGGGATCTGCTGCTGGGGTCGGGCGTCGCGTCGGCCACGTACCCCGTGTTCCTCGCCCCCTCCAGGGCGAGTGCGCACGCCGGCCGGGACGGCACGTACCTCGTGCGTATCAACGCCACGGACATCGGCACCGGCGCGCGTACCGTGCTCGCCCAGGTCGCGGCCGATGTGCTCGGCGTGCCGCTGGATGCGGTGCGCGTCGACATCGGCAGCAGCGATCTGCCGGCCGCGGTGCTGGCGGGCGGCTCGGCGGGCACCGCCTCCTGGGGGTGGGCCGTGCACAAGGCGTGCTCGCAGCTTGCCGCCCTGCTCGCCGAACGGTCCGGTGCTCTGCCGCCCGAGGGGCTGACCGTCTCGGTGGACACCAAGGAGGAGACGAGCGGGGAATCACCCTTCGCCCGGCACGCGTTCGGCGCCCACTTCGCCGAGGTGCAGGTGGACACGGTGACCGGCGAGGTGCGGGTACGCCGGCTGCTCGGTGTGTACGCGGCCGGCCGCATCCTCAACTCCCGTACGGCGCGGTCCCAGTTCGTCGGAGGGATGACGATGGGCCTCGGTATGGCTCTGATGGAGAGCAGCACGATGGACGCGGCTTTCGGGAACTACGCGGAGTGCGATCTCGCCTCCTACCACGTGCCGGTGAGCGCGGACGTGCCCGCGATCGAGGCGCACTGGATCGCCGAGGACGACCCGCACCTCAACCCGATGGGCAGCAAGGGCATCGGCGAGATCGGTATCGTCGGCACGGCCGCCGCCATCGCCAACGCCGTCCATCACGCGGTGGGTGTGCGGCTGCGGGAACTGCCCCTCACTCCCGACCGGCTCCTTCAGCATCTGTGAAACAGCCCTGAAGCCGAACCCGCGCGACGGCATGCGGCCTTCGCTCACTCGTGGCCGGGGTCCCTGCGGGGCCAGCGGGCGCCGAGCAGCAGCGCGATGTCGTCGGGGCGGTCGACCTCCTGGCGTGCCTCGTTGATCAGGCGGTCGGCCGTCTCCGCGAGGGTGTACGTGCTCATGTCCGCGAGGGCGCCGCGCAGCCGCTCGATGCCGAGATCGATGTCGGCGCCCGGTTGCTCGACCAGTCCGTCGGTGTACAGCGCGAGCAGCGCACCTGGCTCGAGCTGCAGCTCGGCGATGGGGTAGCTGGCCATTCCGTCGACGCCGAGGACCACGCCGCCGGCCAGGTTCAGCACCTCGGTTCTGCCGTCGGGATGGCGCAGCAGCGGCTGCAGATGACCGGCCCGCACCGCTTGGGCGAGGCCGGTTCCGGGGTCGAGGGTGACATAGCAGCAGCTCGCGAACTGGCCCGGGTCGAGGTCGATGAGCAGCCGGTTGGTGCCGCTCATCACTTCCCTCGGCTCGAAGCCGCTGAGCGCGAACGCCCGGACGGCGCTGCGCAGTTGGCCCATGGTGGCGGCGGCGGCGACACCGTGTCCCTGTACGTCGCCGATGACCAGGGCGAGTCCGCGGCCGGTCTCGATGACGTCGTACCAGTCCCCGCCGACCTCCATGCCCTGGGTGCCGGGCAGATACCGTCCGACGGTGTCGAAGTGCTCGACCACGGGCAGCCGGTGGGGCAGCAGCGCGTTCTGCAGGCCGCGGGCGAGGGCGGCTTCGCTGTCGTAGCGCTGGGCCCGCTCCAGGGCCTGGGCGATGAGTCCGGCGAGCGCGGTGAGGACCGTGCGCTCCTCGGGGCTGAAGCCCCGGGGATGGTCGAAGCCGAGGATGCAGGAACCGACCGGCCTGCCGGAGGCGATCAGCGGCAGGAACGCCCGGGCACCGACGCTGGCGTCCAGGGGGATGCCCGGATACGCGTCGGCGAGCCGCTGCATGGACTCGAAGAAGATCGGCCGGCCGCTGGTGAGCGTCTCGACGCCCGGCAGCTGGGCCTCCATGGAAACGCCGTCGAAGCGGTCGAGGAAGCCGCGGGGGAAGCCGGTCTCCCACGCCAGATAGAGATGCCGCTCGTTCAGGAGGTAGATCGCGAGCTGGCGGCCGCCGAACGCCGGCAGCAGCTCCTCCGTGACCACGGCGGAGACCTGACGTGCTGTCACTGCCTCGGTGAGCGCGATGGCGAGGGCGACCGGCCGGTACAGCGCCACCGCCCGGTCGGCCGTGGACCCGAGACCGAGGCCGGGCACGATGACCGACTCCGGGGTGTACGCGGGCGGTTCCTGTCCTTCGAGCTCGACGGTGAGTCCCTCACGCCCCGAGTGGAGGGAGGCCGACAGCCACGTCCCGCTCGGCGTCCTGGTCTGGAAGCGCACGGGGTCCCTCGTCATCAACGCCGCCCGGTAGTGGTCGTCGTGGCCGGCCTGGCCCAGCCACGGCAGCGCGTCCCACAGCACCCGTCCGACCAGTTCGTCGCGGGCATGCCCGAGCAGTTTCTCGGCATTGCGGTTGACGTAGGTGATCCGTCCGAGACGGTCGAGAGTGAAGACGCCCTGCGGAAGCCGGTCCGCTGCCTGGGAGACCACGGGCGTCGTGCCGAGGTCGACCAGGAGCCCGGTCAGCCGGATGCCCTCTGCCCCGGCGGGCGGGTCGACGCGGCGGCCGGACACCTCGAGCACATGCGGTCGCCCGTCCGGCCCGTTCAGACGCATTCTGCGGGACACCGGCCGGTCCGACTCGGCCGCCTGCCGGGCGATCGCCCAGAGGCCGTACGCGTCCTCGGGTGCCAGGCGCTCCGCCAAGGCCCAGACGGTGCCGGGGAATTCGGCGGGGTCCATGCCGAGAATCGCGCACAGCCCCTCGTCGGCGCGCACGGCGCCGGTGTCGATGTTCCAGTCGAAGCGGCCGACCTGTACCGGAGGCGCCGTGCGCACGGGCAGTGTGACGGCCACCGCCTCCCCGTCCCACTCGACCCGGGAACCCTTCTCGCCGATGGCAGTCAGCATCGCGCCGAGCCCCTTCCCTGTGCCGATCATCTGGGCACGGTCGGCCTTGTCGATCGGCACGCCGGGGGTGGCAGGCCGCAGCACGGCCATCACACCGAACTTCTCGTGCTCGCTGATGATCGGCACGTACAGCGACCCGAAGGGGAAGGGCAGACCCGCCATCAGCTGCGGGTAGCGGCGCATGGACTCCTCGGCATCGCCGAGGAACACGGGCTGGCCCGAGCGGTACACGTCGGACAACGGGAACGGGCGGTTCACATGCATACGCGTCCAGGGACGGAACAGCTGGGTGGGGAGCCCGGCGACCACCGCCAGCCGCAGCAGCCCCGGTGTGCTGGAGCGCATGTACACTCCGCCGGCGAAGCCCCCGACGGCTTCGATCGCGGCCACCTCGGCCTGCGCGATCGCAAGGGCCACTTCATCGGGCACGGGTGCTCCCCCCGTCTGCCGCCGCCGCCACAGCACCGGCAGCGTCGTGTGGCGTGCGCCGGGCCGCGCCGAACCAGGTCACACTGCCAGCATGCTCCCCGGCTGCCGCGCAGCGCATCCTTTCGCCCGGCGGCCGAGCGGGCGACCGTGCCGGGCGGTTTCGCGCGAGCCGACGTTCATGGGGGCGGCCACGGTGAGTGAGCTATGTTGAACACGAGC
Organism: Streptomyces sp. NBC_00390; assembly: GCF_036057275.1. Classification (NCBI taxonomy): domain Bacteria; kingdom Bacillati; phylum Actinomycetota; class Actinomycetes; order Kitasatosporales; family Streptomycetaceae; genus Streptomyces; species Streptomyces sp. NBC_00390. The sequence continues at coordinate 7,539,428 of NZ_CP107945.1, read as the reverse complement.
GTCACGAGAAGGAGGCACACCGGTGCCATCAGGGCAGCAGGCACGTGCGCAGGCGGCTGCGATCACGCCGGGAGGGAAGGCTGCGGACCACGAGCCCGCCCCGGCTGACCGGGTGCGCGCACTGTTCGGCGGCCATCGGCTGTCCCCCGGGCAGCGGCGCATCGCCCAGTACCTGATCGACCACCTGACCGAGGCCGCCTTCCTGTCCATCACGGAGCTCGCGGAGCGGGTCGGTGTGAGCCAGCCATCGGTGACCCGGTTCGCGACCTCGCTGGGGTTCAGCGGCTACCCGGCGCTGCGGGACGTGCTGCAGCCCATCGCGCTGAGTGCGGTGGCCGGTTCGCCGGAGACCCGGGAGCAGATCCGCCGCAACGAACTGCAGGCGGCCGTCGATGCCGAGATCGAGAACCTGGAGAGTCTGCGCCGGCTGCTCGCCGACACCAATCAGGTGCTGGACATCGGCCGCGAGCTGGCCCGTTCGGTGCCGCTGACGATCCTGGGCCTTCGCATCTCGGTGTCGCTGGCCGAGTACTTCGCCTACGCGGCACGTCGCATCCATCCCGACGTGCGCCTGGTGACACGTGGCGGCAGCGTGGCGTACGACGGGCTGTTGCAGTCCCGGGCCGCGGGCGGGACATGGGTGCTGGCGTTCGCGATGCCCCGCCATGCCAACGAGACGCTGGCGGCGGTACGGGCCGCCCGCAGCACCGGGCTGCGGGTGGCGCTGATCACCGATCTGACGCTCGGCCCGCTGGTGGACGAGGCGGACGTGGCATTGACCGCCGGCACCGGGTCGCGGCTGGTGTTCGACTCGTACGCGGCTCCGGGGGTGCTGTCCGCCGCCGTGCTGCAGGCCATGGCGGATGCGGACCCGGAGCGGACGCAGGCGCGGCTCGAGGGGTACGAGCAGGTCGCCGATCAGCACAAATTCTTCCTCGAAGACTGATTTCACCCACTCCGTGCAGTGAGATTTTCATGCCCGGGCATGCATGAAATTTTTCATACTCTTGCTTACTCGACGGTATATATATTTACTGCACATGGCGGCCGGGTCCCCCGATGCCACGGAGAGCGAGACCCACGCCCTCACAGAACCGAACACCCGGGCACGACGCTCCCTCCTCGCGCCGCGCCTGGTGTTCAATCCGGGCCTTCGCACCCTGCGGAGCGCCCATTGGCGGCCTCGGTCAACCCCTGGGCCGAGGCCGCCAACACTCTCTTGACCAGAGTTCGGCACCATCCGGAAGCGACGCCCATGTCCCAGACGACCCTCACCACGCTCAGCCCGGACTGGCCCTGCCAGGTCAAGGCCCCCGGGTCCCATGACTGGGAGCGCACGGCCGCCCGATGGCTGCGGGACCTGCTGCCGGCCCGCTACGCCGCATACTCGCCGCTCAACCGCCACCACATACTTCTCGCCCGCCATGCGCAGCTTCAGCTTCAGCACGAGATGCGCGCGGTGCGGGTGGCACTGCAGACGTCCCGGGCCGAACTGCCCACGCTGGGTGTGGCCGAGGCGGTCATCGAGAACACGATCCGGATGTACGCGATCGAGCTGGAGCAGCTGGGCCGTCTCGCCCGCGGCGTCCGGCTCGTCACCGAAGCGCTCCTGACGACGGGCGGCGCCGCGCACCGCAGGCGGTAGGGCCTGCCCTTCCGATACGGCCTGTCCTTCTGATCCGGTCCGATCCGGGAGAGGGGCCCTGGGGCGCCCCTGGCTGTCCTCGAGGGCCGGCCCGGCAAGAACCCGCCCGGACAGGGCCCGGCGGAGCCGAGGTCCGGCCGGGTCATGCCATCTGACGCCGCACCAGCGCGTGCAGGTGGCCCGCGGTGTCGGCGAGCAGATCGGCCGGCCGGCCCTGCTCCACGATCCGCCCGTCGGCCATCACGATCACGCGGTCGGCGTCCATCACGGTGGAGAGCCGGTGTGCGATCACCAGGCGGCTCGCCTGAAGCCGCCGGGTGGACTCGATGACGATCCGCTGGGTCTCGTTGTCGAGCGCGCTGGTGGCCTCGTCGAAGAAGAGGACGCGCGGGCGGCGCACCAGTGCCTGAGCGATCATCAGCCGCTGCCGCTGCCCGCCGGAGATCGCTCCGCCTCCGGCGATCATGGTGTGCAGTCCCATCGGCATCCGCTTGATGTCCTCGGCCAGTCCCGCCATCTCGGCGGCCTCCCACACCTCCTCCTGGGAGAAGGTCTCGGCGCCGCAGATGCAGTCCAGGATCGATCCCGTCAGCGGCTGGGCGTTCTGCAGCACGACGCCGCACTGACGGCGCACGGCCGCCTGGTCGAGTGCGGCGAGGTCCTGGCCGTCGTACAGGACGCTGCCCGAGGCCGGCCGGTCGAAGCCGATGAGCAGCCGCAGCAGGGTCGACTTTCCGCAGCCGCTGGGCCCGACGATCGCGACGAACTCCCCCGGGTGCACCTGGAGGGACACGTCGTCGAGGACCAGCGGGCCGTCGTCGGTGTAGCGGAAGGAGAGCTTGCGCGCCTCGATGCCGCCGGCCAGCGCGCCGGGCTGCGCACTGCTGCCGCGTACCTCCGGGGACTCGTCCAGAATCGGCCTGACCTGCTCGAACATGGGCAGTGCGGCGGCCGCCGACACCAGCACACCGGTGAGTTGGGTGACGGAGGTCAGCAGCATGGTCACGGCCGTGTTGAAGGTGAGGAACGCACCGGCGGACATGCTGCCGCGGGCCGGGCCCGCCAGCAGCATGAACATGATCAGGGAGCAGAGCGGCAGGCACACGGCATCCAGCACCGTCGTCAGATTCCTGATCCGGCCGGCCCGCTGCTGGAGTTCTCGGGAGCGGGCGAACTGCCGCGCCCAGGCCGCATAGGCGAAGCTCTCCGCGGCCGCGACCCTGAGTTTGGGCAGCCCCCGCAGTGTCTGGAACGCCTGGTTGTTGAGCTTGTTGCCGAGCTCGACCAGCCGCCGCTGCCACCTCACCTGCCACAGACCGAGCGACAGGAACACCGCGCCGATCACCAGCAGCATGGCGATCGCCGCGAGCGCCAGGGGGACGCTGAACCAGAGCAGGAGCACGATGTTCATCACACCGACGGTGCTCGCCTGGACAGCGACCGGACCGATCCCGGACAGCACCCGGCGCATCGCGCTGATACCCATCGCCGCACTAACCAGTTCGCCGGTGGAGCGTTCGGTGAAGAACTTCGTCGGAAGTCGCAGCAGGCGGTCCCACACTGCGGGCTGGAGGCTGCTCTCGATGCGGCCCTCCATACGCAGGATGGTGAGGTTCTGCATCAGCATGAACGCCGCCGACACCATGCTGGTGATCATGACAGCCAGGGCGACCTGCACGATGAGGCTGTTGCGGGCACCCGGCACATAGACGCCCAGCACCTGTCCGGTGGCGATGGGTACGAGTGCTCCGAGGCCGACGGTCACCAGCCCGCTCAGCAGCAGGTTGCGCTGGTCCGGGCGGGTGCCGCGCAGGCTGAACCGCACCAACCGCCAGATGTTCGCGGGCCGTTCGGGCAGCGGGCGGTAGAACATGACGGCACGCGGCTCGAACTCGTCGGCGTTGTCCTTGCCGATACGGGTCCGCGAACCGGTGAGCGGGTTCACGGCCTCGTAGCGTCCGCGCCGCCACAGCAGTGCGACCGGCGCGCCGGAGGCGGCCCGCCGGCCCACCAGCGGGCCGGTGTCCGAGCGCCACCAGCGTCCGTCGAGTTTCACCGCACGGGTACGTATCCGGGAGGCGACCGCGATGCGCTCGACGGGCGAGATGCGCACGTCCCAGGTGCCGCGGTCGTCCGCGGCACCGCCCTTCGGGGGCTCACCGAGGGTGATCCCGGCCGCCTGGGCGACCCGCCTGCACACCGCGAACGTCGCGTCGTCGTCGGCGCCGTCCGCGCGGGCGGCGCCGCGGGCGCCGCGCTCGGGCCGGCCGATGGAGGCGAGCAGTGCCTCGTCGGCGCTGGCACGGACGGCCGCACCCGCCTTGATGCCCGCCGCAGCCCGGTGCTCGTGCGCCCGCTCAAGGCGTTCGATCCAGCCGTCGACCGCGGACAGCAGCCGGTGTTGCTGGTTGACCATCCGCTGCCACATCCCGGCCTCGATCAGCAGATCGCCCGCAGCCTCCGCACTGTAGGACGCCCCGTACTGCACGCTTCCCGGCTCGACCGGCATCCACAGGATGTCGTCGTCGGCCATCGCCTCCTCACCGGCGGGCCGTCCGTCCAGCGGCGCCTCGAAGAGCACGCCCAGACTGCGTCCGACTCCGAGCGCGAAGGCGTGCTCGAGCGGGGTGGGTGCGGGCGGGTGGCCCGCGTAGGTGTCGTACGGGTCATGGGCCCCGTAGCCGACGTGGGCCGGGTATCCGGGGTGTCCGGCGTGCTCGGGGACGTAGAGCTCCCGCAGCGGGATGCGGTGCAGCAGGCAGCCCTGCGCGGGCCTGCCGACCAGGGTGTGTTGGGGGCCTTCGACGGGGCCGAGCAGCAGGGTGCCCGCCTCGAGGCGGCCGAGGAAGTGCCAGTGGCCCTCGGCGGCGGCGTCCACCGCGAAGAGGTCCAGGGAACCGCCCACGACCAGCCACAGCACCTGCGGTCCCTCGAGATGCAGGCTGCGCACTCCGGTGCAGTCGACGGGGGCGCCGAGGCCGCCGAGAGCGTGGATGACGGGGTCGGTGACCACCTGCGGCGTGGCCGCCGTGCCGGGGCCGAGGTCTGCGTAAGGATGTGCGGACGACACGTCAGTGCTCCTTGACCAGCCGGGCGTACGCGCCCTGCGCGGCCACCAGTTCTTCGTGGCGGCCGCGTTCGACGACCGCGCCGTGGTCGAGGACCACGATCTCGTCGCTGTCGCGCACCGTGCTCAGGCGGTGGGCGATCACCACGCAGGCGCAGCCGCGACGGCGCAGGTTGTCCATGATGATCCGTTCGGTCTCCGCGTCGAGGGCGCTGGTCACCTCGTCCAGCACGAGGATGCTGGGGCGGCGTACGAGTGCTCGGGCGATCTCCAGGCGCTGGCGCTGCCCGCCGGAGAAGTTGCGCCCGTCCTGTTCGACGCGGCTGTGGATGCCCTCGGGGCGCCTCGCGATCACGTCGTCGTAGAGCGCCGCGTCACGCAGTGCGGCGACGACGGCCTCGTCGGGGATCGACGGGTCCCACAGCGCCACGTTGTCCCTGACCGTGCCCTCGAAGAGGAAGATGTCCTGGTCGACGAAGGAGACGGAGGCGGCGAGCGCGCTGCGGGGGATGTCCTCCAGCCGCTGTCCGTCGATGCGGATCGCTCCCTCCCACGGGCTGTACAGGCCGGCGATCAGCCGGGAGACCGTGGACTTGCCGCTGCCTGAGCCGCCGACGAGTGCGACCTGGCGGCCAGGACCGACCGCCACGGAGAATCCGTTCAGCAAGGGCTGGTCGAGGGGGCTGTAGCCGAAGGTGATGTCCGTGAGCGTCACATGGCCCTTGAGCCGACGGGTGTCGGTGGCGGGCTGGTCGCGGGTGTAGAGCCCGTCGACCGGGAAGCTCTCGACGTCCTTGAGCCGGGCGACGTCGGCGGCGAAGTCCTGGATCCGGCCCGCCACCCCGTTCAGCCGGGTGATGGGTGCGGTGAAGCGGGCCACCAGCGCCTGGAACGCGACGAGAAGTCCGATGGAGATATGGCCCTCCACCGCCCGCAGGCCGCCGATCCACAGGATCAGCGCGCTGTTGAGCGTCGCGAGGGTGGGGGCGACGACGGCCAGGGCCGCGCTGGGGACGCCCAGGCGCTGCTGCACCTCCAGGGTGGTGGCGTGCTGACCGGCCCAGCGGCGGAAGTATCCGTTCTCGCCACCGGTCGCCTTCATGGTCTCGATCAGCTGGAGTCCGGTGTACGAGGTGTTGGTGAGGCGGGCGCTGTCCGCGCGAAGCTTCTGGGTGTTCGTGGCCCGCAGCCGTACGACGATCCGCATCGCCACCACATTGAGCAGCGCGATCAGTACGCCCACGACGGTGAGCTGGGGATCGTACGTCCACAGCAGGACGGCGTAGAGAATGACCACGATCCCGTCCACGGCGGCCGCGGCAAGGTCGCGCGCCAGTGTCTCGGCGACCGCGTCGTTGGACTGCAGCCGCTGCACCAGGTCGGCCGGGCTGCGCTGGGCGAAGAACGTGACGGGCAGGCGCAGCAGATGCCGCAGGAAGCGGGCGCTGCTCAGGGTCGAGGAGATGACGCGCCCGCGCAGCAGATTCGCCTGCTGAATGCCGGTCAGCA